>JAEUNH010000244.1 GCA_016791205.1 Rhodocyclaceae bacterium | reverse complement strand
TTGCGCTTGACGAGATGCAGGGGCCCTTTGCGCAGCCCTTCCTCGATGGCGGCAATGCCGCGTCGCTTGAGCTCTATTGCGGATAAAGTGTTCATTTTTATTCCTATGAGTGCCGATAATAGTGCTAATGGTACCTCTATCGGCACCTTATACGGTGCTTTTGATTCCGGCGCAGGCCGGAATCCAGGGGTTTTGCCGCGGCCGTACTGGACCCCGGCCTCCGCCGGGGTGACGAATCTTCCTCGTCATTCCGGCGAAGGCCGGAATCCAGGGGTTTTCCCACGGCCGTACTGGACCCCGGCCTCCGCCGGGGTGACGATCGGCGGCCGCCATCAGAAGTCGTTGAGCACCACCCCGACGACGTTGGCGGTGGCGTGGCGGAGGTCGGCGGCGAGTTGCTGGAGGGCGCCGAGGGCGCTGTGGTGCTTGCGGGCGACGAGGACGCCGGCGCCGGCGCGCACGGCGATGGTCTGGGCGTCGGCGCCGCATTCGAGCGCGGGGGTGTCGACGATGATGACGTCGAACTCGTTGGCGAATTCGCCGAGCAGCGAGGCGAACATGGGCCGGCCGAGCAGTTCCTGCGGGTTGGGCGGGGTGGCGCCGGCCGGCAGGATGGAGAGGTCCTGGAAGGCGGGGATGCGTTCGACGGCGCCGGCTTCGCCGCGGCCGGCGAGGATGGAGGAGAGCCCGCTCTTGTTGGCGAGGCTGAAGAGCCGGTGCTGGCGCGGGTTGCGCATGTCGGCGTCGATCAGCAGGGTGTGCTCGCCGAGCTGGGAGAAGACGATGGCGAGGTTGGCGGCGAGGTAGCTGCGCCCTTCGCCGCGGCCGGGACTGACGATGGCGAGGGCCTTGTTTTCGGGCTCGCCGGTGAACCAGCGCAGCATGAGCTGGCTGCGCAGGGCGCGCAGGGCTTCGACCTGCGGGCTGAAGGGGTTGAAGGCGGCGATCAGCTCTTCGCTGACCTTGCCGTCGCCGGGCAGGAGGTAGGAGTAGTCGAACTGCCGCGAGAGGGCGAAGCGGATGTCGGCTTCGGAGACGAGGCCGAGCCGCACGGCGGCTTCGCCGAAGCGCAGGCCCTGCTCTTTCTGCATGCGCAGGATCTGCTCGGCGCCTTCGGGGGTGAGCTTGCCGGCGTCGATGAGGATGGCGCCGATGGAGCGCTCGCGCGCGGCGGGCGGCAGGTCGTGGGCGTCCTTGCGCAGGAAGCTGGGTACGTTGGCGGGTGCTGTGGTCATGTCTTGGTTCCTTTGTCTGGGCCCTGCTTCGTCATTCCGGCGCAGGCCGGAATCCAGGGTTTTCCCTTCGTCAGTCCTCTAACCTCTGTACTGGGTCCCGGCCTTCGCCGGGACGACGGGCCACTTCGTCATCAGGCCATCGCCGGTTTGCGTTTCTGTTTCAGCCAGCCGAAGCGGCTCTTCGGTGCGCCGGCGCGGGCGTCGAGGATGCCGAGCAGCGGCAGGTCGAGCGCTTCGACGAGGTCGGCGGCGGAGCGCACCCGGCGGTCCATCATTTCCATCAGCAGGGCGGCGCCGACGCCGAGCATGCCGCCGAGGAAGATCGAGAGTGCGAGGTTGAGCAGGATCTTGGGGCTGGAGGGCTGCAGCGGCTCGTCGGCGGGGTTGAGCATGACGACGTTGGTCTGGCTGATCTGGCTTTCGAGGTTGGTCTGGGTCAGGCGCTGGCTGACGAGCTCGTAGGCGCGCTGGGCGCTTTCGACTTCGCGCTGCAGGACGGAGAGTTCGTCGCGCTGTTTCTTGAGCTCGAGGACGCGGTTTTTCTGGGCTTCGATGGCGCCCTTGAGCTCGGATTCCTTCATGGTGTTGACGCGGTTGGCGGTGCCGACGCTGGTGGCGACGCGCTTGATCTCGGCTTCGACCTTGGCGCGCATGGAGTCGGTTTCGTCCTTGAGGCGTTTGTACTGGGGGTGGTTCTGGCCGAGCTGGCCGGCGACTTCGTTGAGCTTGTTTTCCTGGCGGGCAAGGTCGGACTTGAGGCTCTGGATGAGCGAGTTCTGCATGACTTCGGGCAGGGATTCGGCGTCGCCGCGGGCCTGGGTCTGGCGCGACTGGGTGTCGGCCTTCTGGCCCTGCGCCATGGCGAGCTGGGTGGAGAGTTCGGCCAGCCGGGAGGTTTCGATGTCGAGGCGCTCGTCGAGGGCGACGATGCCCTTTTCGCGCTGGTAGGCGGAGAGCTTGGCCTGGGCGGCTTCGAGGCCGTCGCGCAGTTGCTTGCTGCGGGCGTCGAACCAGGTGGCGTATTGCTTGGCGGGCTCGACGCGCAGTTCGATGTTGGTTTCGATGTAGGCCTGGGCGAAGGCGTTGGCGATGACCTGGGCGAACTTGCCGTCGGTGGCGGTGTAGTTGATGGTGATGACGTTGCTCTCGCGCGAGGGCTTGACGTCGAGCTTCTTCTTGAGCAGCGCGCCGAGCCAGGCTTCGATGCTGCCCTGCCCTTCGGTGTCTTCCCGCCAGTCTTCCTGCACTTTGGGGTTCTGGTCGAGCTTGAGCATCTTGACGACGCGCTGGGCGACCTTGTCGCTCTGGATGATGTCGACCTGGGTGGCCATGTAGCCGGGGGCGACCATCGCCGGCAGCACCATGCCCATGATCGGGTCGGGCGACTTGACGTCGACGACGACGGCGGTGCCGGCGGTGTATTGCTTGGGCAGCAGCAGGCTGACGACGAGCGTGGTGGCGACGGTGGCGCCGAGCGTGTAGAGGACGATCCGCAGCCGGGCGTGGAGGATGAGCAGGAATTGCTGGAAGTTCATGTCAGTACCCTTGTGTTCCCTTAGTCGTCATTCCGGCGAAGGCCGCTTGCTCCGTCATTCCGGCGCAGGCCGCTCACTTCGTCATTCCGGCGCAGGCCGCTCACTCCGTCATTCCGGCGCAGGCCGGAATCCAGGTTTTGCTTCTTTCAATCGTTCCACCGCCGACTGGGTCCCGGCCTGCGCCGGGACGACGATCCTGCTTCGTCATTCCGGCGCAGGCCGGAATCCAGGTTTTGCTTCTTTCAATCGTTCCACCGCCCTCTGGGTCCCGGCCTGCGCCGGGACGACGATCCCGCTCCGTCATTCCGGCGCAGGCCGGAATCCAGGTTTTGCTTCTTACATTCGGTCCACCGCCCTCTGGGTCCCGGCCTACGCCGGGACGACGGTCCCCGTTCGTCAGTCCGGCGCTGGCCGGAATCCCGGTTTTGC
>JAEUNH010000224.1 GCA_016791205.1 Rhodocyclaceae bacterium | reverse complement strand
ACCGCCACCGCTGCCGCTGGCCTCGTAGGCGGCATTGGCGATCTTGTGCCAGATGATCGGGGCGAGATTATTGAAACCGATCTTGCGGCAATGCTCTTGAATCGAGGCATGGAGGGGCATTACGACATGCTCGCCCTTGTTCTGCCGGCGCGACAGACAAACGTCACCAACTACGCAAATCAGTCGGCCTCCGGGAACCAGCGCGTCGAAGCAGGACTGCCAGACCCTGTCGAGCTCGTTCAGGAAGTGTTCGTAATCCTCGATGTAGCCCATCTGGCCTTCGCCGGGATTGTAATCCTTGAGCGTCCAGTAGGGTGGGGAGGTGACGACCAGATGCACGCTGTTCTGCGGCAGGAAGCCGATGGTCCGCGAATCGTGCCGATAGAGGTCGTGCGTGGTTGGAATTTGGGAAAGCTGCGCTTCGATGGCCGCTGTTAGCTTTGGGTCCTTGGCAATCCGTGGCAGGTCGGTCTGATGATCCGAAATGTGGCCGATATCCGGCGGCAGCCACTGGGCATGGTCGAGCGCCAGTTCGGTATTTCGGGCGGGTTTATTCATGAGGGGATTATCCCAACCTCACGCCAAATTTTCTACGGATATTTTGCACAATGCTGAAAAGTCGGTCTGCGCGGCACGGCGACCGGCCGCATCAAGTATTGCCTCCGGCTGCCGTTAATCCAGTCTGGCCCACCCAGACTGGACTGCCATGCGCCGCCGCGCCCACGCCCGCGCCCACGCCGAAGAACACGACAACCACGAACGCTGGCTGGTTTCCTACGCCGACTTCATCACCCTGCTGTTCGCCTTCTTCGTGGTGATGTACTCGCTGTCCACGGTGAACGAGGGCAAGTACCGGGTGCTGTCGGATTCTCTGGTGACGGCCTTCCGCAACGTGAACATCAATACCCGCGGCCAGCAGGTCGCGCCGGGGGCGAACGCGCCAGCGCCGGCGCAGGCCCTGCCGCAGATCCGGCCCAGGCCGCCGGTCTCCCCGGCCCAGCTGCGCGAGGAGCAGCGCAAGCAGCAGTCCCGCGAGCAGATGCGGGAGATGGCCAAGGACATCCTGCAGGCCCTGGCGCCGCTGGTGAAGGAGGGCAAGGTCCGGGTCAGCGAGGGGCTGAAGGGGATCACCGTGGAGATCAACGCCAGCGTGCTGTTCCCGGTGGGCGAGGCCCGCCTGCAGCCGGCGGCGGTGAAGGCGCTGCGGGCCGTGGCCGAGGTGGCCGCGCCGGCCGACTTCCCCATCACCGTCGAGGGGCATACCGACCCGACGCCGATCGCCACTTCGCAATTCCCTTCCAACTGGGAACTGTCCGGCGCCCGCGCCTCCAGCGTGGTGCGGCTGTTCGTCGAGGCCGGAGTGGCGGCGCCGCGCCTGACGGCGACGGGCTACGGCGAGCAGCGGCCGGTGGACTCCAACGACACGCCGGAGGGCCGCGCCCGCAACCGCCGGGTCACCATCCTCATCGAGGCGCAGCACCCCGACGACATCAAGGAACTGCCGGTCAAGGAATAGGGATCAGACGGAACCGAGGCTGCGGCCGCTGCCGAGCGGCCGGGCCTGGCCGTCGGGGCCGTAGAGCGCCGCCTGGTTGGCGGCGGCCATGAGCGCCGAGAGCGCCTGCTGGTTGTTGGCCAGGCGGGTGGCGATGAGCTGGCCGTTGGTCTGGTTCATGGCGCGCGCCTTTTCGGCCAGCGCCAGCAATTCGCCCCAGGCTTTGCGGGCGCCGGCCTGGCCGGGGTTCTGGCGCAGCCACTGCTCCTGGCCCTGCCGGTCGGCGCCGCAGCCGGCGGCCGTCAGGGCCATACCGCGCGCTTCGCCGAGCCGGCTGAGGTGGGTGAAATGCGTGTTCTTGTCGGCGGCGAACGCCAGCAGGCGGTCGACGTCTCCGCCGGCGAGCGCCTGCTGTTCGGCTTCAAGCAGCGCGAGGAAGGCGCGCAGCTGCGCGGCTTCCTCGGCGAGCAGGTCCGGCAATGAGGGGAGGGCGTCGCTGATGCTCAGGCCCTGCGCGCTTGGGAGGCGATCATCTGCCGCACGCTTTCGATCAGGCCGTCGGCCACCTTGCTGGCATCGACCTGGAAGCGGCCCTCGGCGATGGCCTGCTTGATCTCGGCCACCCGGCCGGAATCGACCACCGGCACGTTGGCCAGGGCGGCCTCGACTTCCTGCATCTGGGAAGCCAGCGAGGAAAGTTCGACCTTCTCGCCCGAGGCGGCCGGCGCGGAGGCCGGGCCCTTGGATTGGCGCGGCTTGGATTCGCTGCTCGTCAGTCCGCCGACTGAACCTACGGAATTGTCGATTTTCACGGCTGTTTTCCTTGAAAAGTGTGACCTCAGGTGTTCCTTACGGCAGGTCGCGGAAAAACTTTAGCACGAAATTGCAAGGACATGATCCTAAAACGGATTCCGTATCACGGATTAATAACCGACCTCCACTACCCCGCCGCTCCGGGCGATGCCGGAAAGGGTCTGGCCGGAGGCGGTGCGCACCTGCACCACCTGGCCTTCGGCGGCGTTGTTGAGGGCCTTGCCTTCGGTGGCCACCTGGAAGCCCTTGCCCTTGGAGACTACCTTGACGCCCTGGCCCTGCAGCACCGCCGGCGGCGCGCGCAGGCTGTCGCTGCGCAGGATCTGGCCGGACTGCAGCCCGACATTGAGCGACTTGCCGACGGCCTGGGCCGTCTCGGTGACGACGCCGGCGGGCAGTTCGGCCAGGTCGCCGCTGCGCTGCGCCAGGTCGCCCACGGCGACGATCTGGCCGCGCGCCAGCGGTCGGGCGGTGACGTAGTAAGTGCCGACCACCTTCACCTGCACCGGCACGAAGATCGACCAGCCGCCCTCGACCTGGCAGCGCACGCCGACATTGCTGCGGCCCCAGGGCCGGGCGCCGGCCGGCAGGAAGGCCTCCAGGGCCGGGCAGGGCGCCAGCTGGTTGTGCGGGTCGATGGCGCCGACGCTGAAGCTGGCCTGGCCCGGCAGGCCCTTGGTCTGCACCCGCAGGAAATCCTCGATGACGCGCTTGACCTCGGCCGGTTCCTGGCGGGCGCTGGCGGCGGGCGCCAGCAGGGCGGGCAGCAGGGCCCAGATCGAAAGGCAGAGGAAGGCGCGAGGGTTCATGGCGGCGATTCAATCATGGGCAACGCCGGCAGGCAAGGCGTCGTTGACCGTGCGGCAAATATTGCCGCACGCCGACAGCGGCTGCCGCCCGTCCCGGGGAATGCCCGGGCTTTCCGCCGCTTTTCGGCCAATCGTTGCCGCCCGCACCGGCCTAGGATGCCTGGCATGGATGATGCAGATAGGTCGGCAGACACCAACCGTTCGAGGCAAGGATGATCAACCGGATCGACAGCGAGCTGGGCTTTCACCAAAGGGCGCTTTCCCTGCGCGCCTACCGGCAGGAGGTGCTGGCGTCCAACATCGCCAACGCCGACACGCCGCACTACAAGGCCCGCGACATCGATTTCAAGGCCAGCTTGCAAGGCGCCATGGGCGGCCAGCTGGGCCTGGTCCGGACGGCGGCGGGCCACCTTTCCGCCGGCAACGGCGCGCCGGCCGGCGCGTCGCTGAAGTATCGCGGCGAGACCCAGTCCAGCGTGGACGGCAACACGGTCGACATGGACGTCGAACGCGCGGCCTTCGCCGAGAACGCCGTCCAGTACGAAGCCGGCATCACCTTCATCAACCAGCTGCTGCGCCAGGTCCAGTCGGCGCTGCAGAGCCAGTAAGGGAGGGCGCGGACCGTGAGCATGCTCAGCGTTTTCAACATCGCCGGCTCGGCGCTGGCGGCGCAGTCGGCGCGGCTCAACGCCGTGGCCAGCAACCTGGCCAACGCCGATTCGGTGGCCGGCCCGGACGGCCAGCCCTACCGCGCCCGGCAGGTGGTGTTCGCCGCCAGGCCGGTCGAGGGCGGCGGCGTCGGCGTGCGCGTCACCGGGGTGGTCGACAGCGCGGCGCCGCCGCGCATGGTCTACGACCCGAAGAACCCGGCGGCCGACGGGCAGGGCATGGTGGCCATGCCGAACGTGAACGTCGTCGAGGAGATGGTGAACATGATTTCCGCCTCGCGCGCCTACCAGTCCAACGTCGAGGTGATGAACACCGCCCGGACGCTGATGCAGAAAACCCTGGCGCTCGGCCAGTAAGCCAACCAAGAGGAAGACCATGACTACAGCCGTGCAGCAGACCGCCGCCAGTCCCGCCCAGGCGCTGTTCGCCAGCCTCAACGCCGCCCGCGACAAGGAGGCGGTCGACGCCAAGGACGTCAACCCGCAGGACCGCTTCCTCAAGCTGCTGGTGACGCAGCTGAAGAACCAGGACCCGCTCAACCCGATGGACAACGCCCAGATGACCTCGCAGCTGGCGCAGATCAGCACGGTGGACGGCATCGAGAAGCTGAATGCCACGCTGAAAATGATCCTCGAGGGCAACAGCCAGAACCAGGCCATGCAGGCCGCGGCGATGGTCGGCCACGGCGTGCTGGTGCCCGGCTCGGGCCTGCTGCTCGCCGGCGGCGGTGCGCTGGGCGGCGTCGAGCTCGACGGGCCGGCGGACCGCGTCAGCGTCACCATCAAGGACGGCAGCGGCCTGGTCGTGAGAACCCAGGAACTGGGCGCGCTGCCGGCCGGCGCCAAAGGCTTCACCTGGGACGGCAAGACGGACAGCGGCACTGCGGCGGTCGACGGCGTCTACACCGTGACGGTGAAGGCGCTGCGCGGCGAGGATGCCGTCGTCGCCCGCAGCCTGGAATGGGGTGTGGTGTCGAGCGTGGCGCGCAGCGGCGACAGCGTCAGTCTGAACGTCGGCTCGCTCGGCCTGTTCAAGATGTCGGATGTCAGGGAAATTCTGTAAGGAGGATGCAATGAGCTTCCAGCAAGGTCTTAGCGGTCTCAACAGTTCGGCCAAGGCGCTCGACGCCATCGGCAACAACGTCTCCAACTCCAGCACCGTCGGCTTCAAGTCGTCGGGGGCGCAGTTCGCCGACGTCTTCGCCGCCTCGCTCACCGGCGGCGGCGCCGGCCAGGTCGGCATCGGCACCACCATCAACTCGGTGAAGCAGACCTTCACCCAGGGCAACATCAGCGTCACCAACAATCCGCTCGATGTCGCCATCAACGGCGGCGGCTTCTTCCGCATGAGCGACAACGGCGCCATCAGCTACACCCGCAACGGCCAGTTCCTGATCGACAAGGACGGCTATGTGGTGAACGCCGCCAGCTACCGCCTGACCGGCTACGCCGCCACCGCCACCGGGGTGATCGTGCCCTCGACGCCGGCGGAGATCCAGGTGGATACCTCCGACCTGACGCCGCAGTCCACCACCCTCGCCACCGTCGGCCTCAACCTGGATTCGCGCCAATCCGTGCCGGCGGCCGCCTTCTCGATCGCCGATCCGACCTCCTACAACGCCTCGACCTCGATGACGGTCTATGACACCCTCGGCAACGGCCACGTGCTGGGTGTCTACTTCCGCAAGACGGCGACGGCCAACCAGTGGAGCCTGTACACCAACCTCGACGGCGCCGCCCCGGTGGGGCCGACCACGGTCGCATTCACCGCCGCCGGCCAGTTGTCGACCGCCATGCCGCTGGCCCAGTCCTTCGCCGTGACCACCGGCGCCACCAGCCCGCTGGCCTTCAACCTCGACTTCAGCGGCAGCACCCAGTTCGGCAGCAACTTCGGCGTCAACCGCATCGTCCAGGACGGCTACACCTCGGGCCGCCTGTCCGGGGTGGTGATCGGCACCGACGGCATCGTCCAGGGCCGCTATTCCAACGGCCAGTCGCGCAACCTGGCCCAGGTGGTGCTGGTGAACTTCAACAACCCCAACGGCCTGCAGCCGATGGGCGGCAACCAGTGGGCGGAGACTTCGGTGTCCGGCCAGCCCATCGTTGGCGCGCCGGGTTCCGGCACGCTCGGCGTGCTGCAGTCGGCGGCGGTGGAGGAGTCCAACGTGGACCTCACCGCCGAGCTGGTGTCGATGATCACGGCGCAGCGCAACTACCAGGCCAACGCCCAGTCGATCAAGACCCAGGACCAGATCCTGCAGACCCTGGTCAACCTGCGCTGAGCGATAGGCCGACAGCGGAGCACGGACAGGGATCGACATGGACAAGCTGATCTACACGGCCATGACCGGCGCCAAGGAACTGTTCGGCCGCCAGGCCGCAGTGGCCCACAACCTGGCCAATGCCGTGACCACCGGCTTTCGCGCCGAGGAGCACCGGCTGCGGGCGGTGCCGGTGGTCAGCCAGGCGCTGCCGACGCGGGTCTTCGCCGTGGAGGCCAGCATCGCCGACGACTTCACGCCGGGGCCGCTGACCCACACCGGCCGCTCGCTCGACGTCGCCGTGCAGGGCCAGGGCTGGATCGCCCTGGCGATGCCCGACGGCTCGGAGGCCTACACCCGCAACGGCAGCCTGGAAGTCAATGTGAACGGCGTGCTGCAGACCCGCGGCGGCGTCCCGGTGCAGGGCGACGGCGGCCCGATCTCGATCCCGCCCGACAACGAGATCACCATTTCCAAGGACGGCGTGATCTCGCTCAAGTCATCGAGCGGCGCCCAGAACGTCGTTACCCAGGTCGGCACCATCAAGGTGGCCAACCCGGCCGAGGCCGATCTGGTGCGCGGCGCCGACGGCCTGTTCCGCCTGCGCGGCGGCGGCGCCGCCGAGGCCGACCCCGGCGCCCAGCTGGCCTCGGGCTTCCTCGAAGGCAGCAACGTCAATGTGGTGGACCAGCTGGTGTCGATGATCTCGCTGGCGCGCCAGTACGAAACCCAGTTGAAGCTGCTCACCACCGCCGAGCAGAACGACCGTTCCGCCGCCCAGCTGCTGGCCTCACGCTAGAAACCAGGAGAACATCATGATTCGCTCGCTGTGGATCGCCAAGACCGGACTGGATGCCCAGCAGACCCAGCTCGACATCACCTCCAACAACCTCGCCAACGTCAGCACCAACGGCTTCAAGCGGGCCCGCGGGGTGTTCGAGGACCTGCTCTACCAGACCCTGCGCCAGCCCGGCGCCTCCAGCTCGGCGCAGACCCAGATCCCGGCCGGCCTGCAGATCGGCACCGGCGTGCGCCCGATATCGACGGTGCGCATCCACACCCAGGGCAACCTGACGCAGACCGGCAACAGCCTCGACGTCGCCATCCAGGGCGAGGGCTTCTTCCAGATCCAGCTGCCCGACGGCACCCTGGGCTACACCCGCGACGGCGCCTTCCAGAAGGACAGCCAGGGCCAGATCGTCACCGCCAACGGCTACACGCTGTCGCCGGCGATCACCATTCCCTCCAACGCCACCTCGGTCACCATCGGCACCGACGGCGTGGTCACGGTGCTGCAGACGAGCTCGCCGACGCCGGTGCAGGTCGGCCAGATCCAGCTGGCCAGCTTCGTGAACACCGGCGGCCTGCAGAGCATGGGCCAGAACCTCTACCTGGAGACCGCTTCCAGCGGCACGGCGACGCCCAACACCCCCGGCACCAACGGCGTCGGCCTGCTCAACCAGGGCTATGTCGAGACCTCCAACGTGAACGCCGTCGAGGAGCTGGTGAACCTGATCACCACCCAGCGCGCCTACGAGCTCAACTCGCGCTCGATCCAGACCTCGGATCAGATGCTGGCGCGCCTGACCCAGCTGTAAGGAGCCATCATGCGCCTCGAAAAAGTCTGTCTGCTGAGCACGGCGATCCTCGCCGGCTGCGTCACCACCACCCCGCCCACCGCGGTGCATCAGCCGATGACGGCGCGGCCGATGGCCAGGAACGAGGTCGCCCCCAACAACGGCGCCATCTACCAGGCCGCCTTCGCCCGGCCGCTGTTCGAGGACCGCCGCGCCCGCCTGGTCGGCGACACCATCATCATCAACATCGTCGAGAAGACCGCCGCGGCGAAGAAATCCAACACCAGCGCCGAACGCTCGCAGGAGATGGAAGTCAGCGTGCCGACGCTGTTCAAGGTGCCGGGCAAATCCTTCCAGGGCCTCAACGCCGAGGCCAGCCACGACAACAAGTTCTCCGGCAAGGGCGAGTCGGCCGCCAACAACACCTTCACCGGCACCATCACCTGCACGGTGATCGAGGTGCTGCCCAACGGCAACCTGCTGGTCTCCGGCGAGAAGCTGGTGGCCATCAACCAGGGCGAGGAGTTCATCCGCTTCTCCGGCGTGGTCAATCCGGCCAACGTCACCACTTCGAACACGGTGACCTCGACCCAGGTGGCCGACGCCCGCATCGAGTACAAGGCCAACGGCTTCATCGACTCGGCCCAGACCATGGGCTGGCTGTCGCGCTTCTTCCTCAGCTTCATGCCTTTCTAGCGGAGACCGGCATGCGCGCCGCCACGACTTTTCTCTGCTGCCTGCTGGCCCTCGGCCTGGCGGCTTCGCCGGCCAACGCCGAACGCATCAAGGACCTGGCCTCGGTGCAGGGCGTGCGGCAGAACCAGTTGATCGGCTACGGCCTGGTGGTCGGCCTCGACGGCAGCGGCGACCAGACGACGCAGACGCCGTTCACCGTCCAGAGCATCGTCAACATGCTCTCCAACCTCGGCGTCACCCTGCCGCCGGGCACCTCGCTGCAGTTGAAGAACGTCGCCGCGGTGATGGTCACCGCCAGCCTGCCGCCCTTCGCCCGCGCCGGCCAGCAGATCGACGTCACGGTGTCCTCGATGGGCAACGCCAAGAGCCTGCGCGGCGGCACCCTGCTGATGGCGCCGCTGAAGGGCGCCGACGGCAACGTCTACGCCATCGCCCAGGGCAACGTGCTGGTGGGCGGCGCCGGCGCCTCGGCCGGCGGCTCCAAGGTGCAGATCAACCATCTCTCGGTGGGCCGCATCAGCGGCGGCGCCACCGTCGAGCGTGCCGTGCCGATGCAGATGGGCGAGGGCGAATTCGTCTTCCTCGAGCTGAACGCCACGGACTTCGGCACCGCCCAGCGGGTGGTCGCGGCGATCAACATCGGCATCGGCGCCGGCCTGGCCAGCGCCGAGGACGGACGGCGCATCCGCGTGCGGGCGCCGCAGGAGCCGGACCGGCGCGTGGCCTTCCTCGGCCTGGTCGAGAACCTCGACCTGCAGCCGGCCCAGGGCGCCGCCCGGATCATCGTCAACGGCCGCACCGGCTCGGTGGTGATGAACCAGTCGGTGGCCATCGATACCTGCGCGGTGGCGCACGGCAGCCTGTCGGTGACCATCTCCTCCGAGCCGCAGGTGAGCCAGCCGGCGCCGCTCTCCGCCGGCCAGACGGTGGTCACCGAGCGCGCCGACATCCAGCTCACCCAGCAGGGCGGCAGCCTGCTCACGCTCAGGGCCGGCGCCTCGCTGGCCGAAGTGGTCAAGGCGCTCAACGCCATCGGCGCCACCCCGCTCGACCTGATCGCCATCCTGCAGGCCATGAAGGCCGCCGGCGCGCTGCGCGCCGAGCTGGAAATCATCTGAGGCCGGCATGAATCCCGCCGCCACCCAGCCGCTGGCCCTCGACGTCAATGCCCTGGCGCAGTCGAAGCGGCTGGCCAAGGAGGATCCGCGCGCCGCGCTGAAGGGCGCCGCCCAGCAGGTCGAGGCGGTGTTCCTGCAGATGGTGCTGAAGGCCATGCGCGACGCCTCGCCCAAGGACGGCCTCTTCGACAGCGAGCAGGGCCACATGTACCAGTCGCTGCTCGACCAGCAGCTGGCGCAGGTGCTCTCCGCCCGCGGCAGCACCGGGCTGGCGGCGATGATCGAGAAACAGCTGTCGCGCGGGCTCGTCGCGGAGCAAAACGTCCCCCTCTCCCCCGCGGCCGCGGGGGAGAGGGCCGGGGAGAGGGGGCCGGCGGCCGCCGCGCCGCCCCTCGCCCCAACCCTCTCCCCGCCCGGCGGGGAGAGAGAGATCGCGGTGCCGGCCCCGGCCAGCGAATTCGTCGGTCGCCTGTGGCCGCATGCCCATGAAGCCAGCCAGGCCACCGGCATCCCGGCCCACTTCATGATCGCCCAGGCGGCGCTGGAGACCGGCTGGGGCCGGGCCGAATTGCGCTTCTCCGACGGCACGCCGACCTACAACCTGTTCGGCATCAAGGCCGGCCGCGGCTGGCGCGGCGCGGTGGCCGAGGCCACCACCACCGAATACCTGAATGGCGCGGCGCAGAAGACGGTGGAGCGCTTCCGCGCCTATTCGTCCTACGCCGAGGCCTTCCGCGATTACGCGTCCTTGCTGGCCTCCAATCCGCGCTATGCCGGGGTGCTGAACCAGCAGGACCCCGCCGGCTTCGCCCGCGGCCTGCAGCAGGCCGGCTATGCCACCGATCCGATGTATGCCGAGAAGCTCGAACGCATCATCGGCGGCCAGACGCTGCGGGCCGGACTGACCGGCTGACGCAAGTTTTCCGGACCTATGCCGTAAACACACATCATGGGCAGCAGCATCTACAACATAGGCATCACCGGCCTGATGACGGCCCAGGCGGGGCTAGCCACGACCGGGCACAACATCGCCAATGCCGCCACTCCCGGCTTCAACCGGCAGCTGGTGGTGCCCACCACCAACACCCCGCAGCTCTTCGGCCGAGGCTATCTCGGCCAGGGCACCACCATCGACACCATCCAGCGGGTCTACAACCAGTTCCTCTCCAGCCAGGTGCTGACGGCCCGGACCGGACTCTCGGAGCTGGATGCCTACTATGCGCAGATCAAGCAGGTCGACGACTTGCTGGCCGACCAGAACGCCGGCCTGTCGCCGGCGCTGCAGACCTTCTTCAGCGGGGTGAACCAGGTCTCGAACAACCCCTCCTCGCTGCCGGCGCGCCAGTCGATGCTCTCGGCGGCGCAGGCCCTGGCGGCCCGCTTCCACAGCCTCGACACCCGCCTCAACGAGGTCCGCGACGGGGTGGATGCCCAGATCGCCGGGGTCGTCACCGAGATCAACTCCTACGCCAGCCAGCTGGCCGAGATCAACCAGCGCATCATCAACGCCCGGGCGGCGAGCAGCAGCCAGAACCCCAACGACCTGCTCGACCAGCGCGACCAGCTGATCGCCGACCTCAACACCAAGATCCGCGCCACCGCGGTGACCGAGTCGGACGGCAGCTACAGCGTGTTCATCGGCAACGGCCAGCCGCTGGTGATCGGCACCCAGACCTTTCCCATGACCGCCACCGCCGCCACCGAGGACAGCAGCCGCAGCGTGGTCGGCATCACCCTGGGCGGCGGCGGCACCGCCGCCATGCCGGAGTCCCTGCTCTCCGGCGGGGAGCTGGGCGGCCTGCTCAAGTTCCGCAGCGAGAGCCTGGACCCGGCGCAAAACAGCCTGGGGCGGGTGGCGCTGGTGCTGGCGGAGACCTTCAACAGCCAGCACCGCCTCGGCCAGGACCTGAACGGGGCGCTCGGCGCGAACCTCTTCACCGCGCCGACGCCGGCCGTGATCACCCGCAGCAGCCCGGCCTACGCCGGCACCGCCGTGATCGGGGTGGCCACGGCGACGCCGGCCAGCCTCACCGCCAGCGACTATCGCCTGACCGCCGCCGGGGCGGGCAGCTTCAGCCTGATCCGGCTGTCGGACAACGTCACGGTATTCAGCGGCGTCGGCCTGCCGCAGACGGTCGACGGCCTGACCCTCAGCGTCAGCGCCGGGGCCGCCGCGGCCGGCGACAGCTGGCTGATCCAGCCCACCCGCAACGCCGCCGCCAACATCGGCGTGGCCCTGACCGATGCGCGCAGCATCGCCGCCGCGGCGCCGGTGCGCACCGGCGCCGGCGCCGACAATCTCGGCTCGGGCAGCATCAGCGCCGGCAGCGTGACCACCACCACCGGTCTGCCGCTGGCGGCCTCGCCGGGGGGCGACATCACGCTGGCCTTCGATTCGACCCTGAACCAATTCACGGTGACGGGCGGCCCGGGCGGCACGCTGGCCTACAACCCGGCCACCGAGGGCGCCGGCAAGACCTTCAGCTTTCCCACCGTGGGCGGCTTCACCTTCACCCTCGCCGGGACGCCGAACGATGGCGACAGCTTCGTCATCAGCCGCAACGCCAGCGGCGTCACGGACAACCGCAACGCGCTGCTGCTGGGCGGCCTGCAGACCGCCAGCACCCTGGCCGGGGGCACCGCCAGCTACCAGTCGGCCTACGCCCAGATCGTCAGCAGCGTCGGCAACAAGACCCGCGAGGTGGAAGTCACCGCCGCCGCCCAGGAGAGCATGCTGCAGGAGGCGAAGGACGCCCAGCAGTCGGCCTCCGGGGTGAACCTCGACGAGGAGGCGGCCAACCTGCTGCGCTACCAGCAGCTCTACCAGGCCTCCGGCAAGATGATCGAGATCGCCGGCAAGCTGTTCGACCAGTTGCTCGAGATGGGACGCTGACCGCCATGCGCATAGCCACTTCCATGATTTTCGACGCCGGCGTGTCCTCGATGCAGCAGCAGACCGCCAAGCTCCTTCACACCCAGCAGCAGGTGGCCAGCGGGCGGCGCATGCTCAGCCCCGCCGACGACCCGGTCGCCGCGGCGCGGGCGCTGGAAGTCGGCCAGGCCAGGGCCCTCAACGCCCAGTACCTGGACACCCAGAAGGCGGCCGGCGAGAGCCTCGGGCTGATGGAAAACAAGCTGGTCTCGGTGGGCGAACTGCTCACCCAGGCGCGCACCCTCGCCATCCAGGGCGGCAATGCCGCGCTGACCCAGCGCGAGCGCGACAACCTCGCCGACGACCTGCGCGAGCAGTTCCAGCAGCTGCTCGGCCTGGCCAACGCCAAGGATGGCCTCGACCAGTACCTGTTCTCGGGCTACATGGGCGCCACCACGCCGTTCTCGGGCTCCGTCGAATCGGTCACCGCCAGCGCCGTCTCCGACATCGCCTATGCCGGCGACGAGGGCCAGCGCCGGCTGCAGGTCGCGGCTTCGCGCCAGATGGCCATCAGCGATTCCGGCTCGGAAGTCTTCATGCGCATCCGCAACGGCAACGGCACCTTCGCCACCGCGGCGGCGGCGGCCAATGCCGGCAGCGGCATCATCGACCAGGGCGCCGTCACCGATCCCGCCCTGTGGGCCGCCGGCAACATCCCGGCCACCGGCCTGAAGATCGTCTTTTCGACGGTCGCCGGCACCCTGAGCTACGACATCCAGGATGCCGCCACCAGCACTTCGCTGCTCACCGCCCCGATCGCCTACACGGCGGGGCAGGCGATACCGCTGCTCAAGCAGACGGCGCCGGCCGCCGACTACGGCGCCCGGGTGACGATCGCCGGCACGCCGGCCGCCGGCGACACCTTCACCCTGGCGCCGAGCAGCAACCAGAGCCTGTTCCGCACCCTGGGCGACCTGATCGACGCGCTCGAGGCGCCCCCGCCGGCGGCGGGCGGCAACGTCCTGCTGATGAACCGCATCGGCGCCGCCCTGGCCAACTTCGACCAGGCCGAGGACAACATCCTGCGGGTGCGCGCCACGGTCGGCTCGCGGATGAGCGAACTCGACAGCCTGGGCAGCGCCGGCGAGGAGCTCGGCGTGCAATATGAGCAGGCCCTGTCGCGGCTGCAGGATCTCGACTACGCCGACGCCATCACCCGCCTGACCCAGCAGCAGACCTATCTCGAGGCGGCGCAGAAGTCCTTCCTCAAGGTCAGCGGCCTGTCGCTGTTCAACTATGTCTAGACTTGCCGCCGTGCTGCGCAGACCGACTTTTGCCGTCCTGGCCCTGGCCCTGGGCGGCTGCTACCACACCGCGCAGAACCTCAGCGACGCCCTCGATGTCGGCGCCATCTCGCGCGGCACCGACAGCGGCGGCGCCACCAAGTATTCGCTGCCCGCCACCTCGCTGGTGCCCAACGCCAGCCTGCGCCTGACGCCGAACTTCAGCCTGTCGCTGGAGAACATGCTGATCGGCGCGGCGATCTTCTATTTCGTCGACCCGCTGGCCCCGAATTGGGAGGGCGAACTGCGGCGGGTCTCCGAGGACACCTTCAGCATCGCCATGCGCTCGAAGCGCTTCCGCAGCACCGGCGGCGACGGCGAGGCCGGGCGGGCCTTCCGCCGCAACGCCGAGCGCATCGTCCGCGAGGGCGGCTTCGCCGGCTACGACATCCTGGCCTACAACGAGGGCATCGAGTCGGAGCTGATCGGCGCCTACCGCGTCGCCGAGGGCACCATCCGGGTGCAGCCGCGCCCGACCGCCCTCAGCGGCCGGCCAGCAACACCGCCCTGAGCGCCTCGAAGCCCTGGCCGAACAGCCCTTCGAGGGCCGGCGCGAAGTGGGGCATCGACAGCGCCAGCACGACGAAGCCGGCCATCAGGGTGACGGGGAAGCCGACGGCGAACAGGTTCAGGGTCGGCGCCACCTTGGTCAGCACCCCGAGCGCGATGTTGGCCACCAGCAGCGTGCCGACCAGCGGCAGGGCCAGCAGCAGGCCGATGCCGAAGAGCATGCCGGCCCAGCGCAGCAGGGCGCCCCAGCCGGCCGCCGGGACGGCCGCCGCGCCGATCGGCAGCAGGCTGAAGCTCTCGGCCAGCAGTCCCAGGGTCATCAGATGCCCGTCCAGGGCCAGAAAGATCAGCAGCGCCAGCAGTCCCGCCAGCTCCGCCACGATC
This sequence comes from Rhodocyclaceae bacterium, assembly GCA_016791205.1. Lineage (GTDB taxonomy): Bacteria > Pseudomonadota > Gammaproteobacteria > Burkholderiales > Rhodocyclaceae > Desulfobacillus. The sequence goes on along the minus strand of JAEUNH010000224.1, from coordinate 6,390 downwards.
GGCAGCTGGGCGGCATTCTGCGGGTCGTAGAAGACCGCGAAGCCGAGGCCCATCTGCAGCCCGATCAGCTCGCCGGCGAGGTCGATGCCGGCGAAGACCACCCGCAGCGTGAAGCCCAGGGCCAGGCCGATCAGGCCCTGCTGGAGCAGCACCGCCAGCCCGGCCCAGGAAGCCGGCGCGATTGCCGGCAGCGGCGGCAGGATCGGCGCCACGGCCAGCGTGACGGCCAGCCCGAGGGCCAGCTTGATGCGCATCGGCAATGCGGCGTTGTTGAACACCGGCGCCGCGGCGACGAGGCCGAGGATGCGCGCCAGCGGGAACAGGAAGGCGGCGATCCAGGCCTCCAGCTGGGCGTCGCTGACAGTGAGCATGGCTCAGCCGATCATCCCGGGAATGCTCTCGAACAGCCGCCGCATGTAGTCGGTCAGCACGGTCAGCATCCAGGGGCCGGCCAGCACCAGGGTGAGGAACATGGCGATCAGCTTGGGCACGAAGGAGAGGGTCATCTCGTTGATCTGGGTGGCCGCCTGGAAGATGCTCACCACCAGGCCGGTGACCAGGGCGGCGAGCATCATCGGCGTGGCCACCAGCAGGGTGACCTCGATGGCGACGCGGCCGATTTCGATGACGGAGGAGGGGGTCATGGCCTGTTTCCGTTCAGCCGAAGCTTTGCACCAGCGAGCCGACGATCAGGTTCCAGCCGTCGACCAGCACGAACAGCATGATCTTGAAGGGCAGCGAGACGATCACCGGCGACATCATCATCATGCCCATCGACATCAGCACCGTGGCCACCACCATGTCGATGATCAGGAAGGGGATGAAGACGATGAAGCCGATCTGGAAGGCCGTCTTCAGCTCCGAGGTGACGAAGGCCGGGATCAGGATGCGCATCGGCAGGTCCTCGGCCTTGTCGACCTTCGGCGCGTTGCCGATGCGCGAGAACAGGCCGAGGTCGGCGCTGCGGGTCTGCTTCAGCATGAAGGCCTTCAGCGGCACTGCGCCGCGCTCCAGCGCCTCGTTGAAGCCGATCCGGTTCTCCGCCATCGGCTGGTAGGCCTCGGCATGGATCTTCTCGGCCACCGGCGCCATCACGAAGAAGGTGAGGAACAGGGCCAGCCCGACCAGCACCTGGTTGGGCGGCGAGGTCTGGGTGCCGAGGGCATGGCGCAACAGCGACAGCACGATGATGATGCGGGTGAAGGAGGTCATCATCAGCAGCATCGCCGGCAGGAAGGTCAGCGCCGTGATGAACAGCAGGGTCTGGATCGACAGCGTGTAGGTCTGCCCGCCGCCGGCCGAAGGCGTGCTGGTCAGCGCCGGCAGGCCCTGCGCCAGCGCGGCCGGCGCGGCCAGCAGCAGCAAGGACGGCAGCAGATCCCTAGTCCGCATGGCGGCGTTCAGTCATCTGCTTCAGCCAGGCGCCGAAATCCTTGCCGGCGGGCAGGGCCGCCGCGGCGGCGATCTGGCCGCGCGGCATCTGGTGCAGGGCGCTCACCTGTCCCGGCGCGACCCCCACCACCAGCCAGGTCTCGCCGATCTCCACCAGCACGACGCGCTCGCGCGCGCCCACCGCGGCGCCGGCGATCACGCGCAGGGCGCCGGCGGCCGCGCCGCGCGGAGCCGAGACGCGCTTGAGCAGCCACAGGGCGCCGATCAGGGCGGCGATCACCACGCCGAGGCCGTAGGCGACCTGCAACAGGCCGGTGCCGGCCTCGGGCAGCGGCGCGCCCGCGGCCTGGGCCAGCGCGGCGCCCGGCAGGGCGGCAAGGAGCGGGAGGAAAAAATTGCGCATGGCGGCAGAGTACTGCCGCCGGCGCGGGGATGAGACGGGGATTAGGCGGCGAAAATCGCCGCTATTCGCCGGGCATGCTCAGCGGTTCAGTTTCCGCATCCGCTCGCCCGGGGTGATGATGTCGGTCAGGCGGATGCCGAACTTGTCGTTCACCACCACCACCTCGCCCTGGGCGATCAGGGTGCCGTTCACCAGCACGTCCATCGGCTCGCCGGCCAGGGCGTCGAGCTCGACCACCGAGCCGTGGGCCAGCTGCAGGAGGTTGCGGATGGCGATCTTGGTGCGGCCGAGCTCGACGGCCATCTGCACCGGGATGTCGAGGATCATGTCGAAGTCCTGCATCGCGGCCGCCTTGGCGCCTTCGCCCAGGGGCTGGAAGATGTCGGCGGGCTTGGCCTGGGCCTCGGCGGTGGCCTGTTCGCCCATGGCGGCGGCCCAGTCGTCGGCGCTGACCTGATCTGCGGTTTCGTTTTCAGCCATGCTGTTCTCCTATCGTCTGTCGGCGCCGTCGGGGGTGATGAAGCGCTCCACCTTCAGCGCGTATTGGCCGTTCTGCAGGCCGTAGCGGCATTCCATGACCGGGACATGGTCGACCTCGGCGCTGATGGTCTCCTCGACGTTGAACGGGATCACGTCGCCGGCCTTCAGGTTGAGGATCTGCCCCAGGGTGATCTGCGAGCGGCCGAGCATGGCCACCAGCTCCACCTCGGCGGTCTGCAGCTGGCGGGTCAGGGTGCCGATCCAGCGCTTGTCCGAGACCAGGTGGTCGCTTTGCATCGAGCTGTAGAGGATGTCGCGGATCGGCTCGACCATCGAGTAGGGCAGGCACAGGTGCATCTCCGCCGTCGAGCCGGAGAATTCCAGCGAGATGGTGTAGGCGACGACGATCTCGCTGGGGGTGGCGATGTTGGCGAACTGGGAGTTCATCTCCGAGCGGATGTATTCGAGCTTCAGCTCGAAGACCGGCTTCCAGGCCTTCTCCATCTCGGCGAAGATGACGTTGAGCAGGCCCTGGATGATGCGCTGCTCGGTGGGCGTGAAGTCGCGCCCCTCGACCCGGGTGTGGAAGCGGCCGTCGCCGCCGAACATGTTGTCCACGACGAGGAACACCAGGTTCGGGTCGAGGACGATCATGCCGATGCCGCGCAGCGGCTTGAAGTGCACCAGGTTGAGGTTGGTCGGCACCACCAGGTTGCGGACGAACTCGCTGTATTTCTGCACGCGGATCGGGCCCAGCGAGATCTCCGTGGTGCGGTGCATGTAGTTGAACAGGCCGATGCGCAGGTGGCGGGCGAAGCGCTCGTTGATCAGCTCCAGGGTCGGCATGCGGCCGCGCACGATGCGCTCCTGGCGGCCGATGTCGTAGGCCCGCACGCCGCCGGTCTCTTCCTCCTGAACCGGCTCGTCGCTCTCGCCGGTGACGCCCTTCAGCAGGGCGTCGACTTCATCCTGGGAGAGAAAATCCTGGGCCATGGCGAATCACTGGATGATGAAGGAGGTGAAGAACACGCTCTGCACCGGATCGTCGGCCGCCGCCTTGGAGAGCGTGGTGGCGGGCTTGGGCGCGGCCGGCGCTGCGGCCGGCGCTGCGGCCGGCGCCGCCTGGGCGGCGTCAGCCGGCGCCGCGGCCGGGGCGGCCGCCGTGGCATCGGCCGCCGGCGCCATGCCCTCCTGGGGCTTGGCTTCCTCCGGCTTGGTCTCCGCCGGCGCTTCTTCGCCGGTCTTCGGCACATCGAGCAGCACCGGCTTGACCGGCTTGCCGGCCGCGGCGAGGATGATGTTGTTGGCGGTCTGCCGCATTTCCTCGGCCAGCCGCTCGCGCCCTTCGGCCGTGGCGATCTGCGAGGGCTTCTTCGACGACAGCAGGGTGAGTGTGCGGTGCCGTACCTCCGGCATGTATTGCTTGGCGGCGTCGGCGGCCGACTGGTCGAGCACCTTGAGGGTGGCGGCCACCTGCAGGTACTGCTCGTTCTGCTCGGCCGACAGGTTCACCGTGAAGGCGTCGAGCGGCACGAACACCGGCGGCTTGGGCGGCTGCGGCTTGGCCTGCTGCTGGGCGGCTTGTTCGCCCTCGCCCTTGCCCTTGAAGACGAAAAACCAGGTCGCGCCGCCGCCGGCGGCCAGCAGCACCACCAGGCCGATGATCAGCGGCAGCTTGCTTTTCTTCTTCGGCTGTTCGCCTTCGCCCTCGACTTCGGCTTCGGGCTTCTTTTCGTCTTTTTTGGCCGGGGCTTTCGCCATGGTTTACTCCTGGATCGGGTTCCTGATTATGTCCGTCGTGGCGCTTGCATCAAGCCGTGAAATGCGGGCGATCGGGGCCGCAATTCAGGCAAAGGTGTCGACCAGGCCGTTGCCGCGCCGCGTCCACTGGGGCGCGGCGGCCGGCACTTCGCCGCGGCGGGTTTCGCCACGCGCCTCGAGCGTTTCCTGCTCGCGGCCGTTGCGCGGCGATTCGGCATTGACACTGGTCTGGCCGAGGGTGATGCCGGCATCGGCGAGGATTTCCCGCAGGCGCGGCAGGGCCTGTTCCAGGGCCTCGCGGGCGGCCGGGCTGGCGGCGACGAAGCTGGCATTGGTCTGGTCGCCGCTCATCGTCAGGGTGACATCCACCTTGCCCATATGGGGCGGGGTCAGCGTCAGCTCGGCGCGGCTCTCCGCGCGGTTCACCATCCAGACGACCTTCTGCCCGACCTCGGCATCCCAGCCACGGGCGCCGACCGGGGTGTCGATGCGCGAAGCGGCCGGCGCTTCGACCGCCCGGCCGACATGCAGCGGCGCGGCCGCCGCATGTTCGACGGCCGGGGCAGGCAGGCCGCTGTCGATGGCTGCATTGAGGCGCGGTTCCGCGGCGGCGCGGCTGTCGGCCTGGGCGACCGGCGCCGCGACTTCGAGGGCGGGGCGTCCGGTTGGCTGCGGGTTCGGCTGGAAAGGCGGGTCGCCCGCGGTGGCCAAGGGCGGCTTGGCCGCCTGGACCGGCTGACCGGCAACGAGGTTCGCCGGCGCCGGGACGAGGGGCGCGGCTGGGCTGGCGCTCGGCAGGCCGGGTTGGCTCGCGGGCAGCGCCGCGGCAGCAGTTGGCAGAACCGGTTGGCTTTGAGGCAGTGCCGCGGCGGCCACCGGCAAGTCCGCCGCCTGACTGGCGGCCGGCAACGCGGCAGCGGGATTCAGGGCCGGTGCGTCGGCCGGCTGCGCCAAGGTGCCGGCCAGGGGCGCCACCGGCGCAGGCAGGCTCGCGGCGATGGCCGGCAGCAGGCCGGACAGATCCGGCGCCGTCGGCAGCGCGTCCGCCGGTGCCGGATCCGTTCCGGCGGAGGCGGACGGCAGGAGGGCGGCAAGATTTTCTGCGGCAGCGACATCTTTTGCCGGCGTATCGATCTGCGCCTTGAGCACCGCGGCGAAATCCAGCCCTCCTTCGGCCGCTCCGGCGGCCTCGCCCGCGGTCGGGGCGCCCGAGGCGGAAGCGGGGGCGAGGTTGGGCATGGCGGGCGGGGCGACCGACATCTGGGTCATGGCTGGCTCCTGGCGAATCCGGGGTTCATGCCCTGAATCAGCAAGCGCCGTGCCAGAAGAATCGAATGGGGGTGCGGCAGGGCGGCCGGGCGGGCCGCGGCGGGGATCAGTCCTTGGCCAGGGGACCGCGGGCGGCGTGCTCGTCCTGGGCGCGCTGCTCCTGCCGGGCCTCGCTGCGCCCCTGGTTGGCCTTGTGGCGCTGCGACAGGGTGTCGAAGGCCTTGACCCGGTTGCGTTTGTCCAGCCATTCCTTTTGCCCGTTCTCCGTGCGTTGCCGCGAGCTCTCGACCAGCAGGCGCTGTTGGGCGATGGCCTCGTCGAGCCGGCCCAGGAAGGACTGATAGTTGGCCCACTCGTCGCGGCCCAGCCCGTCCTGCGCCGCCTGGCGGAAACGCGCCTCGTATTCCCCGCGGTACTGCTCGAGCAGCTCCAGGGTCTTGCCCACTTCCTGCTCGCTGGCCAGCAACTGGCCGAGCTGGCGCGCCGCATCGTCCATGCGGAGGTGCGACAGATCCAGCAGCGACTGCAGGGGAAAAGCCTTCATGCGGCTGCTCCAGACGGCTATTACGGGCGGGAACCGTTTTTACTTTAGCAGGATTGCCGATGACTGCCTACGGTTCCAGGCCGAACAGACGGTGCACCTTGAGGACCGCATCCTGATAGGTTTCCCGCTCGTGCATGTCCTGCTGCAGGAAGGCCTCGAAGCCGGGCTGCATGGCGATGGCCTGATCGATGGTCGGATCGGAGCCGGCGACATAGGCGCCCACCGAAATCAGGTCGCGCGAGCGCTGGTAGCGCGAGTAGAGATGCTTGAAGCGCCGCACCACGTCCAGGTGCAGCGGCTTGACCAGGCTGGTCATGGCGCGCGAGATCGAGGCCTCGATGTCGATGGCCGGATAGTGGCCCTGCTCGGCCAGCGGGCGCGACAGGACGATGTGGCCGTCGAGGATGGCGCGGGCGGCGTCGGCGATCGGGTCCTGCTGGTCGTCGCCCTCGGCCAGCACGGTGTAGAAGGCAGTGATCGAACCGCCGCCCTCGGGGCCGTTGCCGGCCCGCTCGACCAGCTGCGGCAGGCGGGCGAAGAC
>JAEUNH010000196.1 GCA_016791205.1 Rhodocyclaceae bacterium | reverse complement strand
TCAGCCGGGGAGCATCGCCGTCACCTCGATCTCGACCTTGGCGCCGTGTTCGACGAAGCCGGCCACCTGCAGCGCCGTCATGGCCGGGAAGTGGCGGCCGATCAGCTCACGGTAGACGTCGCCGATCTCGGTCAGGCGGGCGTTGTATTCTTCCTTGTCGGCGAGATACCAGTTCATGCGCACGATGTGCTCGGGCCTGGCGCCGGCCTCGGCGAGGATGGCGACGATGTTGGTGAGCGACTGCCGCACCTGGCCGACCAGGTCCTCGGTGCGGAAGGCCTCCTGGCCGTCCCAGCCGACCTGACCGGCCACGAAGACCATGCGGCCGCTGGCGGCGACGGCGTTGGAATAGCCCTTCGGCCGCTTCCAGCCGGGCGGATTGAACATCTGCATCATGTGTCTCTCCTTTGGTGGTTATTGATATCGAGTTGTCCTTGCCGGAAGGCCTGCATCAGATCGCGCAGGTCCTCCGGCAGCGGCCGGGCGCGCTGGGCGTCCAGATCCATGGCGACCAGCACGAATTTGGCGCGCAGGCGCTGCTGGTCCTTGTAGCGGCAGTCGACGGCGAGGCCCAGGGAGCTGCGGCCGAGCGTCTCGAGGCGCAGGCCGAAGGTGATGATTTCGCCGATCTTGGAGGGCGCGACGAAGTCGCATTCCAGCTTGACGATCGGGAAGCCGAGGCGGTGCTCGGTGATGTAGCGGGCGTAGTTCACCCCCAGGCCCTGGTTGAACCAGTCCTCCACCAGGCCGTTGAACATGATGAAGTACTGCGGGTAGAAGACGATGCCGGCCGGGTCGCAGTGCGAGAAGCGCACCAGCCGGTCGCTGTGGAAGGCGTCGCCGAGGATGCGGCTGGTCATGTCGGCTGCCTCAGGCGGAAGCGCTGCAGCTTGCCGGTCTCGGTGCGCGGCAGGGCGGCGACGAATTCGACGGCGCGCGGGTACTTGTAGGGGGCGATGGTCCGTTTGACGAAGTCCTGCAACGCCTTCGTCAGCGCTTCGCCGGGCGTGTAGCCCGGGCGCAGCACGACGACGGCCTTGACGATCTGGCCGCGCTCGGCGTCGGGCACGCCGACCACGCCGCATTCGGCCACCGCCGGATGCGCCAGCAGGGCGCCTTCGACTTCCGGGCCGGCGATGTTGTAGCCGGCCGAGATGATCATGTCGTCGGTGCGCGCCTGGTAATGGAAATAGCCGTCGGCGTCCATCGAGAAGGCGTCGCCGGTGAGGTTCCAGCCGTGCTGCACGTACTGGCTTTGCCGCGGGTCGGCCAGGTAGCGGCAGCCGGTCGGGCCGATCACTGCCAGGCGGCCCACCGTGCCCGGCGGCAGCGGGTTGCCGTCGTCGTCGACGATGAGGGCGGCGTAGCCCGGCACCACGCGGCCGATGGCGCCGCGGCGCACTTCCTCCGGCGGCGAGGAGATAAAGATGTGGATCATCTCGGTGGCGCCGATGCCGTCGATGATCTCGATGCCGCTGGCCTGCTTCCACAGCTGGCGCGTGGCGTCGGGCAGGGCCTCGCCGGCGGAGACGCATTTCGTGAGGCGGCCGATGCCATCCTTCGCCGCCAGCGGGGCCATCAGGCGCCAGAAGGTCGGCGCGGTGAAGCAGATCGTCGCCTTGAAGTCGCGGAGGGTCTGCAGCAGCGTGTCGGGCATCAGCTTCTCCACCAGCACGGTGGACGCGCCGACGCGCAGCGGGAAGCAGAGCAGGCCGCCCAGGCCGAAGGTGAAGGCCAGCGGCGGCGTGCCGCAGAAGATGTCGTCCGGGCCGGGCTTCAGGACCGAG
>JAEUNH010000189.1 GCA_016791205.1 Rhodocyclaceae bacterium | reverse complement strand
GCCGCCTTTCAAGCTGATGAGCCGCGGCTGGGGCGAGCTGGCGGTGGCCTGCGGCTGGCTGATCGTCGTCGTCGGCGCTGACTACGTGCAGCGCGGCGCCTTCTCGGCGCTGCCCTTCGTCGCCGGCCTGCCCTACGCGCTGCACGTCGCCAACGTGCTCTTCATCAACCAGTTCCCCGACTACAAGGCCGACGCCGCCGTCGGCAAGCGCAACTGGGTGGTGCGCCTGGGCCCGCAGCGCGCGCGCCACGGCTATCCGCTGATCGTCGGCATCGCCGCCGGCTGGCTGATCGGCGCGGTGGCGCTGGGCGCGCTGCCCTGGACGGCGCTCGCCGCCCTCGCCGCGCTGGCGCCGGCATTGGCCGCGACCAAAGGCCTGCTCGCCCACGCCGCCCAGCCCGCGCAACTCGTTCCCGCCATCCGCGCCACCATCGGCGCGGCGATGCTGCACGGCATCCTGCTCGCCGTCGGGCTGGCCGCCGCGCGCCTGTTCTGAGCGAAGCGATGGCCGCCTACCTGATCGGCCACATCACGATAAAAGACCCGCAGAAGTGGGAGGCCTACCGCGGCCAGGTGCCGGCGACGCTGGCGCCCTGGCAGGCCGAGCTGGTGTTCCGCGGCAAGGCCTTCGCCGTGCTCGGCGGCGAACACGCCCACAGCGACACCGTGGTGATCCGCTTCCCCGACCCCGCCGCGCTGCGCGGCTGGTTCGAATCGCCGGCCTACCAGGCGCTGATCCCCCTGCGCCAGCAGGCGGCCGAGGTGACCCTGATCGGCTACGAGGACTGAGCCGGAAAAGTCGGTCTGCGCGGGACGGCGATAGCAATTTGTATAAACAATATGACTTGACTTGGGTTGTTTTGTATATACAATCAAATCGTGATCACATTCGATCAGGCCAAGCGCAAAGCCAATCTCGACAAGCACGGGCTCGATCTGGCGGATGCCGGACTTGTCTATGACGCGCCGAACTAGATCACGCTGGAATCACCACGCGGAAGCGAACCGAGGCGAATGGACATCGCCCTGGTCGAAGTGATGAACGGAGTTGTGCTGGCGCTGGTGTATGTCCTGCGCGGCAAGGAAGTGCGCGCCATCTCGCTGCGCCGCGCATCGAAGACGGAAAGGAAACTGTATGAAGTCGCATGCAAAGAGCAAGACTGACTGGAAGCGCGTGAAGCGCGAGGCGGTGGCCGAAGCGCCGGTGCCCTACGACCCGGCTGTCGAGCCTTACGATCCCAACGACCCGAAGGCGGTCGAGGCCTACTGGAAACAGGCAAAGGTGCGGCGCGCCCGCGGACCGCAGAAAGCGCCGCGCAAAGTTGCCACGGCGATTCGTCTGTCGCCCGAGGTGGTGGAATTCTTCAAGGCAGACGGGCCGGGCTGGCAGACCCGCGTCGATGACGCGCTCCAGGAATACGTCAAGACGCACAAGGCGGCCTGAATACGAAACCATTGCGGAACGAACCATGAGCAAGACACGCTGCCCGACCCATCCGGGCCGGATTTTGCGCGAGGACAGCCTCCCGGCGCTGAACATGTCGGTGGCGGCCTTCGCCCGCGCGCTGGGAGTATCGCGCCAGATGGTGCATGGCATCCTGTCCGAGCGGTCGTCGGTGTCGCCGGAAATGGCGCTGCGTCTCGGCGCCTTCTTCGGCAACGGCCCGCAACTGTGGATCGACATGCAGATGCGCCACGACCTGTGGCAGGCGGAACGGCGTATGGCCGGCCATTTGCCGGCGCGCCACGAGAAACAAGCCGCCTGAAGCTTGTCCGTTTATTGGCCATACTGACCGATTGTGAAATGTGAAGTGAATTACCCGATAGCCATCGAGCCGGGTAAAAAGTCGCAGACCTACGGAGTCGTCGTCCCCGATCTGCCGGGCTGCTTTTCCGCCGGCGACACGCTGGACGAAGCGATGGACAACGCCCGAGAAGCCATCGAGCTGTGGCTGGAAACCGTCATCGACGACGGCGGCGCCGTTCCCGAGCCGCGCCCGCTGGCCGAGCACCAGAAGAAGAAGGAGTTCAAGGGCTGGGTGTGGGCCGTGGTGGCCGTCGATCTCGCCCAGCTCTCCGACAAGGCCGAGCGCGTAAACATCACCCTGCCCTCCCGCGTGCTGCGCCGGATCGACGCCGCCGCCAAGGCTGCCGGCGAGTCGCGCTCCGGCTTCATCGCCCACCTGGCGCTGCGCGCCTAAGGGGCGCAACGCGAGCCGGGCCGAAACCAAAAGTCGGTCTCCGCGAGACGGCGCACCGCTTTTCCGGAGGAAGCGGCCAACGATGACCGACGATTGCGAATACTGCCGCCAATGGAACCAGGCGCATCCCGCGGCCGAGCCGCGCGCCTCGTGCGGCCCTTGCGCCGTCTGCCAGGCGCCAGGGCATCTCAAGGCCCACCCGAGGCAGCCGACCAGCCTCTGTCTTTGCCGGGCGCACCGGGAAGAACTCCATGCCTCCGGTTATCACTTCGAGCTTTATCACCTGATCTACGTGGCCATCCTCGGCATTGCGGCCATCCAGATCTATCCGCTCGTCGCCCGGCTTTGGGGCGGCTGATTCACAGGCCACGCGCAATAGGCAATCACTGCAGAACGGCGGTCAGCTTCTGAGGGAAGCTATCGGCCAGGAGCGAGAGCTCAGGCGGGATAGAACGAGCTTCTCAAAGTCGGCCAGTTTGGCGTAGCGGCTAAAGTAAATTTTTCCTTGTTGGAACCTGCCGATACCCGGCTTGTCCATACCCGCATCATGGGTTCAGAAAAGTTGCCGGGGGTGGGAACATGAGGAGCATGGCGGGGGGCGGTCTGGCCCTCCTGGCGACACTGGCATCACAAACGGGATGGGCGAGCGATGCGATGCCGCGCTTCGGCTGGGGCGCCTCGTTGGCACGAACGCAGGAAACGTTGGGTGGCTTGGTTTCAGCGCCACGGCCCTGTGCCCGCAGCTGGAAAGTATCATCCCCAGCATGCCAGGCACTTGTCGTCGAGCAGCATCGTCTGGGCAATTACATTTATCGCCTAGAACTACAGCATGGCGCCGACACCGGGCTGCAGCGAATCTTGGTAATCTCCAATGCCCGGGACGCGCATGCGCGCGAGGCAGCTACTGCTTACGCAACTCTCGTTTTTGATGCCGCCTTCACGGAATCTTATGGAAGGCTGGCTACCCTCCCTGTCTTGCGGCATGTCACTCCAGGCCCGGGAAAATCACCAACGGGTTATGAATGGTTTGCCCAGTACGGTCCGCCAGCTTCACGCGTGAGGCTGCATGCGCGAATCGCAGGGCCCGGCAAGGGTGACGCTGGGGTTATGATCGAACGGAAGAAGTAGGGGCCGGTTGGAAATTACTCAGTATTCGCCAAATGAGACGACCAGAACGGGCTCAACACCCTGCTGAAATCGAAATGCTCTGTCGACCATTTAAGCGACCCATGAGTAAGCCGGTGCTTCCGCTTTCTCTGGAGAAGTCTCTGGCGCACAATGGGAAGGCAGAAATTGCTAAAACGATGACTTTACAAAGGTGGCCTGAAGGGGTCTCCACTCATGTCTGAACTTCTGACAGACATCCGCCATGAAACCGTCCGCTCTTGGAAGCTAGCCACGCTGGCGATCGGACTCGGACTGCTAATCGCTGGCGCCTATCTCACCCCGGCGCCGGATTGGGACGTCGGCGTGAGCATTGTAATGGCAGGTTTCACTTACCTGTTCGCCGGCTGGTCGATGCGCGTGATAATCGAACGACGTTGGCGCGACTGGCCGCTGATGGTTCTATTGACCTGGTGGTGCGTTGATGGCTGCTATGCACTTTACTGGTTGGTGTTGGAGCCAACTGCACTCGATCTGATGCGCGATGCGAACTGGCCGGCGTCGCTGTCGCTGTTCTGGATGTGCGGGCTGGTCTGGTACTGGCGCGGCAGTTTGAAGGACCTGCTGTCACAGGTAAAGCAACATTTAAGTTCCCGCCTTTGATCCACGAAGATATGACAGTCAATGATTTAATGCTGCTCTTGCGGAAGAACAAGATCAAGGTCGCTGCTATGATTCTGGCGATCGCTATTTTCCCGAGTTTATACGATGACTGGTCGGCTTCTAGATCTGCGGAAAAACTAAAGAGTGATCGTGATGAAGTGGGCACCCAAGCCAGCATAGCCGGAATGATGTTGTTTAACGCTTGGAAGAGTTGTACCCAGATCGGAATTTCCGACATCAGTACCTGTTCAAGGCACGAAGGACAGCTACTGCAGGAGAAACCTGCATCGTTACTCGCGAAGACCGCGGTTGAGCAGCGAGACTCATACCTCAAACACTGTCAGCGGTTTTACGATTTCGATTACTGCAAACGGCTGCTGGAGCGTTCAATTCAAATAAGCAGTGCGCAAAGCAAGAAGTAACCGTGCCCAACAAGCTATTGACCATCGATGAGGCGGAGCACAAATTTTCTTGGACGAATGGGCACTTGCCATTGGTCGACTTCGCGAACCTACGCTTCGCGTTGGGCATTAATGAATCCGTCTGGCCCTATCCAACCCACGGATAAATGCTTGCTTCAAGGAGAGTACACATGGAAACGAGAAGAGTACTGATCGGAGACATGGTCGCAGTACATTCCCATGAAGGCCGGGTAGCAAAGGTCATTAACGTGTACTCGAACAAAGAGGTGCATCAAAGAGATATCCGCGTGCAGTTCGACGATGAAACCTCCGAGGATCTCTCGTTCGGAGAATTCAAGTTATTGAACCAATAAGCGGCTTCCATGGCAGAGATGAACAAGGGGCTAAAGGAGTTGGTTGAGTTTTTCGCGGAGTTTGAGCGCCATCGACACGAGCTAACCGGCACCCATTTCCTTGACAATGCGCTCTCTGCGGCAACCGAAATGCTTCTCGATGACTCAAGTTTGCAAATGCACGAGCAAGTGCGCCGCCTGGTGGCAATGTGGTTCGAGCGCGTAAGCAATTGGTTTGTCGCTGCGCTCCAGCGAACGCCGCGTGACTACGAGTATGTGCGCGTCCACCATCAAAACGTTCAGCTATTTAGCGACCCTTTGTTCCAACTTCCGCGTGATCGATTCGACGATGACGGATCCTGGCGCGCTGGACTCTTGTTCCAATTCAAGCCAGAAAGAATCCGAACTGCTGCTGAACAGCAATATGTCAACGAATGGCTCATGGGAATGGTGAACAAATGGCGAGCCAAAGGGACACCAAAACAATAGGTATGATGCTCTTCGGTCAGCCGGACCATCCGTTAGCTGCGCTTGCGAGCTTCCTCCGCGCATCGCCCGCAGGCGCCCGATTTTCTCGAACGTTGAAAGCGGACGTTCACAACAGGCCTGATTCAATCAAGAAGTGATGTCCGCTTCGGCCAAGCAGCGTGAGTAGCCTGCGACCTTCTCCAAGGTCACATCCAGGTCGAACGTTCGCTTTCGCCGTCCTGCGCAGACTGACTTTTCCCCGCCGGACCAAGGCCGGGCGCTGGACGCAAAAAAGGCCGCGACCGGCGCTGCCGGTCGCGGCCCGAGCGGACGGAAGGGGCGCGGCCTACTGCTTCTGCGGCAGGTGGCCGACGAAGGTGTTGTCCACCAGCGGCTTGGCGTCGACCTGCGGCACGTGGCAGGTGTTGCACTGGTAGCGGTCCATGGTCACCAGCTTCTTGCCCGCGTCGAGGTGGCTGTCGCCGAGCTTGGGCGCGTTCTTCTTCTGGTAGCTGTCGATGCCGTGGCATTCCACGCACTGGTTCGACTCGACGGTGATCTCGTCGAAGTTGTCGACGGCGTGCGGCACCAGCGGCGGCTGGGTGCTGAAGGTGCGGGCGATCGGCTTCTGCAGGCCGGGCTTCTTGCCGGTGTAGGCCAGCTGCTCGGCCGGCGCCTTGTCGGCCGCGGCGGTATCCGCGCCGCGCAACGTGGCCACGCCGCCGAACTGCGTGCAGCCGAATGCGGCGGCGGCCAGCGCCGCTGCCAGTATCATCGTGACGGACCTGTTCATGATCGTCTCCCTTCGCGTCTAAAAGTTGATCGAAGCTACTTGCACGCCGACGCCATCTGCGCCGGCCGTGAAACCTTTTCCACCTTGTTGCCGAATCGCGTGCCGAAGGCGAACACGTCCTTCGAGCAGACGTCGATGCAGCGGCCGCAGTTGGTGCAATTGCCCGCCAGGATCACCGGTCCCGCGCCCTCCACGCCTTTCAGGGCGGGCCGGATCACCTGGGGCTCCGGGCAAACCATGAAGCAGTCCATGCAGTCGTTGCAGGCGGCGCGGCGCACCGCCGCCGCCCTGACCAGACTGACTTTTCCGAGCAGGCCGTAGAAGGCGCCCATCGGGCAGAGCCTGCCGCACCAGCCGTCCTGCATGACGAA
>JAEUNH010000186.1 GCA_016791205.1 Rhodocyclaceae bacterium | reverse complement strand
CGATTCCGGCCTACAACCATGCCGCCTACATCGAGGCCTGCCTGGCATCGGTCTGTGCACAGACTTATCCCGAACTGGAACTGGTGCTGATCGACGACGGCTCGCAGGACGACACGCTGGAGGTGGCCCGCCGCTTCCTCGAATCGCGCCGCAGCCGCTTCCGCCGCATCGTGCTGGAGCGGCAGGAGAACCAGGGCGTCAGCGCGGCCTCCAACGCGGTGATCGCCGCCTGCCGAGGCGAGTGGGTGCATCTGCTCGGTTCGGACGACGTGCTGTATCCGAACAAGGTGGCACGCATCCAGCAGGCCATCGCCGAATGGAACTGCCCCGACCTGGCGCTGGTGCATGCCGATGCCGATTACATCGACCAGGCTGGTCGCCAACTGGCGCGCCAGCCACGCAAATCCCGCCCGCCCGAGGGTCCGGAACGGGAAGCCTGGCGCTGGCTTTTCATGGGCAGGCACTACGTGTTCAATCCGACCCTGGCCTTGCGCCGGGAGGCGCTGCTCTCCATAGGCGGATTCGACCCCAGCCTGCCCCAGGAGGATCTGGACTGCTTCCTGAGGCTCTCGGCGCGATTTGCGATCGCCCGCGTGCCGGAGATCCTCGCGAGTTATCGCAAGCACCCCGCCAACAACCTGCGACGCAGGGCGAGAGTGCTGGGCGCCTTGTTTCTGACCTATGGCAAATTCCTGGATGAACATCCCGGGCTGCTGGGGGAGGACGATATCCGATGGCACTTCCGGCTGAATCTGAAACGGTTCTGGCGGCGCATGCGCAGGCGGCGGCCGTGGCTGCTGCCGGCCGTCGCGGGTGCCTTCATGAGAAGCCTTTGGCGCACCCCCGGCGCCGAGGATTACCGGCGCTGCGGCCGGCAGCTGCAGGAAGTGGTTGTCTAAGTTCCTGTATCATTCACACTTTTTACTTGGCAAGCCGATGTCGCCCCCGCCCCTGTTTTCCATTGTCATTCCCGTTTTCAACGAGGCGGAGAATATCGAGCCGATGGTGCGCGAGATCCAGGCCGCCTTCCGGGGCAGGACAGAGCCCTATGAAGTGATTTTCGTCGACGACGCCAGCAACGACGATAGTCCCGCCGTCCTGCAGCGACTGACTTTGGAGACGGCCGGTGTGGTGAGAAGCTTGCGCCATCGTCGCAACTTCGGCCAGAGCGCTGCCGTGGGCAGCGGCTTCCGTGCCGCGCGCGGCGAATGGATCGGCACCCTCGACGGCGATGGCCAGAACGATCCGGCCGACCTGCCGCAGATGCTCGACGAGGCGCGCCGTCTGGGCGTCGATTGTGTCACCGGCGTGCGCGCCAAGCGCCAGGACAATTTCATCCGCAAGCTCTCCTCCCGGGTCGGCAACGGTTTCCGCAACTGGGCGACCGGCGACCGCGTGGCCGACAGCGGCTGCGGGGTGCGCGTGGTGCGCGCCGCCTGCGTCCTGGAACTGCCGGTCTTCAACGGTCTGCACCGCTTCATGCCGACCCTGCTGCGGACCAAGGGATACAGCGTTGTCGAGCGCCCGGTCAACCACCGGCCGCGCTTGCGCGGCGTCTCCAAGTACGGTGTGCACAACCGGCTCTGGCGCGGCATCCGCGATTGCTTCGGCGTGCGCTGGTTCGCCGCGCGGGCGGTGCCGGCCGAGCGTGTCGAGGGCGAAGCGGGGCAAGGGCCGGGACAATGAGCAATTCCGGGACCGGCATCCCGGAAGGCCCCGAGGACGACATCCAGCTGGAATCGGTGGCGCCGGGCTTCAACAAGGAGCTGCGCCGCCTGCTGATCCTGCTCGCCGCGGCCGCGGCGGCCTTCGGCGTGCTGTACTTCACGCCGGTCGGGAGCGTGGTCCGCGATGTCCAGCAGTTGCGGGCTTTTCTTGCCGGAGACGACTTGTGGGCTGAGGTCGTGTATGTCCTGCTGGTCATCGGCCTGGT
>JAEUNH010000132.1 GCA_016791205.1 Rhodocyclaceae bacterium | reverse complement strand
CACGACTTCGTCGACGGCCTGATGCAGCGCCTGCGTCCCGGCGGCCTCCTCTTCGTCGAGGTGCCGCACCGCGATTACCGCTACAAGGCGCTGTTCGAATCGCACCTGCTTTTCTTTAATGCAAACAGTCTGGGAGACCTGCTGGGCCGCCACGGCGAGGTGCTCGATGTCTGCACCGTTGGCAAGGAAGCCGACAAGCTCTACGTCGCCCACGTCCACCCGAAGCCGGACGCCCTGCGCCCGCTGAAGGAGCTGGTCAAGACCTGCATTGCCCTGGCGACGCCGGACTTCGACGAGAAGCAGATCGCGCGCTACGGGATGTCGAGCTATGGCGGCGACCGGCAGTGGCTGCGGGCGGTAATTGCCCGACTGAACTGAACGGATTCAGGCGGTCGCTCCGGCCGCTGCTTCCGCCTTTTCCCTGCGGTCGCCTATAACCCGCGCTGGCACGCCGGCCACCACGGCATAATCGGGAACATCGCGCGTCACAACCGCCCCGGCGGCAATCACCACATGTGAGCCCACCGTGACGTCGGCGACAATGACCGCGTTGGCTCCGATCCAGACATCGTCGCCGACGGCAATGCGGCCACCGGTCTGGCCCTGTTCCCATATTGGAATATCGTGGCGGGCGGTGCTGTGGTTACTGGCACGGATGACCACATTCGGCCCGATCATGATCCCGCTGCCCATTTCAATGCTGCCGAAATCCGCAATGATCCGTGCATTGCCGTTGATGGTAATGCGGCTTCCCATGCGCAGACTGGCACCACCGCAGGCGCGCAGTACCGCACCGGGGACGAGGTATATTTCGTTGCCGAGGGTAATGCGGGTCGGGCAGCCGATCTCGACATGCTCGCCAATAGAAAGCACGGGGCCGCTGCCGGCCAGCACAGCGCGATAGTGGATCCGTCTGAGCAGGCGGCCAACGCGCCCCGGGATACAGCCGAGCAGGGCGGCCCACCAGTCCCTGATTTCATCAATTATCATGCCCATGATTGATCCGTTCACTCATGCGTGTGCTCAAGCCACCGTTTTCCCACCTGCAACCATCCCAAGACTTATAATGCCGGTCTTAGACTTTCATAAGTTTGAGTAGAAAAAACCGGTTTGCCGCTTTCGAAGCAGAGGCAAATCTACAGGATCAATCACCCCATGGCCAGTTTCCTCCTCAGGTGCACTCGCTGCGGCAAGCAGTACGACGGCGGTGGCGGCTTTCGGCTGCGCTGCGACGACGAGGTCAGCGGCGATCACGGGCCGGCCCTGCTGCGCCCGGTCTACGAGCGCAAGCAAATCCAGGTGCGCATGGAACTGCCGGGGATTTTCAAGTTTGCCGACTGGCTGCCGACCGGCCCCTATTACATCGACCCGGCGCCTGCCCATCTGGGCGAACCCTACTGCTACCGAAGCACGGGGCTGGCCAGGCGGCTTGGTCTTGAAAACCTGCATATCGCCTTCAGCGGCTACTGGCCGGAGCGCAAGTTGAACCTGGTCACGCGCACCTTCAAGGAATTCGAGGTGCAGGCGAGCATTCCGTTTTTCCTGCAGTCGTTTCTCGGCCGGGAAGCCCCGCCTTTCATCATCGCCTCGGCCGGCAACACGGCGAACAGCTACAACTACCACACCCACGTACTCGGCCTGCCGCTCTACCTGTTCGTTCCGGAAAGCGGCTTGGGCAATCTGCTGCTGCCCTTCGAGACGCATCCCGTCATCGTCGCAGTGGAGGGCGATTACACCGACGCCATCCTGCTCGCCGACGAGATCGCGGACCGCTGCGAACTGCTGCGCGACGGCGGTGTGCTCAACGCCGGGCGGCGCGGCGGCATGAGCGCCGTCATGCTCAATGCGGTAGCCCATCCGACCCAGGGCACCCAGCGCCTGTTCGACCATTACTTCCAGGCGGTGGGAAGCGCCTCGGGCGCCATTGCCGCCTGGGAGGGGGTGCAGTTGCTGCTCGGCGACGGCCGCTTCGGCGACACCGTGACACAGATACACATGGCGCAGAACGCACCCTTCGCGCCGATATTCAAGGCCTGGAAAGAGGGCCGCAAGGATCTTGTGCCGGTGCCGGCGGAAGAGGCGCACCGGCAGGTAGCGGCGGTAACCGCCGGCGTACTGACCAACCGCAAGCCGCCCTTCGGGCCGGCCGGCGGCATCCGCGATGTGCTGGCCGAATCGAACGGCGCCGCCTGGGAAGTTTCCAACGAGCAACTCTTCCACGGCGCCCGCATGTTCCGCTCACTGGAGGGCATCGACATCGGACCTGCGGCAGCAGTGGCGGTACAGGCGCTGTGCCAGGCGGTGGAGGCTGGCCGGGTAAACCCCTCCGACAGCATCCTTCTGCACATCACCGGAGGCGGGCGCGAGATCCAGTACACGGAGGGCAAGGTGTGCCGCGCCCGCCCGACGCTGCGCGTCAAGCCCGGGGACATCGCATCCGTACTTGCGGCAATCGGCAAGCCGGAGCCGATCTCCGCCGAACGCATATCGCGCATCCTGCACCGCTACGATGGCGCGACCCGGCATTGATGCACTACCATACCCCCATGACCCCGACCGATCGCCTCTACGAAACCTTGAAATCCACGGGGCTCGATTTTTTCGTGTCCGTGCCCTGCAAACTGCTCGGGGAACTGATCGACCGCCTCGCTGCGGACGCATCGATCGTCTACACCCCCGTCTCGCGCGAGGAGGAAGGCATGGGGCTGGCCTGCGGCGCCCATCTGGCCGGCCGCCGACCGGCCGTCGTCATGCAGAACTCCGGCTTCGGCAACAGCGTAAACGCCGTCCTGTCGCTGCTCAATTACTACAAGGTACCGGTGGTGTTCGTGGTC
>JAEUNH010000094.1 GCA_016791205.1 Rhodocyclaceae bacterium | reverse complement strand
CGAGAACGCCGACGGCTTCGAGATCGCCCGCCAGGACCTGCGCCTGCGCGGCCCCGGCGAATTCCTCGGCAGCCGCCAGAGCGGCATGCCGCTGCTGCGCTACGCCGACCTCGAAGCCGACGCCGGACTGCTCGACGCGGCGCGCGAAACGGCGGAGCGGTTGCTGAAGGATTTCCCCGATGCTGCCGACCGGCACGTCGAGCGCTGGCTGGGCGGGCGGAAAGAATTGCTCAAGGCCTGAGCACCCGGGCCGGACCCGCAATACAATTCGCCGCACCCGAGCGTTCCATCGGAAGGACTCTGAACCATGCGCAACATACCCATACGGCGGCTGCTTTGGTTGGGGTTCTGGCTGATGTGCTCATGCGTCGCCCAGGCCGAGGAGGACGCGAAGTTCGAGCCGCGCGGCAGCCTGATCATTGTTGGCGGCGGCGACACGCCGCAACTCGTGCAGGAGCGGCTCGTCGCACTGGCCGGCGGGCCCGGCAAGGCGAGGATCGCGGTTCTGCCGATGGCCAGCACCAAGTACGACGAAGAAGCCCGGGAGATCATCGACGAGCTGAAACAGCTCAAGGCCGAGGCCGTCCTGGTCAACCTCAGCCGCGACGAGGCCAAGCAGGAAGCGACCGCGAAGCGCCTCGAGGAATTCACCGGCTACTGGTTCCTCGGCGGCGACCAGACCCGACTGGCCGCCACGCTGCTGGCCACGCGTGCCCTGGAAACCATCGAGCGCCGCTTCGAGGAAGGGGCGGTCGTCGGCGGCACCTCGGCCGGCGCCGCGGTGATGTCGAACGCCATGCTGACGGGGCGGGGGCGCCGCCTCAAGGGCCCGGAGGCGGCGGAACTGAGGAAGATCGCCCGCGGCATGACGGATGTCTCGCTCGGCTTCGGCTTCTTCCCCGGCGCCATCGTCGACCAGCACTTCATGCAGCGCGCCCGCTACAACCGCCTGCTGAGCGCCGTGCTGGACCACCCGCAGCTGCTCGGCGTCGGCATCGACGAGGAGACCGCGCTGCTGGTGCGCCCCGACGGCGTCTGGGAGGTGCTGGGCAAGCACTACGTCAAGATCTTCGACGCCCGGCGCGCGCGCATCATGGAAGACGACGACATGCTGGCCGGCGCGACCGACATCCGCATGCACATCCTGCCGGCCGGCAGCCTGTACCACCCGAAGCGGCGCCACGCCCTGCTGCCGGGCGGCTGATTGCCTTCGCCCGGGGAAAGGCAATCGATTCACGCCGGTTTCCCGCGGTGTAAAATTCCCCGCATGACCACGCTCACCCTGCGCCAGCGCCTCGACGCCTACGAGCGCCTGATGCGGCTCGACAAGCCGATCGGCACGCTGCTGCTGCTGTGGCCGACGATGTGGGCGGTGTGGATCGCGGCGGAGGGGGCGCCGAGCCTGTTCATCGTCTGGATCTTCGCGCTCGGCACGCTCTTGATGCGCTCGGCCGGGGTGGTGATGAACGACTACGCCGACCGCCATTTCGACCCGCACGTCGAGCGCACGAAGAACCGGCCGCTCGCCGCGGGCATCGTTACCGAGCGCGAGGCGCTGCTCCTTGCCGCCGGCGTGACGCTGTGCGCCTTCCTGCTCATCCTGCCGCTGCACAAACTGGTGTGGGCGCTCTCGGTGGTGGCGCTGTTCCTCGCCGCGACCTATCCGCTCACCAAGCGCTTCCTGGCGATCCCGCAGGCCTATCTCGGGATCGCCTTCGGCTTCGGCATCCCGATGGCCTTCGCCGCGCAGCAGTACCAGGTGCCGGCGCAGGCCTGGATGCTGCTGCTGGCGAACATCTTCTGGGCCATTGGATACGATACCTGCTACGCCATGGTGGACCGCGAAGACGACCTGAAGATCGGCATCAGGACCTCGGCCATCACCTTCGGCCGCTACGACGTGGCGGCGGTAATGGCCAGCTATGCGGCGGCCCTGGCGATCCTGGCCTGGGTCGGCGCCCAGGCGGGGCGCGGCCTCTTCTTCCATGCCGGGCTGGCGGTGGCGGGCGGCATGATGCTGCGCCACTATTTCTGGATCCGCGGCCGCGAGCGGATGGCCTGCTTCCGCGCCTTCCTCGACAACAACTGGGTCGGCGCGGCGATCTTCGCCGGCCTGGCCCTCGACTACGCGCTGCGCTCGGGGCGCTGGCCGGCGGTCTGAACCGGCTTAGCGCCGGCGACCGGCGCCGACCGGCGCCAGTCCCTTGCAGTCGGGACCGAGGTAGGTCATCTGCGACTCGGACTGCATGGTGTGGCGGCCGGAGGCGTCCATCGTCACCATGTCCATCCGCGAATGCACGCTGTTGCCGGAGAAGGTGCTCTCGCCCTTGCCCTGGCTGCGGCGCCCCTCCATCATGCAGTCGATCTCGTAGCGCACGGTATTGCCGCTGCGGCTGACCTTGGCCGGCTGGCATTGTCCGTCCGGATCGAGCACCGGGGCGTCGCGCTTGGCCATTTCCTCGCTGATGCACATCCGCATGGCGCCGCCGGGACCCATGCCCATGCCCTGGCGGCCCATCATGGCCTCCATCTGCTTGCGCTGCTCCGGCGGCAGGCCGGCCATCTGCTGCTGCATCTGCCGCATCTGCGCCTGCATGTCCTGGCCGTCGACGACCTGCCGGAGGGTCTTCATCTCCCAGAGGCCGGCCTTCATGTCGCCGGCGAAGGCGGGGGCGGCGAGGAGGGACAGGGCCAGGGCGGGAACGAGTTTTTTCATGGGAATCTCCTGTGGCGGACTGAGAGGGTCGATGGCCGGCTGGGCCACGGCCGGATTATCGCATGGGCATTCTGCCAGAGGTGGCGGCGGAAAACCGCATGGAACGCGGCCTGGCCGGCCGGGAACGTCTATCATTGGGTTGGCGGACAGGCTGCGCGGCCGCTTGGGGTATTTACTTATCCCGCCTGTGGAAGTCCCCGATTGCCACAGGGGCGCAGCCTGATATGGTGGCCAGAAACCCTGGATCGACCCAAAGTAATCGGCATGGATCAAGACTTGTATTTGCTGGGGCTGGTGGCGCTGGGCGGGAGCCTGGTGGTGGCCCTGATCGGCTTCGCCTACCTGCTGCTGCGCCTGCGCGAGGCGCAGCAACGCCTGCGGGACAAGGAAGACCAGCACCAGGGCATCCTCGACCGCCTGCAGGAGAACGAATACCGGCTGCGGACCATCATCGAATCCGAGCCGGAGTGCGTCAAGCTGCAGGCTGCCGACGGCACGGTCCTGGAGATCAACCCGGCCGGGCTCCGGCTGCTGGATGCCGGGCGTCCGGAGGACATCATCGGCACGAAGATCTACGATGTCGTCGCGAAGGAATACAAGGACATCTACCAGGAGAACATGCGGCGCGTCTTCGCCGGCGAGGCGGTGGTCTACGAGTTCAAGTCGATCACCCTCAAGGGCCGGGTCTGCTGGATGGAAACGCATGCCGTGCCCCTGCGCGATGCGCGCGGCACCGTCTATGCCCTGCTCGGCATCACCCGCGACATCACCGAGCACAAGTGGGCCGAGGAGCAGGGACGGCGCCACCAGACCGAGCTGGCGCGGGTGGCCCGCTTGTCGACCATGGGCGAGATGGCCACCGGCCTGGCCCACGAACTCAACCAGCCGCTCTCGGCGATCGCCAACTTCGCCCGCGGCTGCATTCGCCGGCTGCGCAGCGGCGACGTGGCGCCGGGCGACCTGATCGAACCGCTCGAGGAAGTCTGCGAACAGGCGGAGCGTGCCGGCGAGATCATGCGCCACGTGCGCGACTTCGTCCGCAAGAGCGAGCCGCGGATGACCGCCGTCGACATCAACCTGGTGGTGCGCAGCGTGGTCAAGTTCACCGAGCACGAGGCGCGCCAGAATGAAACGGTCGTGACC
>JAEUNH010000028.1 GCA_016791205.1 Rhodocyclaceae bacterium | reverse complement strand
CGCGAAGTCCTCGACGGCATGCGTCGGCTGCTGGATGTGTGGGGCTGCCACAGCGTGCTGGCCGCTTCCGGTGCGCAGGCGCTGGCGGCGCTCGCGGGGCACGAGCGCATTCCCGACCTGATCGTCTGCGACTACGAACTGGCGAACGGTGAAACGGCGGACGACGCGGTGCGGCGCATTCACCAGGTGGTTTGGCCGGACATCCCGGTACTCGTGATCACCGCGACCGGCCTGGCGACCGACCCGTCCGGACGCACGAAGAACGGCTACCGGCTGCTGCGCAAGCCGCTGGCGCCGGAAGCGCTGCGCGCGGCCATGGAGGCGGCGCTGGCAACGCATCCGCCCACGACGGTTGCGGTCTCAGCCTGAGTTTGCGCCCCCTTCCAGGCCGATGTCGTTCCGGGCAAGCCAGATCACCGCCTGGGTGCGCGAGGTGACGTTCATGGCGCGCAGCGCCGCGCTGACATATACCTTCACCGTCGCTTCGGAGATGCCGAGGTTGCGCGCGATGGTCTTGTTGGGCAGACCCTTGACAAGCATGCGCAGGGTATCCACCTGGCGATCGGTAAGGCCGAGAGAGGCGAGGCCGGCGGATTTGTCCGTCGTGGTCGAGGTTCTGGAGCCAGGCGGCGGCGCGGCCTTCTGTTCATTGATCACCGTATGCGGCACGTAGATGCCTCCGGCCAGCACCAGCCCGAGCGCCGACCAGACCAGATCGGGATTCATGGTCTTGGGGATGAAGCCCATCGCGCCGCCGTTGAGGGCGTCGAGGATGGTGCTTCTGTCATCCGCGGCGGACAGCACCACGACCGGCGCGTTGGGGGAAGCGGTGCGGACGGCATCGAGGGCGGCCAGCCCGGCGCAGTCCGGCAAATTCAGATCCAGCAGGATCAGGTCCGGGACATTCCGCCCATCGGACAGGAGCGCGAGGGCGCTGGCGCAGTCCGGCGCCTCGATCACGTCGCAGTCCGCGTCGTGGCGGCACAGCATCGCTTTGACACCCGTGCGGATCAGCGGATGGTCGTCGACGATCAGCACTTTCATCGTGCCTGCCCCTTGTGGTTGCGCCGGCGTATCTTAGCCGGTCTTTACGACGCCGTCCTGCGCGGACCGACTTTTCGGCGGAGGGTCAGAGCCCGAGCCGCTGGCAGATCGTCGAGGTCAGGCCGGCCTGGTTGAGGGTGTAGAAGTGCAGGCCCGGCGCGCCGCCGGCGAGCAGGCGCGCGCACAGTTCCGTCACCACGTCTAGGCCGAAGGCGCGCACCGAGGCGCTGTCGTCGCCGAAGCTCTCGAACTTCCGGCGCATCCAGCGCGGGATCTCCGCGCCGCAGGCGTCCGAGAAGCGGGCGATCTTGCTGAAGTTGGCGATCGGCATGACGCCTGGCACGATCGGTACGCTGACGCCGAGCGCCTGCGCCGCCTCGACGAAATGGGCGTAGGCGTCGGCGTTGTAGAAGTACTGCGTGATGGCCGAGTCGGCGCCGGCGTCGACCTTGCGCTTGAAGTTGGCGAGGTCGTCGCGCGGGCTCTTCGCCTGCGGGTGGTACTCGGGATAGGCCGCCACCTCGATGTGGAACCAGTCGCCGGTTTCCACGCGAATGAATTCCACCAGTTCGTTGGCGTAGCGGAACTCGCCCGGGTCGGCCATGCCGGAGGGCAGGTCGCCGCGCAGGGCGACGATGCGGCGGATGCCGGCGGCCTGGTAGCGATCGAGCACGGCGCGCACGTTGTCCTGCGTCGAGCCGATGCAGGAGAGGTGCGGCGCGGCCGGCAGGCCCTCGGCCTGGATTTCCAGCACCGTCTCCAGCGTGCGGTCGCGCGTCGAGCCGCCGGCGCCGAAGGTGCAGGAGAAGAAGGCCGGCTTCAGCTGGGCGAGCTGGCGCCGCGTGGCGCGCAGCTTCTCGGCGCCCTCGGCCGTCTGCGGCGGGAAGAATTCGAAGGAGATTTCGGGTTTCATGGTGTCGGTTCGGCGCCTTCCGGCGGCAGCTTGGCCAGGCAGTCGGCGGCGGCCGCGGCGAGTTTGCCGTCGAAGGTCAGCAGGGGCGCCCGCAATTCGGCGGCAAGCCAAAGATAGGACGCGTCGTAGGCGGACAGGCGGTAACGCTGTGCCAGGCCGAAGACGCCGGCCGGGGGCGTCTCGGTGAGGCGGATCGGGCCGAAGTCGAAGCCCTCCAGCCGCGCGGCCAGGTCCTCCGAGGAAGCCTGTCCGCGGCGCAGCTTGTTCATGGCGACGTTGGCGATCTCGTAAGGCAGCAGAGTTGGCGCGTGCAACGCGTAGGGATGCAGACGCGCGAGGGCTTCTTCGCCTTCCGGCTCTCCGAAGACGAAGGCGGCCAGGACGTTGGCGTCGACGACGGCGGGCGGGCGCATCGCATACGAGGCCGGCGGTTCGGCGACATAGAGTGTCACGATTTGCCGCTCCGCTTTTTCGCTTTCGGCCGGCGTGTCGGCAAGACGCCGGGCAGGGGCTCCGAGTCGCCCGGTTGCGGCGGCCAGTGTCCGTCCTTGACCCTGGCCATCACCCAGGCTTCGCCGTAATGGGTGTCGCGCATTTCCCGGATGAACTCCACCGAGGATTCGGACTTGCCGGCTGCGCGCGCGGGAAACCGGCGGCGGAACTCGGCCGCGGCTTCTGCGAAACTGCGGGTCGTTTCCGCGGCGGACTTGCCGGAAGGACGCGTAGTCGTCGTTTCGGGAGCGCCGGCTGCCGCCTCCAGCAGCGCCATCAGTTCGCCTTGCAGCGAACGATGATTGCGCGCCGCCCGCTGGCGGATGGCGACGAGCAAGGATTCAGGCACATCCTTGATGGAAAGACTGGGCATGATTGACTCCATAATGGAACCACATGGTTCCATTATGGTTCCATTGGTCGATTCGCGTCAATACCGGTAGTGCTCCGGCTTGTACGGGCCGTCCTTGGACAGGTTGAGGTAGGCCGCCTGTTCGTCGGACAGCTCGGTCAGGTGGGCGCCGATCTTCTTCAGGTGCAGCCGCGCCACCTTTTCGTCGAGGTGCTTGGGCAGGGTGTAGACCTCGTTCTTGTACTTCTGGCCCTGCGTGAACAGCTCGATCTGCGCCAGGGTCTGGTTGGTGAACGAGTTCGACATCACGAAGGACGGGTGCCCGGTGCCGCAGCCGAGGTTCACGAGCCGGCCCTTCGCGAGCAGGATGATGCGCTTGGCCGGCCGGCCGTCCGCGCCGGGGAAGATCACGTGATCGACCTGCGGCTTGATGTTGTCCCACTTGTATTGCTTCAGCGCCGCGATTTCGATCTCGGAGTCGAAGTGGCCGATGTTGCAGACGATGGCGTTGTTGCGCATCGCCTTCATGTGCTCGTGGCCGATGATGCGCAGGTTGCCCGTGGCGGTGACGAAGATGT
>JAEUNH010000271.1 GCA_016791205.1 Rhodocyclaceae bacterium | reverse complement strand
CGACGATGTAGGCGTCCTGTACCTGTTTGCTCATGGTTGTTCTCCTGTCTTTCAGTTGCGCAGCGGCTTGCCGGTTTCCAGCATGTGGGCGATGCGCTGTTGCGTCTTCTCGGTCTTCAGCAGCTCGACGAACTCTTGGCGCTCGACGTCGAGCAGCCAGTCCTCGTTCACCAGCGTGCCGGTCTCGACGTCGCCGCCGCACAGCGCGGCAGCCGCGCCCTTCGCGACGCGGTAGTCGTGGGCGGAGATCATGCCGCCCTCCTTCATGTTCACCAGCATCATCTCCAGCGTGGCGATGCCGTTGCGGCCGGCCACCTTGACGCCGCGCGGCGCCAGCTTCGGCCGCCAGCCGGATTCCGCCAGCGCGCGCGCCGTCTGCCGCGCCACGTGGAGGATTTCGTGGGCGTTGAACACCACCGGATCGGATTCGCGCAGGAAGCCGAGTTCGCGCGCCTCCAGCGCGCTCTTCGAGACGTTGGCCATGGCGACGGTCTGGAACACCGGCTGCAGGAAGAGGAAGATGTCGCCGCCGGAAATGCGCGCCGCAGCGTCGGACGCGCGCACGGCGAACTCCTTGCAGCCGCCGCCGGCCGGGATGAGGCCGACGCCGGCCTCGACCAGGCCGATGTAGGACTCCAGCGCCGCCACGGCGCGGCTGGCGTGCATGACGACCTCGCAGCCGCCGCCGAGCGCCATGCCGTTCACCGCCGCCACCACCGGCACCTGGGCGTACTTCAGCGTCTGGCTCATCTGCTGGAAGCGGGCCACGCCCTTCTCCAGCCCGGCGAAATCCTTCGCCTGCAGGGCCGGCGCCAGCGCCGCGAGATTCGCCCCTGCCGAGACCGGCGGCTTCGATTGCCAGATCACCAGACCGCGGTAGTCGCGCTCGGCGCGCGCCACCGCCTCGATGATGCCTTCCAGCACGTCGGGGCCGAGGGTGTTGGCCTTGCTCTTGAAGGACAGCACGGCGACCTCCGCATCGCCCGGCGCCGTCCACATCCGCACGCCCTCGCTCTCGAATACCGTCGTGCCGCGCTCCTCGGCTTCGCCCAGCACGCGCTCGGGGAAGACCTGCCGCGCATACACCGGCAGCGTCGAGCGCGGCTTGTCGCCTTTCGCGCTCGCCGAATACGAGCCTTTCGCGCCATGCACGCCCTGTCGTCCATCGAACACCCAGGCCGGCAGCGGCGCGGCGCTCATCGCCTTGCCGGCCTCGATGTCGGCCTTCACGGCATTCGCGATGGCCTGCCAGCCGGCGGCCTGCCAGGTCTCGAAGGGGCCTTCCTTCCAGCCGAAGCCCCAGCGCATGGCGAAGTCGACGTCGCGCGCGTTGTCGGCGATGGATGCGAGGTGAAAGGCGCAGTAGTGGAAGATGTCGCGGAAGATGGCCCAGAGGAATTGCGCCTGTACTGACTGATGCGTGCGCAGCTTCTCGAACTTCTCCGCCGGATTCCTGATCTTCAGGATGGCGGCGACCTCGGCATCGACCTCGCCGGCCGAGGGACGGTAGTCCTGCTTCGCCAGGTCGATCACGTTGATCGCCTTGCCTTCCTTCCTGTAGATGCCGGCGCGGGTCTTCTGGCCGAGGGCGCCCTTCTGGATCAGAAAAGTCAGCCACCCCGGCACGGCGTAATGCTGGTGCCAGGGGTCGTCGGGCAGCGTCGCCTGCATGGTGCCGATGACATGCGCCATGGTGTCGAGGCCGACGACGTCGGCGGTGCGGTAGGTAGCGCTCTTCGGCCGGCCGATGGACGGGCCGGTCAGCGCATCCACCACGTCGAAGCCCAAGCCGAGGCGCTCGGTGTGGTGCATCACCGCCAGCATGGAGAAGACGCCGACGCGGTTGGCGACGAAGTTCGGCGTGTCCAGCGCGCGCACCACGCCCTTGCCGAGGGTGGTGGTGAGGAAGGTCTCCAGCGCGTCGAGCATCGGCGCGGCGCTCGCCTTGCAGGGAATGATCTCGACCAGCTGCATGTAGCGCGGCGGGTTGAAGAAGTGGATGCCGCAGAAGCGGCCGCGCAGGCCTGCCGGCAGC
>JAEUNH010000091.1 GCA_016791205.1 Rhodocyclaceae bacterium | reverse complement strand
AGGCGCTGCATCAGGCCGTCGACGAAGTCGTGCGGCCGGTCCATGTGCTCCAGGACGTGGGTCAGCGCCAGCAGGTCGAACTTGCGCTCGGCCGGCACATCCTCCAGGCGCTGGAAGGCGTGGTCGGTGCCCAGGCGGCGGCGCAGCCCCTCGAACTGGTCGCGATCCGTTTCCACCGCGACGTAGTCGTGGGCGACGCCGCGCCGCGTCATGCCGTCGTGGAACAGGCCGAGTCCGGCGCCGACGTCGAGCACCGAGGGCGCCGTATCGAAGATGCCGAACCGTTTCAGGTAGTCGGCGCGGGAGAGCGACTGGGCCAGGTAGTAGCGGCGGGTGCTCGGCGTCGAGACGGCGACTTCGCCGTCCCAGTAGTGGGCGTAGTAGTCGGCCAGTTCCGCCGGGCTCGGCTGGGGCTGGGCGTACACCAGTTCGCAACGCGCGCAACACGCCAGGCTCATGCGGCGGAAGATCTCGTGGCTGCCGATGTAGGGGCCGACGGCGGTACTTTCACCGTGGCCGCAGTTCGGGCAGTTCATCGCCCCGGCGCGGCGTAGCAGGGCAGCAGCGGGTCGCCCTGCATCATATCCACGACGCAGGCGAGGTCCTCGGGCGTGTCGACGCTGGCGGTGCGGGCATCGGTCATCACCATGCGGACCTTCTCGCCATGCTCCAGGATGCGCATCATGTCCACGGACTCGATGATCTCGAGCGGGGTCGGCGGCAGTGCGTTGAAGCGCAGCAGGTAGTCGCGGCGGAAGGGGATGATGCAGACCTGCTTGAGCATCGGCACGTCCGTGACGCCCTTCTTGCGCGACGGGACGGGTTCGCGCGAGAAGTAGAGGGCGTCGCCCTTGAGGTCGACCACCACCTTGACCTCGTTGGGATCCTCGAAATCCTCGAGGCTGTCGATGTGCGCCATGAGGTTCACGACGTTCACCGTTGAGTCGGCCGCCATCGGTGTGATGGCCTCGTCGATCATTTCCGGCAGGGTCATCGGCTCGTCGCCCTGGATCATGACCACGATGTCGGTGCGGCGGCCGGTCGACGCCTCGATCTTGAGCATGGCTTCCGCCGTGCGGTCGGTGGCGCGCTCGTGGGTGTCGGCGGTCATGATGCACTTGGCGCCGATGCTGTCGGCGTACTGGCGCACGGCTTCGTCGCAGGTGGCGATGTACACCTCGTCGAGGGTTTTGCTCATCTTGCAGCGGAACCAGACGTGGCCGATCATCGGGATGCCGTGGATCGGAGCCAGCGGCTTGCCCGGGAAGCGGCTGGAGGCCATGCGGGCGGGGATGATGCCGATTGCGTTCACTTGGGATTCTCTCCGGGAAAAATCATTCTGGCGCGCCGCGCCGGCACTCGGCGAGGCCGCTGCGGCAGGTCGTGTCGAGCATGCGGGTGTCGAGGCTGTAGGCTAGGAAACGGAAGCCGCGCGCGACGTGCTCACGCACCTGCGCGGCGTCGGGTTCGACGACATGCAGTCCGCCCGGCTTGGCCCTGGCGATGCCGGTCGTGCGTATTAGTTCGATGACCTGCTTCAATCGGGGATCGTCGAATTGCCCGGGAATGCCCATCGAGGCGGACAGGTCGTAGGGGCCGATGATGTAGCCGTCGACGCCGGGCGTGTCGAGGATCGACTCCAGATCCTCCACCGCTGCAATGTGCTCGACCTGGACGATGACCACGGCTTCCTTGTCCAGCCATGCACGATAGTCGGCGAAGGCCGTGCCGTAGCCCTGGGCTCGCGCCAAGCCGACGCCGCGGCTGCCCCTCGGCGGGTAGTAGACCGAGGCGACGGCGCGTTCGGCGTCTGCACGTGAATTCACCATGGGGACGATGACGCCGTGGGCGCCGGCATCCATGACGCGCTTGATCAGGTCGGCATTGTTGCTGGTCAGGCGCACCAGCGGCGGCACGCCGTGCAGGGAGATGACGCGGATCAGCTCCTCGGCCTCGCGGATGGTGATGACGCTGTGCTCGAGGTCCACTGCCAGCCAGTCGAAGCCGGCGCGCGCCATGATTTCGGCGATGGCCGGATGGGCCAGGGTGATCCAGGAACCGATGGTGAGGCGGTTGCCGGCGAGTTTCCGTTTGAGTGTGGGGGATGCCATCTGGCGGGGTAAGCCTGTCAGGGTGTCGGGGGAGGATTGTAGGGCAATTGCACGCCTGGTGAAACTGGGGATTCCCGGCGTCAGCGGTTAGAATATGCGTTTTTCGGCGGGGGCGGGCAATGGAGTCGCCGCGCTGGCATGTGTGCATGACGGCCGCCGAAGTGCGCGAGCGGGCGGTGGCCTGGATTGCGGCGGCGGCCAGGGCGGCCGTTGCGGCGAGAGGCGCGTTCCGCCTCGTCCTTGCCGGCGGCGAGACGCCGCGCGGCGTTTATGAGGAACTGCGCGCGATCGATACTGACTGGAGCGCCTGGCAGGTCTGGTTCGGCGATGAGCGCTGCCTTGCGCGGGATGACCCGCGCCGCAACAGCCGGATGGCCGAGGCAGCGCTGCTGTCACATGTGCCGATTCCGCCAGAGCAGGTATATGTCGTTCGCGGCGAGCGAGGCGCCGAGCAGGCGGCTGCGGATTACCTCGCGGCCCTTGCCGGGGCAGCGGAATTCGACCTGGTGCTGCTGGGGCTGGGCGAGGACGGGCATGCGGCCAGCCTGTTCCCCGGGGATGACTGGGGCGAGGCGCCGGATGCGCCCGACGTCCTTGCGGTCCATGCCGCGCCGAAGCCGCCGGCCGAACGCGTGAGCCTGAGCGCGCGGCGGCTCGGCCGAACGCGTTGCGCCTTGTTCCTGGTAACCGGGGCCGGCAAGCTTGGCGCTGTGAGCGCCTGGCGTGCCGGCGGCAATCTGCCCGCCGCATCGATCCGTCCGCCGGCGGGCGTGGATGTACTTGTGGAAAGAATTTGCATCGGGGATTGATAATTGTGCCGAAAGTACTGATTACCACTTCATCCTTCAATGTGGCCGCCGCCGAATCGCTGGGCCGGCTGAAGCAGGCCGGCTTCGAAATCGCGACCAATCCGCATGGCAGGAAATTGAGCGAGGATGAAGTTGCGGGATTGCTGGGCGACGATGTGGTCGGCATGGTGGCCGGCACGGAGCCGCTGACGCGGCGTGTGCTGGCCGGCGCCAGGGGGCTGAAGGTCGTCTCCCGCTGCGGCATCGGCCTCGACAGCGTGGATCTGGCCGCGGCCGGGGAGCTCGGCATCGAGGTCACGAACACCCCGGACGCGCCGAGCGCCGCAGTGGCTGAGCTGACTCTCGGGCTGATACTCGATCAACTGCGCAGGATCAGCCAGGCTGACCGGCAGATTCGTGCAGGGCAATGGAAGCCGCTGATGGGCGGCCTGCTTGCCGCGCGGACGGTGGGCATTGTCGGCTATGGGCGCATCGGGCGGCGCGTGGCGAAGCTGGTGCAGGCATTCGGCGCCCGCGTGCTGGCGACCGACGCGGCCGGAGTCCAGCCGGACGGCATTGCCGAGCCCTGTGCGCTGGAGCGGCTGCTGGCGGAGGCGGATGTCGTCACCTTGCACATGCCTTCGCAGAAGGGGGCGGGGCATTTCCTCGACGCAGCGCGGATCGGCAGGATGAAACGCGGCGCCGTACTGGTGAATACCGCACGAGGAGATCTCGTGGATGAGGCGGTCCTGGCGCAGGCGATCCACGATGGATGCCTTGGCGGCGCAGCGCTCGATACCTACGAGAAGGAGCCTTATGCGGGGCCGCTTGTCGAGCTGCCCCAGGTGGTGCTGACGGCGCACATGGGTTCCTATGCCGAGGAATCGCGCGGCATCATGGAGCGCGAAGCGGCGGACAATCTCTACAAGGGCCTCGCAGCGCGCGGGCTGATGGCGGGGAGGGCAGCATGACGACAGGCAGCAAAGTGGTGGTGTACGGCGGCAGCGGTTTCCTCGGCAGCCATGTTGCCGAAGCGCTCACCGACGTCGGCTACGCGGTGCGCATCTTCGACCGCGTTTCCTCGCCCTACCTGCGCGACGGCCAAGTAATGATGGTCGGCGACATCATGGACCGCGATGCCGTCGCGCGCGCGGCAGAGGGCTGCGAGTTTGTTTACAATTTCGCCGGCATCGCCGACATCGACGAGGCGAAGGACCGTCCCCTCGACACCGCCAACGCCAACATCGTCGGCAACTTGCACGCCCTCGAGGCGGCGCGTGCCGCGGGCGCAAAGCGCTTCGTCTTCGCCAGCACGGTCTACGTCTATTCCGAATCCGGCTCGTTCTACCGCGCCAGCAAGCAGGCGGCGGAGCGCTTCGTCGAGGCCTATTACGAACGCTATGGCCTTTCGTTTTCCGTGCTGCGCTACGGTTCCCTGTATGGCCGGCGC
Organism: Rhodocyclaceae bacterium; assembly: GCA_016791205.1. Lineage (GTDB taxonomy): Bacteria > Pseudomonadota > Gammaproteobacteria > Burkholderiales > Rhodocyclaceae > Desulfobacillus. The sequence goes on along the minus strand of JAEUNH010000091.1, from coordinate 516 downwards.
GCCGACCAGCGCAACGGCATCTACCGCCTGCTCAAGCAGGCGCTGGAACAACGCACCATTGCCTACGAGGGCAGCGCCGAGGCGATGCGCGAGTACATCCATGTCCGCGACGCGGCGCGCCTGAGCGTGCAGATCCTGGCCGACGAGTATGCCAACCGCCACTTGGTCCTCACCGGCCAGGAGCGCATGCCGGTCAAGGGCCTGATGCGCATGATCTCCGAGATGATTCCGGGCGGTGTCGAGATGTCATTCGGCGGCAAGCAGGACGAGGGGCACTATGTCATGACGCCCTACGCCTTCCATCCGAAGGTCGGCCACAAGCTGGTGGCCAATGATTACGTCGATCTGGGCCAGGGGCTGCTCGACTGTCTGGCCGAGTTGCACGAGCGCGGCGCCAGTGGGGCGCATGCCGAGGGCGACTGGCTTGTTTCCGATCGCGCATCCAAGGTATGAGCATGCTGCGGTTCGATGCGATCGTCTTCGATTTCGACGGCGTCCTGGTCGAGTCGGTGGATG
>JAEUNH010000233.1 GCA_016791205.1 Rhodocyclaceae bacterium | reverse complement strand
GCTGGCCTGCGACATCGTCCTGGCCGCCCGCTCCGCGGTCTTCATCCAGGCTTTCTGCAAGCTTGGCCTGGCCCAGGACTGCGGCGGATCCTATTTCCTGCCCCGGCTGGCCGGCACGGCCCGGGCCCTGGGACTGGCGCTGACTGGCGACAGGCTCGGCGCCGAGCAGGCCGAAGCCTGGGGGCTGATCTGGAAGTGTGTCGATGACGACCGGCTCCTGCCCGAGGCGGAGGCGCTTGCCGCCCGCTTTGCCGAAGGTCCGCCGCTCGCCTTCGCCGCCATCAAGCGCGCGGTTTACGCTTCGGCCGGGAACAGCCTGGAGCAGCAGCTCGACCTCGAACGCGACACCCAGCGCGCGCTCGGCCGCAGCGAGGACTACCGCGAGGGCGTCCTGGCCTTCATGGAGAAGCGCCCGCCGGCCTTCAAGGGGAAGTAAACTTCATCCATGACCGCGCATAAGAATCCCCAGGCCCTGGCCGAAGCCGTCGGCCGCGAGATGTACCGGCACGACCGCACCTCGCAGTTCCTGGACATCAGCCTCGACGAGATCCGGCCGGGCTTCGCCCGCATGTCGCTGCGGATCACCGAAGACATGGTGAACGGCCACGGCATGTGCCATGGCGGCTTCATCTTCACCCTGGCCGACTCGGCCTTCGCCTATTCCTGCAACAGCCACAATCACAATGCCGTGGCTTCCGGCTGCAGCATCGAGTTCCTCGCCCCGGCCCATGTCGGCGAGGTGCTCAGTGCGATAGCCGAGGAACGCGCGCTGGCCGGCCGCAGCGGCATCTACGACATCGACGTGACCAACCAGGACGGCAAGCGGGTCGCCGTTTTCCGCGGCAAGTCGCACCGCATCCAGGGCGAGCTGGTCAAGACACAAGGAGAATGACTTGAAGGAAGCCTTCATCTGCGATGCCGTGCGCACGCCCATCGGCCGCTACGGCGGCGCGCTCGCCGCCATCCGCGCCGACGACCTCGCCGCCCTGCCCCTCAAGGCGCTGATGCAGCGCCACCCGCAGCTCGACTGGAGCGCCGTGGACGACGTCCTCTACGGCTGCGCCAACCAGGCCGGCGAGGACAACCGCAACGTCGCCCGCATGGCCCTGCTGCTCGCCGGCCTGCCGCAGGCGGTGCCCGGCGCCACCATCAACCGCCTGTGCGGTTCAGGCATGGACGCCGTCGGCAGCGCCGCGCGCGCTATCCGCGCCGGCGACACCGAGCTGATGATCGCCGGCGGCGTCGAGAGCATGACCCGCGCGCCCTTCGTCATGGGCAAGGCTGATGCGGCCTTCTCGCGCAACGCGCAGATTTTCGACACCACCATCGGCTGGCGCTTCGTCAACCCGTTGATGAAGAAGCTCCACGGTACCGACGCCATGCCCGATACCGCCGAGAACCTCGCCGACGAGCTGAAGATTTCCCGCATCGACCAGGATGCCTTCGCCTTGCGCAGCCAGCAGCGCGCCGTGGCGGCCCAGGCCGCCGGCCGCTTCAATGATGAGATCGTGCCGGTCGAGATCGCCCAGAAGAAGGGCGAACCGAAGATCGTCGCCATGGATGAACATCCGCGCGCCGACACCAGCCTGGAAAGCCTGGCCAAGCTGAAGCCCATCGTGCGCGAGGACGGCACGGTGACCGCCGGCAACGCCTCGGGCGTCAACGATGGCGCCTGCGCCCTGCTGCTCGCCTCGGAGGCGGCAGTCAGGCGCCACAACCTGACGCCGCGCGCGCGCATCCTCGGCCTGGCCACGGCCGGCGTCGCGCCGCGCATCATGGGCATCGGCCCGGCGCCGGCGACACGCAAGCTGCTCGATCGCCTCGGCCTCAAGCTGGCGCAAATTGACCTCATCGAATTGAACGAGGCCTTCGCCGCCCAGGCCCTGGCGGTCACCCGCGACCTCGGCCTGCCCGACGACGCGCCGCAGGTGAATCCGAACGGCGGCGCCATTGCCCTGGGCCACCCGCTCGGCATGAGCGGAGCGCGCCTGGTGACGACGGCCTCGTACCAGCTGCAGCGCACGGGCGGCCGCTACGCCCTGTGCACCATGTGCATCGGCGTCGGCCAGGGCATCGCCCTGGTCATCGAACGAGTCTGAAGGGGAGAGAACAAGGAGGAGATCACCATGCCAGTCAAGACACCCAAGCCCGGCGACCTGGAGCCGATCGAGAAAGCCAGCCGCGACGAAGTCGCCGCCGTGCAATTGCAGCGCCTGAAATGGTCGCTCAAGCACGCCTATGACAACGTGCCGCACTACCGCAAGAAGTTCGACGCCGCCGGCGTGAAGCCAGAGGATCTGAAGCAGCTCTCGGACCTGGCGAAGTTTCCGTTCACCACCAAGCAGGACCTGCGCGAGAACTACCCCTTCAACATGTTCGCCGTGCCGCGCGAGCAGGTGGTGCGCATCCACGCTTCCAGCGGCACCACCGGCAAGCCGACCGTGGTCGGCTACACGCAGAAGGACATCGACGTCTGGTCCGATCTGATGGCGCGTTCGATCCGCGCCTCGGGCGGCCGGCCCGGCGACATCGTCCATGTCGCCTACGGCTACGGCCTGTTCACCGGCGGACTCGGCGCCCATTACGGCGCCGAGCGCCTCGGCTGCACGGTGATCCCGATGTCCGGCGGCCAGACCGAGAAGCAGGTGCAGCTGATCGTCGACTTCAAGCCGGACATCATCATGGTCACGCCTTCCTACAGCCTGGCCATCGCCGACGAGTTCGAGCGCCAGGGCCATGATCCGGCCAAGTGCTCGCTGCAGATCGGCATCTTCGGCGCCGAGCCGTGGACCAACCAGATGCGTACGGAAATCGAGAAGCGCATGGGCATCGATGCGGTCGACATCTATGGCCTCTCCGAAGTCATGGGCCCCGGCGTCGCCTGCGAGTGCATCGAGACCAAGGACGGCCTGGTGATCTGGGAGGACTTTTTCTACCCGGAGATCATCGACCCGGTGAGCGGCGAGGTGCAGCCCGACGGCGCCAGCGGCGAGCTGGTGTTCACCTCGCTGGCCAAGGAGGCGCTGCCGATCATCCGCTACCGCACCCGCGACCTGACCCGCCTGCTGGCGCCCACCGCGCGCAGCTTCCGCCGCATGGACAAGATCACCGGCCGCTCCGACGACATGCTCATCATCCGCGGCGTGAACGTCTTCCCCTCGCAGATCGAGGAAATGATCCTCAAGCAGCCTAGGCTGGCGCCCCACTACGTGCTGGAAGTCTCCCGCCCCGAGCACATGGACGAACTGGACGTGCTGGTCGAGATGAAGCCGGAGTTCGCCCAGGCGCCGGCCGCCGAACAGCAGGCGGCGGCGAAGGAACTGCAGCACCACATCAAGTCCTACATCGGGGTCTCCACCCAGGTACGCGTCGTCGCCCAGAGCAGCATCGAGCGCTCGATCGGCAAGGCCAAGCGGGTCATAGACAAACGACCGAAGTAAGTGCTTGACTTGAAAAGGCGGCCGGCGGCCGCCTTTTTTTATAACTCTGTCCTAAGCCGGACTTCAGTTTTTCTTGAGGCGGGCCGTAAATGGGGGGAGAATCGCCGTTGATTTCCCCATGAAAAAATCCACCCAACTGCCGCCGGACGCCTTGGCGGAGCTCGAGGCGCTGCGAAAACGCGTGGCCGAGCTCGAGACCCACGAGGCCGAGCTCGAGTGGGCGCACAACACCCTGCTTGAACAGATCAATCGCGAGCATCGGCAGACCGAAACGGCGCTGCGCGTCTCCGAGGAGAAACTGTCGCGGGTATTCCACGCCAGCCCCGACGCCATCGTCCTCAGCTCGCTCACCACCGGGCGCTACGTCGACGTCAACCCGGCCTTCGAGAAGGTCTTCGGCCACCGGCCCGAGGAGGCCATCGGCAAGAAGGCCGCCGACTTCGGCATCTGGCCCGAGCCGGGACAGCGCGAGCGCACCATCGCCCTGCTGCTCAGGCAGCGCGAGCTGGTGAATCAGGAGGTGCGCTTCCGCCACAAATCCGGGCGGCTGTTCGACAGCCTGTTCTCGGCCAACGTGATCGAGCTGAACGGCGAGCCCTGCATGCTCTCCGTGATCCGCGACATCAGCGACCGCAAGCGCATCGAGCAGCTGGTGCTGGAGCAGAACCGCATGCTCCATGCCATCAGCGAAGCGCAGACCGACTTCATCACCGATGCCGAGGCTCACCCCACCTTCGACCGCCTGCTCACCCACCTGCTCGACATCGCCGACAGCGAGTACGGCTTCATCGGCGAGGTCTTCCGCGACGGGCAGGGCGCCCCCTTCCTGCGGCCCTATGCCATCACCGACATCTCCTGGGACGACGCCTCGCGCCAGCTCTACCGCAAGTACCTCTCCGGCGGCTTCGAGTTCCGCAACCCGAACACCCTTTTCGGCCAGGTGCTCACCACCGGCAAGCCGGTCATCGCCAACGACCCGGCCCATGACCCGCGCCGCGGCGGGTTGCCGGAAGGCCACCCGGCGCTCAACGCCTTCCTCGGCCTGCCGCTGTTGCGCGGCGACGAGCTGGTCGGCATGGTCGGGGTGGCCAATCGCCCGGGCGGCTATGACGAGGCGCTGCTCGGGCACCTTCAGGCCTTCTCGGCGACCTGCGCCGTCCTGATCGAGGCCTACCGCAACAACCAGCGCCGGCGCGAGGCGGAAAACCTGCTGCGCAAGATGAACCTCGAACTGGAAGACCACGTCAACCAGCGCACCGCCGAGCTGCAGGCCTCGATCCGCGAGCTGGAGAGCTTCAGCTATTCCGTTTCCCACGACCTGCGCTCGCCGCTGCGCGGCATCAACGGCTTCTCCCGCCTGCTGCAGCAGGACTACGGCGAGCGCCTCGACGAGCAGGGCCACGAATACCTGCGCCGCATCTGCGCCGCCACCCTGCGCATGAGCGAGCTGATCGACGGCATGATCGATCTGGCCCAGCTCACCCGCGAGCCGATCCACCTGGCCGATGTCGACGTCACCCGCCTGGCCGTCTCGATCGCCCGCGAGCTGCAATCCGCCGAGCCGGAGCGGAAGGTGGCGTTCAAGGCCGCGCCGGACATTCGCGCCCGTGCCGACGAGCGCCTGCTGCGGGTGGTGCTGCTCAACCTGCTCTCCAACGCCTGGAAGTTCACCGCCCGGCGCGAGACCGCCCACGTCGAATTCGGCGTCCGCCAGACCGGCAGCAGCCAGGTGTTCTTCGTCCGCGACGACGGCGCCGGCTTCGACATGAAGTACGCCGACAAGCTGTTCGGCGCCTTCCAGCGGCTGCACGGCGTCAAGGAATTCGCCGGCACCGGCATCGGGCTGGCCACCGTCCAGCGCATCGTCCAGCGCCACGGCGGCCTGGTGTGGGCCGAGGGCGAAGTGGACAAGGGCGCCAGCTTCTACTTCACCCTGGCATGAGCCGCCCGTTCAAGGACCACTTCTCGGCCCAGGCCGGGGACTACGCCCGCTATCGGCCCGACTACCCGCCGGCCCTGTTCGAATGGCTGGCCGGCATCGCCCCTTCGCAAGACATCGCCTGGGACTGCGGCACCGGCAGCGGCCAGTCCGCCGTCGCCCTCGCCGCCCATTTCTCCCGGGTCATCGCCACCGACCCCAGCCAGAGCCAGCTCGACCATGCCGAAGCGCACCCGCGGGTCGATTACCGCTGCACCCCGGCAGAAGTCGGTCTCCCTGAGACGGCGAGCGTCGACCTGATCACGGTCGCCCAGGCCATCCACTGGTTCGACCTGGACCGCTTCTACGCCGAAGCCCGGCGGGTGCTCAAGCCGGGCGGCGTCATCGCCGTCTGGACCTATACCCTGCTCGACGTCGAGGCCGGCATCGACGAACTGCTGACCGATTTCTACAAGAACGTGGTCGGCCCCTACTGGCCGCCGGAGCGCAGGATGGTGGACGACCGCTACCGCTCGCTGCCCTTCCCCTTCGAACCGATCGAGGCGCCGGCCTTCGAAATCCGCACCGCATGGACGCGCGACGACCTGCTCGGCTATCTCGGCACCTGGTCGGCCACCCGCGCCTACATCAAGGCCAGGGGCGAAGATCCGCTCGAAGCCTTCAAGCGCCGCCTGGTGCCTCTCTGGCATGAGGCGGAGCGCCCCAAGGTTTTGCGCTGGCCGCTGCATTTGCGGGCGGGGCGAATCTAGGGTCTTCAATACCCCATGCTGTAGTGCGGCTCTGTATTCACCTGGCAGTTGGCTCTTCAAAAAAAACGGGAACCTCTTTCGGGATTCCCGTTTAAACCTGCCGCTTTGCGCGGCGAGGAGGAGGAAAGTTGCGGCTTAGGCGCAGCTGCCGGCGGGCGAAGCCTTGGCGACGCCCAGCTTGATGAGGATGGTCTCCAGCGGGCAGAACCTGGTGAAGCCGCTCTGGAACAGGTTGGCGCCGACGAAAGCGGTGAACCACAGCCAGGTCGGCTGCGACAGGTCGGCCTGGGCGCTGAAATGGGTCAGCGCCAGCGAGATCAGGATGAAGGCGCCGGCGAAGATGCGGATGAGTTGGTTGACGGTCATTGCGTTGCTCCCGGTTGGAATATTAACGGTTGCTAATTTACTGGGGCCGGGGCGGGGCGTCAAGGGCGGAACGCCGGCTGTGTGACTTCGGTTACAGAGGGATTTCCCACCCTCTCCCGGCCCGCGCGCCGCGCCCCACGGCCGGCTCAGACTTCGCGCCCCTCGCCGGCCTCCTCTCGGGTCGTGCCGTCGCGGATGTGGTAGATGCGCTTGAAGGTGGGGATGATCTTCTCGTCGTGGGTGACGACGATGACGGCGGTGTCGTACTGGCGCGCCATGCGGTTGAGGATGCGGATGACGGCCAGCGCGCGCTCGGAATCGAGCGGCGCCGTCGGCTCGTCGGCGAGGATCACCGGCGGCTGGTTGGCGAGCGCGCGGGCTATGGCGACGCGCTGCTGCTCGCCGCCGGAGAGCTGCGAGGGCTCGGCGCGGGCGCGGTGGCCGACGTCGAGCGCCTCGAGCAGTTCCAGCGCGCGCTGGCGTGCCGCGCCGTTGGGCCGGCCGGCCAGCATCGGCAGCAGCGCGATGTTGTCGGTGACGTCGAGGAAGGGAATCAGGTAGGGCGCCTGGAAGACGAAGCCGATGCGGTCGCGCCGCAGCGCCTTCAGGTCGGAAATCTTCCAGCCATCGTCGTAGATCACCTCGTCGCCGAGGGTCATGCGGCCGGCGGTCGGCTCGATCACCGCGCCGAGGCACTTCAGCAGCGTCGTCTTGCCCGAGCCCGACGGGCCGATCAGGCCGACGACCTCGCCCGGGGCGACGGTCATGTTGACCTCCTTCAGCGCATCGACGACGGTGTCGCCCTCGCCGTAGCGCTTGCGCAGGCCCTCGATGCGAATGCCGAAGCCGTCCACTCAGCCCCCTATCGCCGTGGCGGGGTCGACGCGCAGCGCGGCGCGGATGGCCAGCGTGCTGGCGATGGCGCAGATGATCATCACGGCGATGAAGCTGCGCACGGCGTCCGCCGGCAGCAGCAGCACGTACTTCGGGAAGAACGGCGCCCACAGCGCCGAGGAGATCTTGCCGACGACGAAGCCGATGAAGCCGAGCCCGAGCGCCTGCTGCAGGATCATGCCGGCGATGGTGCGGCTGCGCGTGCCGATGAGTTTCAGCACGGCGATCTCGCGGATCTTGCCCAGCGTCATGGTGTAGATGATGAAGGCGACGATGGCGGCGCTGACGACTGCGAGGATGACGAGGAACATGGATATCTGCTTGGCCGAGGTGGCGATCAGCTTGGCCACCAGGATCTCCTCCATCTGCGCGCGGGTGTAGGCCTCGAGGTGCTTCCAGCGGCGGATCGGCGCCGCCACCGCCTCGGCGTCCTGGCCGGGCTGCACCTGCACCAGCACGGCGTTCACGCTGCGGCTGGACGTCTGCGAGGCCTGGATGGCCTCCAGCAGGCCCGGCACGCCGGGCCGGTTGAGCGAGGGGTTGGCGGCGGTGCGCGCCCGCTCGTTCACGATGGCGTCGTTGTCCTTGAGGAACTGCGCTTCCTGCGCGTCGCGCAGCGGGATGAAGACCATCGGATCGCCGCCGGAGGAGACCATGCGCCGCGTCAGGCCCACCATCGTGTAGTCGTGGCGGCGGATGCGGATGCGATCGCCCAGCCGGAAGCCGGTGCGCACATCGGCGACGGCCTCGTAATGGCCGCGCGTGATGCGCCGCCCGGCCACGAGATAACCCGGCTCGCCCGGCTGGCCGGGCTCGAAGCCGACCACCATCACGCGCACGTCGCGGTCGCCCTGCTGCACCTGCATGTTGAGGTAGGTGACGTTGGCCGCGCGCGCCACGCCGGGCATGCCGAGCACTGCGCGGTAGGCGTCGTCGCGCAGGCTGGAGGGCTCGGCGTAGGGCCCGAGGGTGTCCTGCTGCACCACCCAGATGTCGGCGCCGCTGTTGGCGAGCAGCACCTGGGCGTCGTCGACCATGCCGCGATACACGCCGGCCATGGTCAGGGTGGCGCCGATGAGGAGTCCGAGGCCGACGCCGGTGAAGACGAACTTGCCCCAGGAATGCAGGATGTCGCGGCCGGCGAGGCTGATCACTTGCCCTGACCCACGATGGCGTCGACGACGCGGATGCGGCTGTCGGCGGAGAGCTCGGCCTCGCTGTGCACCACCACCCGGTCGCCGGCTTGCAGGCCGTCGAATACCTCGACGTTGCCTTCGAGGTCGGCGGCGCCCGAACGCAGCGGCGTGAAGCGCAGCGTGCCGTCGCGCACCACCCAGACGCCGGTCTCGCCGCCGTGCCGGCGCAGGCTGGCGTTGGGCAGGACGAGGCCCGCCTTGCCGGCCGGCAGCCGCAGCGTAACCTCGGCGAGCTCGCCGATGGCGATGCCCTCGGGCATCTGCTCGAAGGCGATTTGCGCGATGCGCTCCTCCGTCACGCTGTCGCCGAGCAGTTCCAGGCGCTGCACCTTGCCGGCGAGCGGCCGGCCGGGGCGCGAGCGCAGCGCGATCTCGGCGGGAAGCCCCGCCGCGAGGCCGGCCGAGCGGCCCTGGTCGAAGCGCACCCTCAGCCACAGGCTGGCCGGATCGACCAGCCGCACCACGGCCTGGCCGGCGACGACGGTCGAGCCCGGCTCGGCGTCGCGCGCCGTCACCACGCCGTCGGCGGGCGCGACGAGGCGGATGTTCTGCCGCTGCCGGCGCAGCCCCTCGCGCTCGGCACGCAGGCGAGTGGCATCCTGCCGCGCCGCCGCGAGGTTCGCCTCGGCGGCAGACGCCGCGGCCTCCGCGGAAGTCTGTTCCTGCTGCTTCGCCTCGACGACACTGGGCGAGACGAATTTCTGTCCGCCGAGGTCGACGTAGCGCTTGGCGTTGAGGGCCGCCAGTTCCCTGCGCGCCAGCGCATCCTGCCGCTGCGCATCGGCGGCCGCTGCCGCGCTGGCGGCGCGGGCGATCGAGGCGTCGAGCGCGCCCACGCGCTGGTCGAGATCCACCGGGTCCATCTCGGCGAGCAACTGGCCGGCCTTCACCGCTTCGCCGACGTCGACCGCCACGCGCAACACGCGCCCGGCGGCGGTCGGCCCGATGAGATAGGCGCGGCGCGCCTCCACCGTGCCGATGCCGAACAGCGCCGGCGCGACGTTGCCCGACTTCACCTCCGTCACGGTGACGCGAGTCGGCGCGAAGGGACCGGTGCGCGCGACGACGAAGAGGAAGGCGGCAAGGAGGACGATGCCGAGCAGCGCGAGGCCGGTGCGGCGGGAGGGGAGGTTTGCTTTCATGTCGTTACCCTATGGCTGCGGCCCAATGTATTCATCCGCCATGCGGGGGTCAAGCTTTGCGGCCCCCTGTGTGACTTCGGTTACACAGGAAAAAGTCAGTCTGCGCGGGACGGCGTCAGGCGGTGCTTCATCGCGGCGTAGTAGAGCACCGGGATCACCACCAGGGTCAGCAGGGTCGACACGAAGATGCCGAAGATCAGGCTGATGGCGAGGCCGTTGAAGATGGGGTCGTCGAGGATGAAGATGGCGCCGATCATGGCGGCCAGCCCGGTCAGGGCGATGGGCTTGGCGCGGATGATGCCGGCCTGGATCACCGCCTCGGCGAAGTCCATGCCGCCGGCCACCTGCTCGTTGATGAAGTCCACCAGCAGGATGGAGTTGCGCACGATGATGCCGGCCAGCGCGATCATGCCGATCATCGAGGTGGCGGTGAACTGGCTGCCGAGCAGCGCGTGGCCGGGCATGACGCCGATGAGGGTGAGCGGGATCGGCGCCATGATGATCAGCGGCACCAGGTAGCTCTTGAACTGCGCCACCACCAGCAGGTAGATGAGGACCAGGCCGACGGCGTAGGCGAGGCCCATGTCGCGGAAGGTCTCGTAGGTCACTTTCCACTCGCCGTCCCACTTCAGCGAATAACCGGCGTAGGGGTCCTTCGGCTGGCGGATGAAATACTCGCCGAGGGTTCCGCCGGCGTTGGGAAAAGCGTCCAGCGCCATGCGATTCACTTTGGAGCGGATGTCGAACATGCCGTAGAGCGGCGAGTCGAGCTTGCCGCCCATGTCGCCGGTGACGTACACCACCGGCAGCAGGTCCTTGTGGTAGATGGCCTTCTCGCGCAAAGCTTGACGCACTTCCACCAGCTCGGAGACCGGCACCATTTTTCCGCGCTGTTCTCCCATTGTGGCGCGCACCGTCAGCTTGAGCAGCGCGTCGAGAGAATTCTGCTTCTCCGGCGCGAGGGTCACGCGCACCGGGATCTCGTACTTGGCGTCCTGCGAGTGGGCCGGCGTGACGTTCTCGCCGGCGAGGCCGAGGCGCACCACCTCGACGATGTCCTTCTGCGCCACGCCCAGGAGCGCCGCCTTGCTCTGCGAAACGCGCAAGACGAACTTCTGCGCGTCGGCCTGCACGGAGTCGTCGACGCCGACGATGTCGGCCGTGCCCTCGAAGGCCTTGCGCACTTCCTTCGCCACGGCGACCTGGCCGGCGTAGTCGGGGCCGTAGATCTCGGCGACGATGGGCGAGAGCACCGGCGGGCCCGGCGGCACTTCGACCACCTTGGCGTTGCCGCCG
>JAEUNH010000212.1 GCA_016791205.1 Rhodocyclaceae bacterium | reverse complement strand
CCTGCATTGCATCCGTTCCACGCATCCCGCTCACCCCACCGATATCATGAACACAATATCCATAACGCATAACCCGCCAAGTTCGTTTACACGCGGGCGAATTTCAACAGCCTGCTAACCCTTCTTGTCCTTGACTTCCGTGAACTCGGCGTCCACCACATCGCCTTCGTCCTTCTTGCCGTCGGCTTCGCCGCCGGTGGCTCCCGCCGCCGCGCCCGCAGCGGCCTGTTGCTCGGCATAGATCTTTTCGCCGAGCTTCTGGCTGGTCTGGGCCAGGGCCGCGGTCTTGGCCTCGATGGCTTCCTTGTCGCCGCCCTTGATGGCTTCCTCGGCCTCCTTGATGGCGGCTTCGATCCTGCCTTTCTCGTCGCCGTCGATCTTCTCGCCATAGTCGGCCAGGGCCTTCTTCACCGAATGGATCATGGCGTCGCAGCCGTTGCGGGCATTCACCAGCTCGTGCAGCTTGCGGTCCTCCTCGGCGTGGGCCTCGGCATCCTTCACCATGCGGTTGATCTCGTCCTCGCTCAAGCCCGAGCTCGCCTGGATCTTGATCTTGTTCTCCTTGCCGGTGGCCTTGTCCTTGGCCGAGACATGCAGGATGCCGTTGGCGTCGATGTCGAAGGTGACCTCGATCTGCGGCATGCCGCGCGGCGCCGGCGGGATGTCGGTGAGGTTGAACTGGCCGAGGCTCTTGTTGCCGGAGGCCATCTCGCGCTCGCCCTGCAGCACATGGATGGTCACCGCCGACTGGTTGTCGTCGGCGGTGGAGAACACCTGACTCTGCTTGGTCGGGATGGTGGTGTTCTTGCCGATCAGCTTGGTCATCACCCCGCCGAGCGTCTCGATGCCGAGCGACAGCGGCGTGACGTCGAGCAGCAGCACGTCCTTCACTTCGCCCTGCAGCACCCCGGCCTGAATGGCGGCGCCGACGGCCACCGCCTCGTCGGGGTTCACGTCTTTCCGCGGCTCCTTGCCGAAGAACTGCTTCACCGTGTCCTGGACCTTGGGCATGCGGGTCATGCCGCCGACCAGGATCACGTCCTCGATGTCGGAGACTTTGACGCCGGCGTCCTTGATGGCGATGCGGCAGGGCTCGACGGTGCGGGCGATGAGATCCTCCACCAGCGATTCGAACTTGGCGCGGGTGATCTTCAGGGTCAGGTGCTTCGGGCCCGAGGCGTCGGCCGTGATGTAGGGCAGGTTGATCTCGGTCTGCTGCGAGCCGGAAAGCTCGATCTTGGCCTTTTCGGCGGCCTCCTTCAGGCGCTGCAGGGCCAGCACGTCGTTCTTCAGGTCGACGCCCTGTTCCTTCTTGAATGCGGTGACGATGTAGTCGATCAGGCGCTGGTCGAAGTCCTCGCCGCCGAGGAAGGTGTCTCCATTCGTCGACAGCACCTCGAACTGGTGCTCGCCCTCGATCTCGGCGATGTCGATGATGGAGATGTCGAAGGTGCCGCCGCCGAGGTCATACACCGCGATCCTGCGGTCGCCTTCCTTCTTGTCGAGGCCGAAGGAGATGGCCGCCGCGGTCGGCTCGTTGATGATGCGCTTGACTTCCAGGCCGGCGATCTTGCCGGCGTCCTTGGTGGCCTGGCGCTGGGAATCGTTGAAGTAGGCCGGCACGGTGATGACGGCCTCGGTGACTTCCTCGCCGAGGTAGTCCTCCGCGGTCTTCTTCATCTTGCGCAGCACTTCGGCGGAGACCTGCGGCGGCGCCATCTTCTGGCCGCGCACCTCCACCCAGGCGTCGTTGTTGTCGGCCTTGACGATCCTGAAGGGCATCAGGTCGATGTCCTTCTGCACCTCCTTCTCCTCGAAGCGGCGGCCGATCAGGCGCTTGACCGCGAAGAGGGTGTTCTTGGCGTTGGTCACCGCCTGGCGCTTGGCCGCGGCGCCGCAGAGCACCTCGCCGTCGTCCGCGTAGGCGACGACGGACGGTGTGGTGCGGGCGCCTTCCGAGTTTTCGATGACCTTGGGCTTGCCGCCCTCCATGACCGCGACGCAGGAGTTGGTGGTGCCGAGGTCGATGCCGATGATCTTGCCCATGATGAGTCCTTGTTTGTTGGTTAAGCGTGTGTTCGATATGGGGTTTTGAAAGGTTTTTTCAAGCGCTCCTGGCTTTCGAGACGATCACCAGCGCAGGCCGGACAATCCGTTCGTGCAACGCGTAGCCCTTTTGCAGGACCTGTAGCACCCGGTTCGGCTCGCCGTCCTCCTCGATGGCGCTGATGGCCTGGTGGCGGTGAGGGTCGAACTTCTCGCCGGCCGGGTTGATTTCGGCCAGGCCGGACTTGTCGAAGGCGGCGGTCAGCTGCCTCAGAGTCAGTTCGACGCCGCTCTTCAGGTTCTCGACCGTGGCGTTCTCGGTGGCCAGCGCTGCCTCCAGGCTGTCCTTGACCGGCAGCATTTCGGCGGCGAACTTGTCGGCGGCGTATTTATGCGCCTTGGCGATGTCCTCCTGAGCGCGGCGGCGCAGGTTGTCGGTCTCGGCCTTGGCACGCAGCCAGGCGTCGTGGTGCTCCTCGGCTTTCAACTCGGCCTGGCGCAGCAGCGCTTCCAGGCTGGGCATGGTTTCAGGCGCCTCGGCCTGCGGCTGGCCGGCCCCTGTTTCAGGCTGCGGCGCCTCCGGAACGGCGGGTGTGTCATGCATCTCTTTGATCTCCCTGCAAATATCAAAACACTATGGGGGCGATGCCGGCCATTTCAAGTGGACCGGCGTCCTGTTAGCATGAGTGCTGGGACGGAATGCGCGCAGACATGGACAGCATCGGCAAGTACCGCGTGGTTCGCGAGCTGGGCAAGGGGGCCACGGCGACGGTCTATCTCGCCGAGGATCCCGATCGTCCGGAGCCGGTGGCAATCAAGCTGGTGCGCTTCAAGGGTGGGGCCGACGAGGCGCAGTGGACGCGCCGCCTGAAAAAACTGTTCGCCACCGAAGGGGCGATGGCCAGGAAACTCGACCACCCCAACATCATCCGCATCCACGACACGGTGCTCGAGGAGGAACAGGCCTACATCGTGATGGAGTACGTCACCGGCCGGGAACTGTCGAGCTTCTGTACCTTCGAGAAGCTGCTGCCGCTGCACCGGGTGGTCGGCATCGTCTTCAAATGCTGCCTGGCGCTCGATTACGCCTTCAAGCAGGGCGTCATCCACCGCGACATCAAGCCGGCCAATATCGTGGTGGACGACGAGGACAACGTCAAGATCATGGATTTCGGCCTGGCCCTGAACACCGCCAAGAAGAGCGAGTCCGACTCGACCTTCATCATGGGCGTCGGCTCGCCGGCCTATATGTCGCCGGAGCAGATCAAGGGCTACCCGCTCAACCAGAAGACCGACCTGTACTCGCTCGGCGTGGTGCTGTTCCATCTGCTCACCGGGCGCCTGCCGTTCCGCGCCGCCAACACCGCCCAGCTGGTCTACAAGATCGTCAACGCCGACCCGCCGATGCCCAGCCAGATCAATCCCAACGTGCCGGTTGCCATGGATAACATCATCCGCCGGGCGCTGGAGAAGGATCTCTATTCGCGCTACCGCAACGGCGCCGAGATGGCCCAGGACCTGTCCTCCGTGCGCTACCAGATCGTGGACGACAACTGGGTGGCGCTCGACACCTCGCGGCTGGAAATCCTCAAGCGGCTGGAGTTCTTCCAGGGTTTCGAGGAGGTGGAACTGTGGGAGGTGCTGCGCATCAGCACCTGGCGGCAGATCGCGCCGGATACCCTGCTGATGCGCGAGGGGGCCGAGGAGGCCGGCTTCGGCATCCTGATCGAGGGAGAGGTCGAGGTCTCGGTCGATGATCGGGCCATCTGCCGCCTCGGCGTCGGCGAGGTGGTGGGCGAGATGGCCTATCTCAACCAGGACGCGCCGCGCCGCTGCGCCACGGTGGTGACGCTGACCTCGGTGACCTATCTGGACATCAACACCGCCGCCCTGGCCCTGGCCACCGAGGAGTGCTTCCAGCGCTTCCAGAAAAAGCTGGTGGCCACCGCCATCCGGCGGCTGGCGGCGGCCGACCACAGCCTCGCCAGCCACGGCGAGGCGGCGCACAAGCCGGTTTCTGAAGATACCCTTGAAATCGAGCTGGAACTGGAGCCGATCGAGGAGCCGCCTCCCGCCGGGGAAGCCGGCAAATCCTGAAGCGGGGCCCGCTCGCTATTGTCCGGCGCAAAAGTCGGTCTCCGTGATACGGCAATCGCCTGCATTCACGGGGAGGAGCTTTGGCCTGGGGGAGTGGTGAGACGCGCCTGGCGCGACGAAAGAAGCTGGCCCGGGAACGAAGCTTTCGCAGAAAGTAAATGTTCGCGGCGCGATTCGAGCGCCAGGGCGTCTCGGGGATCTCTAACGGCAGCAACCGGCAAAACTTGAGCGTTTTCACCCGTTGACGACGGGCGGCGGGAACTCAGGCCTGGGCGGTGATCCAGCGCACCAGGTTGCCGGTGTCCATGGCACCGGACTGGCGGGCGATCTCCCGGCCGTCGCGGAAGATCACCAGCGTCGGGATGCTGCGGATGCCGAAGCGGGCGGCGATCTCCTGCGCCTCCTCGGTATTGAGCTTGGCCAGCCGGTAGCGGGGTTCGAGCTGATGGGCGGCCTGCGCGTAGGCCGGGGCCATCATCCGGCAGGGACCGCACCAGGGCGCCCAGAAGTCCACCACCACCGGAATGTCGCTGCGACCGACCTGGGCCTCGAAGGCGCCGGCATCGAGTTCGACGGGGTGGCCGGTAAACAGGCGCTGCTTGCACTTGCCGCAGGTCGGGCCGTCGGCCAGGCGGGCCTCGGCCACCCGGTTGGGGGCGGCGCAACTGGGGCAGACAACGATGCGGGTCGGTTCCATGGCCTCTCCAGGCGGTTTCCCCAAGTATTGGGCGGAGCGGGCGGAATTCAAGCGGCTAAAGAAATATCCGGGCCGGCCGAAAACCATGCTGAATACCCATTGCCGCCCGGAGACCAAGGTGAAGAACAAGATACCCATCTACGGGGTGACCCGTGTCGATAACGAAACCAGTCGCACCCATGGCTGGCTGGTGACCATCCAGCGCCGTGGCGTCATCTTCCGCCGGCAGTTCAGCGACGGCGTGCTCGGCGGCAAAGCCAAGGCCCTGAGCGCCGCCAAGGCCTATCGCGACCAGGTGGTCGCCAGGCATCCGCCGCTGTCCAAGCGGGAACATGCCGAGATCCGGAAAAAGAACAATAAATCCGGGGTGGTCGGGGTTTGCCGCTACTGCGCTTCGGAAACCAGCCAGAAGCCGGCCCAGGAAAAACGCTGGTTCTGGGTGGCCTCCTGGGTGTTGCCCGACGGGCGCGCCAAGCGCGTCAAGTTCTCGGTGAACAAGTACGGGGAAGAAGGCGCTTTCAAGCTGGCCGTCAAGGCGCGGCGCAGCGCGATCCGCCAGATGGACGGGAATTTCGACCCCGGGGCGACCCGGCGCAGGCAGCGCACGTCGCGCGCCTGAAGGGGTCAGCCCAACCTGTCCCGCACCAGGCGGGCGAGCGCCTCGATCCACTCGTGGCGTTCGTTGAGGCAGGGGATGTAGCGGAATTCCTGTCCGCCGGCGGCGAGAAAGGCCGCCTTGCATTCGATGGCGATCTCCTCCAGCGTTTCCAGGCAGTCCGAGACGAAGCCCGGGCAGACCACGTCCACCCGCCGGACGCCCGCCCGCGCCAGCGATTCGAGGCTGGCCTGGGTGTAGGGCTGCAGCCATTCGGCCGGCCCGAAGCGCGACTGGAAGGTGATCGCGAAATCCGCTTCGGTCAGGCCGAGCGCGCCCGCCAGCCGCTGACCGCTCTCCAGGCACTGCCCGTAATAGGGGTCGCCGCGCGCGATGCTGACTTTCGGCAGGCCATGGAAGCTCATCACCAGCTTTTCGGGCCGGCCGTAATCCATCCAGTGGGCGTTGATGCTGCTGGCCAGGGCGGCAATGTAGCGGGGATCGTCGTGGAAGCTGGGCACCGACTCGATCTGCGCCGCCCGGGGAGTGCGCCGGGCCCACGCCGACACGGCATCCATGGCACTGGCCGTGGTGCTCAGCGAATACTGGGGATAGAGCGGCACCACCAGTATGCGGCCGCAGCCGCAGGCCTTCAGCCGCTCCAGCGCGGCCGCCACCGAAGGTTCGCCATAGCGCATGGCCCACTCGATGACGATGTCGCCTTGCCCGGCCTGGCCCAGGTAGCCGCGCAGCAGCTTGGCCTGCCGCTCGGTATGCACCTTCAGCGGCGAGCCTTCCGACGTCCAGATCCTGGCGTATTTCTCGGCGGATTTTCCCGGCCGGACGTTGAGGATGATGCCGTTGAGCACCAGCCACCAGAGCGGGCGCGGCAATTCCACCACGCGCGGGTCCCAGAGGAACTGCTTCAGATACTTGCGCAGGGCCGGCGCCGTCGGCGCTTCGGGCGTGCCCAGGTTGATGAGCAGGACCGCGCGCTGGTTCATGGCGCCGAGAGGGCGCTGGAGAGCAGCTTGGCGGTGATGTCGACGATGGGGATGACCCGGTCGTAGGCCATCCGGGTCGGCCCGATGACGCCGACCGAGCCGACCACACGGCCATTGACCTCGTAAGGTGCGGTGATGACGCTGCACTCGTCGAGCGGCGCCAATCCCGATTCGCCGCCGATGAACACCTGGACGCCCTCGGCGCGCCTGGAGAGATCCAGCAGCTGGACCAGGCTGGTGCGCTGCTCGAAGAGGGCGAACAGCTCGCGCAGGCGGCTCATGTTCGAGGAGATGTCCGCCACGTCGAGCAGGTTCTTCTCCCCCGAGATGACGTACTGGTCGGCGGTCTCGGAGACGGCCTCGTCGCCGGCCTGCAGCGCGGCGGTCATCAGCTCGGTCATGTCGGCGCGCAGCTGGCGCAGCTCGTCGTGCACCCGGCTGCGGATCTCGCCGAAGTCCATGCCGGCGAAATGCTGGTTGAGGTAATTGGCGGCGCTGACCAGTTCCGCCGGCGAATAGGCGCGCTGGGTGAACAGGATGCGGTTCTGCACGTCGCCCTGGGCCGTGACGATAATGAGCAGGATGCGCTTCTCGGACAGCCCGAGGAACTCGATCTGGCGGATCTTGGGCGTCACCCGCCTGGGCGCCACCACCACCCCGGCAAAGCGCGTCAGTTCGGAGAGCAGCTGCGAGGCCGAGCTGATCAGGCGCTGGGGATGGTTGGGCTGCAGGTGCTCCTCCAACTCATGGATCTGTGCCTCGGCCAGCGGCCGCACGGTGAGCAGACTGTCGACGAAGAAGCGGTAGCCACGCGGCGTCGGCACGCGCCCGGCCGAGGTGTGCGGGCTGGCGATGAAACCCAGCTCCTCCAGGTCGGACATGACGTTGCGCACCGTCGCCGGCGAGAGCTCCAGGCCGGAATACTTCGACAGGGCGCGCGAACCCACCGGCTGGCCTTCGGCCACGTAGCGTTCGATCAGGGTCTTGAGAAGGATCTGGGAGCGTTGGTCGAGCATCGGGCCCATTGTACAAAAATGGCGTCGCCTTGCCGCAATCGCAAGAGGGGGATTTGTGGTTAAATTCCCGCCATGAATCCGGTATTTCGCACTATTGCCCTGATCGGCAAGTACAAAAGCCCCGAGATCGCCGAGTCGCTGCTGAATCTGGCCGCGTTTCTCCGCAGCCGCGATGTCGCGGTGATGGTCGAAGAGGGCACGGCGGCCCTGGTCGGGGCGGACGGCTTTCCGGTCGCCTCCTATGCCGTCATCGGCCAGCGCGCCGACCTTGCCATCGTGCTCGGCGGCGACGGCTCGATGCTGACGGCGGCCCGCCAGCTGGCCGAATCGGGCGTGCCCCTGGTTGGGGTAAACCAGGGGCGGCTGGGCTTCATGACCGATCTGGCGCGCGACGACATGCTCGACGGGGTGGCCGACCTGCTGGAGGGCCGCTTCAAGGACGAGCGGCGCTTTCTACTCGACGCCACGGTCAGCCGCGACGGCGCCTGCGTATTCCAGACCCAGGCCCTCAACGACGTGGTGGTGAACAAGGGCGATCTCGGCCGCATGATCGAATTCGCCGTGTCGATCGACGGCGAGTTCATCTACAACCAGCGCTCCGACGGCCTGATCGTCGCCACCCCGACCGGCTCCACCGCCTACGCGCTGTCGGCCAACGGTCCGA
Source organism: Rhodocyclaceae bacterium (assembly GCA_016791205.1). Lineage (GTDB taxonomy): Bacteria > Pseudomonadota > Gammaproteobacteria > Burkholderiales > Rhodocyclaceae > Desulfobacillus. The sequence continues at coordinate 6,509 of JAEUNH010000212.1, read as the reverse complement.
TCCTGCATCCGGCGGTGCCCGGCATCGCCCTGGTGCCGCTCTGCCCGCATGCCCTGTCGAACCGGCCGATCACTGTCAGCGACGCCAGCCGAATCGAGATCGTCATCCGCGCCCCGCACCGCGCCCGGGTGCATGCCGACGGCCAGGAGAAGTTCGAGCTGGTGGCGGGCGACCGGGTCGATGTGGCGCGCTCGCACCGCTCCATCCGCCTGCTGCATCCGCTCGGCTACAGCTATTTCGCCATGCTGCGGGAGAAGCTGCACTGGAGCGAAACGCCGCGCAGCTACTGATGCTGAAGCGCCTCTATATCCGCGACTACGTCATCGTCGACGAGCTGGAGCTGGAATTCGCCTCCGGCTTCGGCGCCCTGACCGGCGAGACCGGCGCCGGCAAGTCGATCCTGGTCGATGCGTTGTCCCTGGCCCTGGGCGAGCGCGCCGAGCCGGCCGCGGTGCGGGCCGGGCGTGACAAGGCCGAGATCTCCGCCGAGTTCGAGCTGGCGGCCGGCAGCCTCCTGGAGCGCTGGCTGCAGGCCGGCGATTTCGAGGGCGATGGCTGCCTGCTGCGGCGGGTGATCGAGTCGAACGGCCGCTCCCGCGGCTACATCAACGGTGTGCCGGCGACCCTGACCCAATTGCGGGAGGCCGCCGACTTCCTGGCCGACATTCACGGCCAGCACGCCCATCACAGCCTGCTGCGCGCCGATGCCCAGCGCCAGCTGCTCGACAGCCTCGCCGCCCAGCGCGCCCTGGCCGGCGAAGTGGCGGCCTTGCATGGCGCCTGGCGCAAGGCCCGCGAAGCCCGCCTGGCCGCCGAAAAGAACCACGAGGCCCTTGCCCGCGAGCGCGAGATGCTGGCATGGCAGGTGAAGGAGGTCTCAGCGCTTGGTTTCGATGCCGATACCTGGGCAGAGACCGGGCTGGAGCACAAGCGCCTGGCCCATGCCGCCTCGCTCCAGGCCGGCGTCGAGGAAGCGCTGGAAGGCCTGTCCGAGGGCGAACAGGCGGCCATGTGGCAGGTCGAGCGCATCGGCGCCCGGTTGCGCCAGTTGATCGACTACGACCCCTCGCTCAAGGGCACATTGGAAACCATCGAGGGCGCCCAGATCCAGATGCAGGAAGCGGCCCATGCCCTGCGCCATTACCGTGACCGCATCGACGTCGATCCGGCGCGCCTGGCCGAGGTGGAGGGCCGCATCCATGCGGTGCAGGATGCCTCCCGCAAATACCGGGTCCACCCCGAGGAGTTGCCGCAGCTGCTGGCCGGCTGGGGCGCCCGGCTGCTCGAACTGGAGACCCTGCAGGATGCCGCCGCGCTGGCCGAGCGCGAGGTGCAAGCGCAGCGCGACTACCTTGCCCGTGCGGAAACCCTGAGCAAGGGTCGCCGCAAGGCGGCGGCGGACCTGGGCAAGGCGGTGACCGAGGCCATGCAGCAACTGGCCATGCCGGGCGGCCGCTTCGAGGTGGCGCTCGAGCGACTGCCCGAAGGCGCCGCCTACGGGCTGGAGAACGTGGCGTTCCTCGTCTGCGCCCATCCGGGCCAGCCGGCCGGGCCGCTGTCGAAGGTGGCTTCCGGCGGCGAGCTGTCCCGCATCGGTCTGGCCATCCAGGTCATCGCCTCGGCGGCCGGCAACGTGCCGACCCTGGTCTTCGACGAGGTCGACGTCGGCATCGGCGGCGGGGTGGCGGAAATCGTCGGCCGCCTGCTCAGGCAGCTCGGCGCCCAGCGCCAGGTCCTGTGCGTCACCCATCTGCCGCAGGTGGCGGCGCAGGCCGACTGGCAGTGGACCATCGCCAAGGAAGGGGCCGGCGGCGGCGTCGTCAGCCGGGTGAGGCCGCTGGACCGCGACGGCCGCATCGAGGAGATCGCCCGCATGCTGGGCGGCGTGAAGATCACGCCGACCACCCGCAAGCATGCGACGGAGATGCTCGGCTACTGAGCGCTTCCCGGCATGCCGACGATCGTCACCGCGCCGGTGACGATGAACACCGCCGCCGCGGCATGGCGGATGGCTTTCATCGGCAGCTTCTGTGCCAGCGCCTCGCCGACCAGCACGGCGGGGATGTTGGCGATCAGCATGCCTAGCGTCGTGCCGAGCACCACCGCGGCCAGCATGTCGAACCTTGCCCCCAGCGCCACCGTCGCCAACTGCGTCTTGTCGCCCATCTCGGCGATGAAAAAGGCAATCGTGGCGGTGACGAAGGCGCCGGCGCGATGCAGCTTGGGATTGTCGTCGAGCGAGTCCGGATGCAGGGTCCACAGGCCGAAGCCGACGAACAGCAAGCCGATGGCCCAGGGCAGCAGCCGGGTCGGCATCAGGCTCGCCAGCCATACCCCGACCGAGCCGGCCAGGGCATGGTTGAAGAGGGTGGCGACAAAGATGCCGGCAATGATGGCGCCGGGTTTGCGCAAGCGCGCCGCCAGGACGAAGGAGAGGAGCTGTGTCTTGTCGCCGATTTCCGCCAGCGCGACGAGGACGGTCGACGTCAGGAAGGCTTCCATGGATCGGGCGCTCAGCGCGCCGGCTTCTTGTTGGGGCAGTCCGGGTTGATGCAGTCGGCGTAGAGGTGGAGTGCGTGCTCGTGCACCTGGAAGCCGCGCTCCTTGGCGATCTTGTTCTGCCGCTTCTCGATCTCGGGATCGTAGAATTCCTCGACCTTGCCGCATTGCAGGCAGACCAGGTGGTCGTGGTGCCGGCCTTCGTTCAGCTCGAAGACGGCCTTGCCCGACTCGAAGTAGTGCCTCTCCAGCAGGCCGGCCTGCTCGAACTGGGTCAGCACGCGGTATACCGTGGCCAGGCCGATGTCCATGCCCTCGGCGAGCAGCGCCCGGTACACGTCTTCTGCCGTCATGTGGCGGCTGCCGGTGTCGGCCTGCAGCTTCTGGAACAGGTCGAGGATCTTCAGGCGCGGGAAGGTCGCCTTGAGGCCCATGCTTTTCAGGTCTTGCGAGTTGCTCATGGCGGCCGCGGGTCGGGAGGGAACGACGGGTATGATATAGTCTCGCGCGTTCGTTGAGAATTCCCGGTCTTCTATCCCGCATGAGATTCCTGCGCCTGCTGCCCCTTTTGCCGCTCTTGGCAGCCTGCTCCAACATGCAGGTCCCGGAAGTGACTTCGGTCGTCACCCCGTATCGCATCGACATCCGCCAGGGCAACTACATTTCCCAGGAAATGGTCGCCCAGCTGAAACCCGGCATGAGCCGCGACCAGGTGCGATTCCTGCTCGGCACGCCGCTGGTGACGGACATCTTCCACGCCGATCGCTGGGACTATATCTACCGCTTCAAGCCGGGCCGGGGCGAGCTGCAGCAGCGGCGTCTGGCCGTCTTCTTCGAGGACAACAAGCTGGTGCGGGTCGCCGGCGACGTGACCGGCGCCGAAGCCGGAGAAGCCCAGGCCGGCGCCGAAGCCGCCGGCGCGGCGCGCAGCCGCATCATCGAGATCGAGCCGGATCCCGCCCTGAAGAAGGCGGCGGACGACAAGCAAGCCGAAGAGGCCAAGAAGGCCGAAGCGGCTTCGCCGGCAGCGGACACGAAATAATCTCCCCGCAGCGGGGCCTCAGCAAGCGGAGCAGACAATGAGAATCGCGATCGCCGGCAGTTCCGGCCGCATGGGACGCATGCTCATCGAGACCGTCCTCAAGGCCGAGGACATGCAACTGGCCGCGGCCCTGGACGTGGCCGGGAGCGCCTACCTCGGCAAGGACGCCGGCGAACTGGTCGGCGCCCCCTGCGGCACCCCCATCCGCGCCGACTTCGATGCCGCGCTGGCTGGCGTCGATTGCCTGATCGATTTCACCCGGCCGGCCGGGACGCTGGCGCACCTGGCCAGCTGCCGCAAGCACGGCGTGGCGATGGTGATCGGCACCACCGGCATGGAGGCCGAGCAGAAGAAGGCCATCGAGCATGCCGGGCGCGACATCCCGATCGTCTTCGCACCGAACATGGCCGTGGGGGTGAACCTCGTCTTCAAGCTGCTCGACACCGCCGCCCGCGTGCTGGCGCAGGGCTACGACATCGAGGTGATCGAAGCCCACCACCGCCACAAGGTCGATGCGCCCTCCGGCACGGCCCTGCGCATGGGCGAGGTGGTGGCGGCGGCGCTGGGCCGCGACCTGAAGCAATGCGCGGTGTACGGCCGCGAAGGGGTCACCGGCGAGCGCGACCCCTCCACCATCGGCTTCGCCACGGTGCGCGGCGGCGACATCGTCGGCGACCATACCGTGCTCTTCGCCGGCACCGGCGAGCGGGTCGAGATCACCCACAAGGCGGCCTCGCGCATGCCCTATGCCCTGGGCAGCCTGCGCGCGGCGCGCTTCCTGGCCGGCCGCAAGAGCGGCCTCTACGACATGCAGGACGTCCTGGGCCTGCGCTGAAGTTTGCAGGACGAACTGTCCTTGAGTTAAAATTCGAAAGTTTGATCCTAGCGGGACAGGTGCGCAGCCTGACCCGCTTCGCATATCTACAACAATCCGCAGCATGGTCCGTGAGTCGTCCCGGCATGCCTGCGCAGTGCCGACAGGAGCGCTTAAGTGTCTGATTTTCCGAATGCCATCCTCGCCTTAGCGGATGGCACGGTATTTCGCGGAATCGGCATCGGCGCCACCGGATCGAGCGTCGGCGAGGTGGTTTTCAACACCGCCATCACCGGCTATCAGGAGATCCTCACCGATCCCTCGTATTGCCGGCAGATCGTCACCCTGACCTATCCCCACATCGGCAACACGGGCATCAACCGCGAGGACTGCGAGGCGGCGAAAGTGCATGCCGCCGGCCTGGTGATCCGCGACCTGCCGCTGCTGGCCTCGAACTTCCGCTCCGAGCAGACCCTGTCCGACTACCTGAAGGCCGAGAACGTCATCGCCATCGCCGGGATCGACACGCGCAAGCTGACGCGCATCCTGCGCGAGATGGGCGCGCAGAATGGCTGCCTGGCAAGCGGCGAGGTGGATGAGGAAAAGTCGGTCGCCGCAGCACGGCGCTTTCCCGGCCTGGCCGGCATGGACCTGGCCAAGGTGGTCAGCGCCGACAAGTCCTATGCCTGGCACGAAGGCGAATGGGCGCTCGGCAAGGGCCATGTCACGCCGGAGTCCTCGCGCTTCCACGTCGTCGCCTACGATTACGGCATCAAGCGCAACATCCTGCGCATGCTGGTCTCCCGCGGCTGCCGCGTGACCGTGCTGCCGGCGCAAGCGTCTGAGGCCGAGGCGCTGGCTTTGAATCCCGACGGCGTGTTCCTCTCCAACGGACCGGGCGATCCCGAGCCTTGCGATTACGCCATCGCCGCCATCCGCGAGATACTGTCGCGCGGCATCCCGACTTTCGGCATCTGCCTCGGCCATCAGCTGATGGGACTGGCGTCCGGCGCGAAGACGGCGAAAATGAAGTTCGGCCACCACGGCGCCAACCATCCGGTGAAGGACCTCGACACCGGCCAGGTGCTCATCACCAGCCAGAACCATGGTTTCGCTGTCGATGCGGACACGCTGCCAACCAACCTGCGCGTGACGCATGTTTCGCTCTTCGACGGCAGCCTGCAGGGCCTGGCGCGCACCGACGTGCCGGCCTTCTGCTTCCAGGGCCATCCCGAGGCGAGCCCGGGCCCGCATGACGTGTCGTACCTGTTCGACCGTTTCATCCAGCTGATGCAGGAAAAGAATGCCTAAGCGCAGCGACATCCACTCGATCCTCATCATCGGCGCCGGCCCGATCATCATCGGCCAGGCCTGCGAGTTCGACTATTCCGGCGCCCAGGCCTGCAAGGCGCTGCGCGACGAGGGCTACAAGGTCATCCTGGTCAACTCCAATCCGGCGACGATCATGACAGATCCGGAGATGGCCGACGTCACCTACATCGAGCCGATCCACTGGACGGTCATCGAGAAGATCATCGCCCGGGAGCGTCCCGACGCGCTGCTGCCGACGATGGGCGGCCAGACGGCGCTCAACTGCGCGCTGGATCTGGCCCGCCACGGCGTGCTGGAGAAATACGGCGTCGAGATGATCGGCGCCTCGCGCGAGGCCATCGACAAGGCCGAGGACCGCGAGAAGTTCAAGGCGGCGATGACCCGGATCGGATTGGGCTCGGCGCGTTCCGCCATCGCCCACAGCATGGAGGAGGCGCTGCAGGTGCAGGCCGCCCTCGGCTTCCCGTCCATCATCCGCCCGTCCTTCACCATGGGCGGCAGCGGCGGCGGCATCGCCTACAACAAGGAAGAGTTCGTCACCATCTGCGAGCGCGGCCTGGAGGCCAGCCCGACCAAAGAGCTGCTCATCGAGGAGTCGCTGATCGGCTGGAAGGAATTCGAGATGGAGGTGGTCCGCGACCGCAAGGACAACTGCATCATCGTCTGCTCCATCGAGAACCTCGACCCGATGGGCGTGCACACCGGCGACTCCATCACCGTGGCGCCGTCGCAGACGCTGACGGACAAGGAATACCAGATCATGCGCAACGCCTCGATCGCGGTGCTGCGCGAGATCGGCGTCGACACCGGCGGCTCCAACGT
>JAEUNH010000204.1 GCA_016791205.1 Rhodocyclaceae bacterium | reverse complement strand
CTCGACAAGGCCGATGGCAACATCGAACACGCGCAGCAGGGGATCGTCTTCATCGACGAGGTGGACAAGCTCAAGGCCATCAGCGGCCAGGCGCGGGGCGCCTCGGGCGAGAGCGTGCAGCATGCCCTGCTGAAGATCATGGAGGGGGCGCCGGTGCGCCTGAAGCACGGCCAGTACGTCGACACCACCAACATCCTGTTCATCTGCGGCGGCGCTTTCGTCGGCCTGCGCGGCATCCTCGCCAAGACCCACGCCTTCGGCTTCATTTCCACCACCGGCGGCGACGACCAGCACATCCTCGACCGGCTCAATGCCCGGGTCAAGCCGACCGACTTGTTCGAGTACGGCCTGATTCCGGAGTTCGCCGGCCGGCTGCCCATCATCGCCAGCTTCCAGGATCTCGACAAGGCGATGCTGGTGCGCATCATGACGGTGCCGCGCAACGCCATCTACCGCCAGTTCCGCGAGATCCTCAAGGGCGAGGGCGTCGAGCTGGAGATCGCCCCGCTGGTGTTCGAGCAGATCGCCGAGCTGGCCATCGAATACAAGGTCGGCGCCCGCAGCCTGCGCGGCATCTTCGAGGAGATGATCACCCCGGTGCTCTACGTGGTGCCCGACGACAAGCGCATTGCCCGGGCCGCCATCGCCTCGCTGTTCGAGCCGCCCCATTACTTCGACGCGCAGGGCGGGGCGGTTCAGGCATAATCCGGCTCATCCCGTGAGCCACCGGATCATCGTCCATGGACCGCACCGAGCGCTTCTACCGCATCGACCAGCTGCTCAACGAGAAGAAGACCGTTCCCTTCGCCCTGCTGATTGAGAAGCTGGAAGTCTCGCCGGCGACCATCAAGCGCGACCTCGAGTACATGCGCAACCGCCTCAACGCCCCCATCGTCTGGGACCGCGAGGCCGGCGGCTACCGCTTCGCCGGGCGCGAGGGCGGCGCGGCGCAGTACGAGCTGCCCGGCCTGTGGTTTTCGGCGCAGGAGGTGCATGCCCTGCTGACCATGCAGCACCTGCTGATCAACCTCGATACCGGCGGGCTGCTCGGGCCGCACATCGCGCCGCTGCTCTCGCGCCTGCAGGCGCTGCTCGGCACCGCCGACGACAGCACCGTCGAGATCCACAAGCGCATCCGCATCCTCGGCATGGCCTCGCGCCGCCTGGCGCTCGACCACTTCGCCGCGGTCGGCTCGGCGCTGCTGCGCCGGAAAAGATTGCTGATCGCCCACTACGTGCGGGCCCGCGACGAGACCGTCGAGCGCGAGGTCTCGCCGCAGCGGCTGGTGTACTACCGCGACAACTGGTACCTCGACGCCTGGTGCCATCTGCGCAACGACCTGCGCAGCTTCGCGGTGGACGCCATCCGCCGCGCCGAGCTGATCGAGCAGCCGGCCCGCCACGTTCCCGAGAAGACCCTCGACGCGGTGCTGGGCGCCGGCTACGGCATCTTCTCCGGCCGCCGGGTGCAGCGGGCCCGGCTGCGCTTCAGCCCCGAGCGGGCCCGCTGGGTGGCCCAGGAGCAGTGGCACCCCAAGCAGAAGGCGCGCTTCGACAAGGACGGCAGCTACCTCCTCGAGATTCCCTATTCGGACAGCCGCGAACTGGTGATGGACATCCTGCGCCAGGGCCCCGGCGTCGAGGTGCTGGCGCCGCCGGCCCTGCGCCGCGAAGTCGCCGCCCAGCTGCAGGCCGCGCTCGAACGCTACTGACAGGCTCACGCCCTGAGCCTGCCGCCTCCGTATCCTGCACGGCAGGGAAAGGAGGAAGACATGGAAGCCGATGCCGTGGTGTTCTGGGCGACGACCGGGCTGTCGCTGGTGGCCTGGCTGCTGGGCTGAGGGCGGCTACAATGCCGTCATGGAAGCGAAGACACCCGACCGCCACGTCTGGCAGCGCTTCTGGGCGATCGCCGCGCCGTACTGGCGCCTCGACCGGAAGTGGCAGGCCTGGGGGCTGCTGTCGCTGCTGGTGCTGCTGCTGCTCGGCCAGACCCGCTTCGCAGTGCTGTTCAACGAGCAGACCGGGGAATTCACCTCGGCCCTGGCGGCGCGCGACGCCGAGCGCTTCTGGGAGGCCATCCGCTACTGCCTCGGCCTGCTGCTGGTGGCGGTGCCGATCTACGCCTTCTACTACTATGTGCGCGACAAGCTCGGCATCCACTGGCGGCGCTGGCTGACCGAGCGCTTCCTCGACAGCTACTTCAGCCGGCGCCACTACTATGAGCTCAACGCCGACGCCAGCCTCGACAATCCCGACCAGCGCATCGCCGAGGACATCAACACCTTCACCCAGCGCTCGCTCTATTTCCTGCTGGTCCTGATCGGCGCGGCCCTGCAACTGGCGGCCTTCAGCGCCGTGCTCTGGTCGATCTCGCGGGTGCTGGTGTACTTCCTCGTCTTCTACGCCATCTTCGGCACCGTGACGACGCTGGCGCTGTTCGGCCGGCCGCTGATCGGCCTCAACTTCATGCAACTCAGGCGCGAGGCGGATTTCCGCTTCGGCCTGGTGCGCATCCGCGAGAACGCCGAATCGATCGCCTTCTACCGCGGCGAGGCGCAGGAATCGCGCCAGGTGCGGCGCCGCTTCGCCGCTGCCTTCGACAACTACAACCGGCTGATCAGGAGCCAGCTGTTCCTCAACCTGTTCCAGTATTCCTACGGCCTGCTCACCATCGTCCTGCCCAGCGCCATCGTCGCCGCCGACGTGCTCTCCGGCGAGCTGGAGGTGGGCAGCGCGGTGCAGGCCGCCGGCGCCTTCGCCGCGGTGCTCTCCGCCGTCTCGGTGATCGTCGAGAACTTCGAGAGCCTGAGCCGCTTCGTCGCCGGCATCGACCGGCTCGACGCCTTCTCGCGCCTGCTGGCGGCGGAGCCGGCCTGCCGGGCGCGCAGCGGCAGCCTGATCGAGACCGTGCCGGGGCCGCAGCTGGTCCTCGACCACCTGACGCTGCAGACGCCGGGCGGCGCGCGCACCCTGGTGAAGAACCTCTCGCTGAGCGTCGCCCCCGGCGAGGGCCTGCTGATTGAGGGCGAGAGCGGCAGCGGCAAGAGCTCGCTGCTGCGCGCCATCGCCGGGCTGTGGTACTGCGGCAGCGGCCGCATCCTGCGCCCGCACCCGCAGGACATCCTGTTCCTGCCTCAGCAGCCCTACATGATCCTCGGCACGCTGCGCAGCCAGCTGCTCTATCCCGACCGGGAACGGCCGCCGCCCGACGCCGAGCTGCTGCGCCTGCTCGAGCGCGTGAACCTGCCCGACGTCGCCGAGCGCTTCGGCGGGCTGGACGCGGAACGAGACTGGGAGAAGGTGCTCTCCATCGGCGAGCAGCAGCGCCTGGCCTTCGCCCGCGTGCTGCTGGCGCGGCCGCGCTACGCCATCCTCGACGAGGCCACCAGCGCGCTCGACGCCGCCAACGAGGAA
>JAEUNH010000174.1 GCA_016791205.1 Rhodocyclaceae bacterium | reverse complement strand
GACCAGGATGGCGCGCACCCGCGCCTGCCACAGGCGGCCGAACTCGCGCTGCACCTCGTCGGTGGCGCGACCGGTGATGCAGGCCGCCATCAGCTCGCCCATGCGCGGGTCGCCCGGCACCCGCTCCAGGTGCGCCGTGACCTCCACCGCCGCGCCGCTGTCCCGGCGGCTGAAACGGATCTCGTCGCGCACCTCGGCGTTGAAGAACAGCAGATTGCGCCGGTCGAAGCGACCGGCCAGGCCCTTGAAGCCGGTGTCGTGCGTCGCCCCGGTGACCAGCGTGACGATGTTGGCGATCACGCCGGTGACGCCGCTCGTGGCATCGTGGCGGAAGTCAGCGCGGATGGCGCCGCGCTCCGGCACATCCTTCGGATACAGCGCCTCCAGCGCCCGCAGCGTCATCAGCCAGGCCGAGGCCACGGTCGGGCAGGAATGCCCCGCCGCCTTGACGGCGTCGATGTAGCGATACTCGAGGATGCCGCCCTCCGCCGCGCCGAGGAACTTGGCGAGCGGGTCGTACATCGTGATGCGGGGGGCTTCGTCGAAGAATTCGGGATATCTCATGGCTTCGTTCCAGTGGGAAGGCGTTCCAATACTGCCGCAAAAAACCCGTCCGTGCCGTGCGTATGCGGCGCCAGTCGCAGCGTCTCGCCGCAGTCCAGCGCGATGCCCTGCTTCGCCAGGATCTCCTGCGCCGACACCTGCCTGAAGTCCTCGTGCGCGGCGAGGAAGGCGGCGACGATGGCCTCGTTCTCCTCGGGCAGGATGCTGCAGGTGGCGTAGACCAGCCGCCCGCCCTTCTTCACCAGTCTTGAGGCGCCCTTGAGGATGTCGTGCTGCTTGCGCGCCAGCTCGGCCACGCCTTCCGGCGTCTGCCGCCACTTCAGGTCGGGGTTGCGGCGCAGGGTGCCAAGGCCGCTGCAGGGGGCATCGACCAGCACGCGGTCGAACTTGCCGGCCAGCCGCTTGACGCGGAGGTCGTTCTCGTTGGCGAGGGTCATCGGGTGCACGTTGGAGAGGCCGGCGCGGGCGACGCGGTCCCTCAGCCGCGCCAGGCGCTTGTCGGAGACGTCGAAGGCGTAGAGCCGGCCGGTGGAGCGCATCAGCGCCCCCATCAGCAGGGTCTTGCCGCCGGCGCCGGCGCAGAAGTCGGCAACCATTTCGCCGCGTTTCGGCGCCAGCAGGTAGCCGAGCAGCTGCGAGCCCTCGTCCTGCACTTCGATGCTGCCGTCGAGGTAGAGCGGATGCTGCTGCAGCGCCGGCTTGGACTTGAGGCGGATGGCCAGCGGCGACAGCGCGCCGGCTTCGGCGGCGATGCCTTCCTCGTTCAACCGCGCCAGTACGGCCCCGCGTTCGGCCTTGAGCGGGTTCACGCGCAGGTCGAGCGGCGCGGCCTGGTTGAGGCCCTGGGCCAGCCGGCGCATCTCCTCCTCGGCCAAGTGCGCCTGCAGTCGCTCGGCCAGCCAGTCGGGGAAATCCGTCTGCTCGGCGAGGCTGAGCTCGCCCGCGCTGCGGCCCTTGAGTTCGGCCACCCACTTCAGCTCCTTTTCCTTGAGCGCCTCCTCGAGCTGGCGCTGGCTGACGCCTTGAAGCTTCACCAGCGCCGCCAGCACCAGGCGGCGCGGACTGGCCTCGGCGCCGAGCAGATGCGCCAGCAGCCGCCGCCGGCGCAGCACCGCGTAGGCCGTCTCGGCGATGAAGCCGCGGTCGCGCTGGCCGAGCGCGCGCTGCTCGCGGAAGAACTTCGACAGCACGGCGTCGGCCGGCTGTTCGAATTTCAGCAGCAGGTTGAGCGCCGTGGTGGCGGCATCGATGAGTTTCGCCGTAATGCGCATGCCGGTTTTTCCTTGATTGTTGCTCATTGGGCCCGTTCGGCCAGTCTGGCGCCGTCCACGACGAGCTCGACCGCGTTCTGCTCGAAGACCTCGCCCTTGCGGTCGATGTAGCGGATGCGCACCGGCAGGTTGCGGTATTCGGTCGCCAGCCACAGCTCCATGGCCTGCTCGCCGGCCAGCGAGACGGCCTTCAGGCGCCAGGTCAGCAGTTCGCCGAAGCGCGTGGCGAGGCGCTCCTCGCCCACCGTCTCGAAGACATGGCGGCCGTAGTTCTTGCCGGTGGCGATCATCAGCTCGATGCGCGCGCTGCGCGTCAGGCCGAGCTGGTAGATCTGCGAGAGGATGTCCTGGCTGCCGGCGACGAACGGCAGCTCGCGGCGGATCCGCTCGCCCGATAAAAGGGTGACCTTCATGGCGTCGCGGTCGAAGCGTGCCCGCTCGGCCGCCCGGTCCATCCGCTCGACGCGGAATTCCCGCGGCTGGAGGCCTTCCCGCCCCAGCGTGCCCTCGCTGGTCTGCACCACCTTCGCCGGGCGGAACACGGCCGCCAGGCCCACCGTCTCGGTCAGGGTCTGCAGGGTGTAGGTGGCGTCGTCGTGCCGCCAGGTGTGGGTCGACTCGCCGACCAGGGTGGCCTGTTCGCCCTCCCCGCGCATGACGCTGAAGCGGATGCGGCCCTGCTGCGGCCAGGGCAAGGCGACCGGCGGAGGCGCCGGTTCGGGAACGGCGACGGCCGGCGGCGGCACCGCCGGCGCTACGGCTTCGGCCGGCAAGGGCGCCTCGACCGGCGCCGGCGCCTCGACGGGCGGCACGACGGGCACCGGCGCGGGGCGGGGCTTGCGCGCGGCCGGCCGGGGCGTCGGCGGCGGCAGCGCGGGCTGCGGCAAGGGGGCCGCCGCAGGCTTCAGCGCGAGGTGCGCTTCCAGCGTCCCGGCAGGCTCGGGCTCCTCCAGGAACGGCAGGCGCCAGCCGCGACTCCCGGCAACCAGCGCATGGAGCAGCAGGGACAAGGCCAGCGCCAGCAGCAGACGAGCGTCAATGCGCATCCGGCAGGGGCGACAGCAAGGCGCCGGGCTCATGCCGCTCGCCGTCCAGGCGCACGCGCCCGTCGGGGCCGAGCGTCAGCCGCCCCTCGACGAGCCAGCGCACCGCCTGCGGGTAGGCGATGTGCTCCTGGGCGAGCACGCGGGCGGCGAGCACGTTCTCGCTGTCGTCGGGATACACCGGCACGGCGGCCTGGATGACGACGGGGCCGTTGTCGAGCGCCGGCGTGACGAAATGCACCGTGCAGCCGTGGATGCGGCAGCCGGCTTCGAGGGCGCGCCGGTGGGTGTGCAGGCCGGGGAAGGCCGGCAGCAGCGAGGGATGGATGTTCATAAGGCGGCCATGGTAGCGCCGCACGAAAGCCTCGCCGAGGATGCGCATGAAGCCAGCCAGCACGACGAGGTCCGGCGCGTGGCGGTCGATCTCGGCGGCCAGTGCGGCATCGAACAGCTCGCGCGAAGCATGCTCGGCATGCGCCACCACGGCGGTCGAAATGCCGTGGGCGCGGGCGGTCTCCAGACCCTTGGCGTCGACCTTGTTGCTGATCACCGCGGCGATGCGGCACGGCATCTTCGCTTCAAGCATGGCTTCCATGTTGCTGCCGCGGCCGGAGATGAGGATGACGATGTTTTTCATGGTCAGAATTTGACAGGGAGGAAGATCGCGGTGGCGACGTTCTGGAACACTTTCGCCACGATGCGATTGGTCTTGTCGGCGATGATCTTCGAGAGCAGGTCGAGGCTGCCGATGATCTTGCCGAATTCACGCTCGAAGGAGAGGTTCTTCACCGGCCCGGCGCCCTCGTTGGAGAGCAGCCAGGGCTCGCCGCCGGGCGCTGTCGCGCTGGACAGTTTCCACACGGCGATCTCTACGTTGCGCGCGGCGTTGAACAGCGCCTGCGGGTCGAGGTCGTCGAGGAGGAACAGCTCGGTCTTGTCGTTGAAGGCCGTCTGCACCATGCCGCCGAGGCCGGCGACGAAGGCCAGCACGCGGTCGCCGGCGAAGTCCTCGCGGAAGGCGAGGTGGATGGCGTCGGTGCCGCGCCTGTTCTCCAGCTCGGCGAATTTCCACTCGTGATTCGACTCGAAGATGCGCGCCACCGCCGCCTCCAGGCTGGCCTGGCCGCCCTTGCGCCACTCACGCGGATTGCGCCGGTAGAGTTTTTCGGCGAGCAGCTTGAGGCTGGCGAAGATTTCGCGCTGGTGCGCCTCGGCGACGCGGTCGATGTCGGACTTGGCAATCTGGTTCGGATCGAAGCCGGACACCGGCTGGCGCGGCGTCGTGCCTGTCCCGGTGGTCACGCAGGCAGCCAACAAGGGCAGGAAAATCAACGGGATAAGCCGCGAAATCATGCGCCATCATAGCGCAAAGCCGAAGGGGCGCGCCAAGCCCCTGTCGGCAAAGACCTAATGCGGCGCGCGGCGGTGCTTGAGGTAGGCGATTGCCGCCGGCATGGTCGACACGACGATGATGGCGAGGATCACCAGGCTGAGGTTGTTCTGGATGATCGGCAGGTTGCCGAACAGGTAGCCGGCGACGGACAGCGAGCCGACCCACAGCACGGCGCCAGAGACATTGAAGGCCTGGAAGCGGACGTAGGTCATTTCGCCGATGCCGGCGACGAAGGGCGCGAAGGTCCGCAGGATGGGGATGAAGCGGGTGATGACCAGCGTCTTGCCGCCGTGGCGCTCGTAAAAATCGTGGGTCTTCATCAGCGCCGCCTTGTTGAAGAAGCGCGAGCTCTCCCAGTGGAACACCTTCGGCCCCAGATAGCGCCCGATCGAATAGTTCACGCTGTTGCCGAGCACGGCGGCGGCGATCAGCGTGGCATTGAGCAGCCACAGGTCCATGCTGCCCGCTCCGCACAGCGCGCCGGCGACGAAGAGCAGCGAATCGCCCGGCAGAAAGGGCGTGACGACGAAGCCGGTCTCGGCGAAGACGATCAGGAACAGGATGGCATACACCCAGGTGCCGTACTGGGCGAGCAGGGCCGCGAGGTGCTTGTCGAGGTGGACGGCGATGTCCCAGGCGAGGGTGAGCAATTCCATGAGGGCGCCATGATACAGGAGCCAAGCTGAGCTTGTTCTTGAGGCTGTCGCTGTCTATGATGTTTTACAAGGGGGGTGTTATGCAGCGAATCGATTCCGACCGCCGGAAGGCACTTCAGAAACTGTCCGCGCTGACTCTTGCGCCTCTGCTTCCGGTTGATGCATTCGCCAGCGCCGTCTCGGCCATCCACGCCCTGCCCCGCTTCGCCCTGGTCATCGGCAACAGCCGCTACGACGCGGCGCCTCTCAGGAATCCCGCCAACGACGCAAGCGCCCTTGCCGAGGAACTGAAGCGTTTCGGCTTCTCGGTCAGCGTGCAATTGGATGTCAAACGCGCCGCCATGGAAGAGGGCATTCGCGCCTTTGGCGGCAGCGTGGCCAAACAAAAAGGGGTCGGCCTGTTCTATTTCGCCGGGCATGGTCTGCAACTGTCCTGGCGCAACTTCCTCGTCCCTGTCGATGCGGTGCTCGACCGTGCCGAAGACGTGCCCCGGCAGGCGATCGACCTGACGACCTTGCTCGACGGACTGAACAAGGCAGGCAACCCCCTGAACATCGTCATCCTCGACGCCTGCCGCGACAATCCCTTCGGCAGCGATTTGAAGACAGGCAAGGGTCTCAGCCAGGTAGACGCCCCCATCGGCACCCTGCTCGCCTATGCCACCGCCCCGGGCAACGTCGCTTCCGACGGCGCCAACGCCAACGGGCTGTACACGGAACACCTGCTGCGCGAGATGCGTACCTCCGAGGCCCGTATCGAGGATGTCTTCAAGCGGGTGCGCCTCGGCGTGCGGCGCGCCTCGAACGGCAGGCAGATCCCCTGGGAGAGCACCTCGCTGGAGGAGGATTTTTATTTCCTGCCGCCGGCCAGCCTGAGGAAACTCTCGCAGGAAGAACTGGATCGCCGATTCAATGAGGAAAGGGGCATTTGGGAGCGCGCCGAGAAGGCGATGGAAACGTCCCCCGTGGAGGAATACATACGGCGCTACCCGAGCGGCCGGTTCGCGGAACTGGCGCAGTTGCACCTCGACCGGCTCCTGGCCCGGCAGGGTGAGAAAAAGATACGCATCGCCTCCAGCAGCGCCAATCCATTCAGCAAGGGCGCCGCGTCCGCTTCGACGGATTTCACGGTGGGCGATCGCTACTCCTATCGGGTGATCGACCTGCTGACCCGTGTGGAAGGCCGCAGGTACACCATGAACGTTACCGAAATCACGGAAAACGAAGTCATTTACAACAACGGAAGATCGAGTACGGACCTGCTCGGCAATTTTCTCAAACTGGGCAAAGGCAGCCGCTTGATATCACCCCAGCTCATGCCTACCGAATACAGCGTCGGCAAGAAATGGACGACGCGCTACAGGGAGGATTTCCCGGATGGGCGCAAGCAGTGGGTGGAGTATGACTTCAAGATAACCGCCCGCGAAATGGTCACCGTGCCCGCAGGCACCTTCAATTGCTTCCTGCTGGAAGGAAAGGGATGGGTGATCGAAACCGGGTTCTTCCTGGACACGAAATACTGGATGGCCCCGGAGCAAGTGCGTCGCCCTGTGGTGTTGGAGCATTTCTGGCGCAATCGTTGGGGACAGATCTCCCGTTCCGACAGGGACGAGCTGGTCTCGTTCAAGCAGGCGCGCTGATCAGGACAGTCCATGCCGGCTGGCGGCCGCTTGGGTAGGGCTATAATTTCGCCTCGCCATGCCCGCCATCCGACCGCTCCCCGACCTCCTCATCAGCCAGATCGCCGCCGGCGAGGTGGTCGAGCGGCCGGCCTCGGTGGTGAAGGAACTGCTGGAGAACAGCCTCGACGCCGGCGCGCGCGAAATCGCCGTCCAGCTTCTCGAAGGCGGCGTACGGCAGATCCGCATCGTCGACGACGGCGGGGGCATCCCGAAGGAGGAACTGCCGCTGGCGCTGGCGCGCCACGCCACCAGCAAGATCGCCTCCCTCGAAGAGCTCGAAAGCGTGGCCTCGTTCGGCTTCCGCGGCGAGGCGCTGGCCTCCATCGCCGCCGTGGCGCGGCTGACTCTGGTCAGCCGCCTGCGCGAGGCGCCGCACGCCTGGCGCCTCGGCCCGGAGCAGCAG
>JAEUNH010000125.1 GCA_016791205.1 Rhodocyclaceae bacterium | reverse complement strand
GAGTCCGGCCCCCGCCGGACTGCCGCCGCGCGGGCGCTCCCGCCCCGCCCCCCACTCCCGCTGCGGGGGGGGGGATTCCGGCCTTCGCCGGAATGTCGGAATCGCTACAAGCGCCAGACCCGCATCCCGGCGGCTTCGAGGCTTTTTCGGTCGAAGCAGGCCTTGAC
This sequence comes from Rhodocyclaceae bacterium, assembly GCA_016791205.1. GTDB lineage: Bacteria > Pseudomonadota > Gammaproteobacteria > Burkholderiales > Rhodocyclaceae > Desulfobacillus. Next base: position 2,368 of record JAEUNH010000125.1, on the reverse strand, counting down.
GTCGATGAAGCAGCCGCCCTTCACCAGCTTGCGCTGCAGATCCTCGGCGCTCAACTCGAGGAACGGCCGGTGCGCCACCGCCGCGATCAGCGCGTCGGCGCGCGGCAGCGCCTCCCAGGTCTGCAGCCGCACGCCGCACTCGCGCAACGCCTCCTCCTCGCCGGCGGCCGGGTCGTGCACGAACACCTCCACCCCGTAGCTCTTCAGCTCCTCGATGACGTCCACCACCTTGCTGTTGCGCAGGTCGGCGCAGTTCTCCTTGAACGTCAGGCCGAGGATGTTCACCCTGGCGCCCTTCACATAGCCGCCCGCCGCGATCATCTGCTTCACCGTCTGCTCGGCGATGAACTTGCCCATCCCGTCGTTGATGCGCCGGCCGGCCAGGATCACCTGCGGGTGATAGCCGAGCATGTCCGCCTTGTGCGTCAGGTAGTACGGATCCACCCCGATGCAATGCCCGCCCACCAGGCCCGGCCTGAACCTCAGGAAATTCCACTTGGTGCCGGCGGCCTCCAGCACCTCGCTGGTATCGATGCCGACCTTGTCGAAGATGATCGCCAGCTCGTTCATCAGCGCGATGTTCAGATCCCGCTGGGTATTCTCGATCACCTTGCAGGCCTCCGCCGTCTTGATGCTCGAGGCGCGATGCACCCCGGGCTGGACGATCCTCTCGTAGAGCGCCGCCACCTTCGCCAGCGTCTCCGGCGTATCGCCCGCCACCACCTTCACCACGTTGGTCAGGCGATGCTCGCGGTCGCCCGGATTGATCCGCTCCGGCGAATAGCCGACGAAGAAATCCTGCTTCCACTTCATGCCCGAAGCCTGCTCCAGCACCGGGATGCACACCTCCTCCGTGGCGCCCGGATAGACCGTCGATTCGAAGATGACGATCGCGCCCCGCTTCATGTGCCGGCCGGCCGCCTCGCTGGCGCCGATCAGCGGCCCGAAATCCGGGCGATGCGCCTCGTCCACCGGCGTCGGCACGGCGACCAGGATGAAATCCGCCGCCGCCAGCCGCGCCGCGTCCGCCGTGAACTCCGCCAGCCGCGCCGCGCGCATCTGCTCATCGGGGATCTCCCGCGCCGGATCGCGGCCGGCGCCGCATTGCGCCACCTTGTCCGCATCCAGGTCGAACCCCACCGTCGGCAGCGACTTGCCGAACTCCACCGCCAGCGGCAAGCCCACGTAGCCCAGCCCGATCACCGCAACCGTCGTCATCCGCGCATCCCCCGGGCACCGGCCCGAAGCGGAATGATAAACGAGGAAGCAGAGCCCATCGCCCCCAGGAAGCCCCCTGGATTCGTCACCCCGGCGTCCCTTTTCGTCACCCCGGCGCCGTCACCCCGGAGAGCTTGAGTCCGGGGCGGGGTCCAGGGCGGTGGTTGAAAAACCTCTGGATTCCGGCCTCCGCCGGAATGACGAAGCTTCTCGTCACCCCGGCGGCCCCTTCTCGTCACCCCGGCGCAGGCCGGGGTCCAGGACGGCGGTTGAAAAACCCTGGATTCCGGCCTCCGCCGGAATGACGGGGGGGCGTCAAACTGTCGGGCTATGACGACAGCAAAAATTGTCTGGCAACCGGGCACCGTCCTGACTATGATGTATGGATTGATTTCCGTCCGTCCCACCCACCCAAGGAGATCCGCATGACCCACAAAGCCCCGTTTGCAAAATTCCTTGTCGCCGCCACCGCCCTGATGGCGTTCGCCAGCCCGCCGGCGCAGGCTCAGAGCAGCTACTTCCTCCAGTTCGATGGCGTCAAAGGCGAAGCCAACGAAAAAAACCACAAGGACTGGATAGACATCGACAGCTTCGCCTGGGGCGTGCATGCAATCCCCGGCGGTTCGTACGGCCCTCCGGTCATCGAGTTCGACGACTTCAGCTGGGTCCAGCAAATTGACAGCAGCACGGCACCGCTCTTCGGTTATCTGACGAGCCTGAAACACATCAACCAAGCCGTCGCCGAAGTCGTCGCGCCGATAGGCGGCGCCGCCCCCAAGCCCTACTTCCGCATGACCTTCAACGAGGTATTGCTCAGCCAAATGAGCGTCACCGGCGCCACCCCTGCCATACCCTACCTCTTCGGCGCCTTCGGCTACAGCAAGATCACGCTCGATTACTGGAGCTACGACTCCACCGGCAAGCTCGCCCGGCACGAGACCGCGATGTACGACCTCAAAAAAGGCGACGGTTCGCTCGGCGCGCTCTCCCTCCTCTACGCCAAAGGCCTGGCCGGGCCGGAGATCACCGCCGCCGTGCCGGAGCCCGAAACCTGGGCGCTGCTGCTCGCCGGTCTGGGTCTGCTGGGATTCGCTGCGCGGCGGAAAATCTGATACTTCACCCCGTCATTCCGGCGACCCTCTCGTCACCC
>JAEUNH010000112.1 GCA_016791205.1 Rhodocyclaceae bacterium | reverse complement strand
TTCTTCTGGATCAGCTCGACCTTGTAGCCGTCGGGATCCTGCACGAAGGCGATCACCGTGCTGCCGTGCTTCATCGGTCCGGCCTCGCGCGTCACCGTACCGCCGCGGCGTTTGATCTCGGCGCAGGCGGCGTATGCGTCGTCGACCTCCAGCGCGACATGGCCGTAGCCGCTGCCGATCTCGTATTTATCCACGCCCCAGTTGAAAGTCAGTTCCAGCACGGCGCCGTCGCGCTCGTCCTGGTAGCCGACGAAGGCCAGGGTGAATTTGCCCTCAGGGTAATTGGTGCGACGCAAGAGCCGCATGCCGAGCACCTCGGTGTAGAACTGGATCGAGCGGTCGAGATCGCCGACCCTGAGCATGGTATGCAGCATGCGCATGATGATTCCTCTTCCTATAGCTGCGGACAGGTGGCGGCCAGCCGCCTGAGTTCATCGCGCGCCGAGCGGTAATCCGGGCAGAGCCGTTCCACCACCTTCCAGAAGCGCGGCGAATGGTTCATCTCCACCAGATGCGCCATTTCGTGGGCCACCACGTAGTCGACGAGCCGCGGCGGCGCATGGATCAACCGCCACGACAGCCGGATGCCGGTCTTCTCGTTGCAACTGCCCCAGCGCGTCTGGGCGTTGGAAAGCGCCACCCGCGGCAAGGGCCGATGCAGCAGCGCCGCGTAGTGCGCCGCCCGCTCACCGAACAACTCCAGCGCGCGGTTGCGCAGGGCCCGGCGCGCCAGCTGCCGCAAATCGGCGTCGGGGCGTGCCTGCAGGATCAGGGTGTGGCCGGCCCAGCGCACGCGGTTGGCGCCGGGCTCGATGCGCACCACGCAGTCCTCGCCCAGCACCGGCAGCAGGGCGCCATCGCAGACCGCCAGGTGGCGCGCCTTGCCGTGACCGTGCCATTCGTCGAGCTTCTTCAGCACCCAGGCGGCGTTGTGGCGCAGGAAGCGCTCGATCTCGGCCAGCGAGGTGCGCGGGCTGGCGCCGACCCGCAGTCCGCGCTGGTCGATGGTCATGCCAAGCGTGCGCCGACTGGAGCGGATCAGGCGGTAGTCGACGATGCGACTGCCGAGCTGGATGTGGCGCAGGCTTTCCTGCGGCGGCGCGGCCCGCCGGAAGAACGGCAGTTCAAGCTGGAAGAGGCGCAGCATCCCAGAGATCCCGCGCGCCGGCGCGCGAACGCAACGGCTCCAGCAGCGCCAGCAGGCGCCGGTCGATGTCCTCGGCGGCGAGTTGCACCAGGCGCCAAGGCAGGCGCAGGCGCCCGTCGGTGGCGATCTCGGTGGACAGGCTGGCCGTGAAGGCCAGTTGCCAGGCCGGCGCCGGCATGGCCAGGCGCTGCGCGCACAAGGCCAGACGCTCGCCGAGCAGGCGCTTTGCCTCGCCCTGCAGCCAGCCCTGGGCGCGGTCGCGGATCTGCGCCGCCTCGGCCTCGGTCGGCAACGGCAGATACAGGATGTCGGCGACCAGTTCGGCGCGCTCGCGCGCCCCGTCTAGCCGCAGGGTGACGCTGCGGCCAAGGTAGGTCATGGGCGAGTCGTTGCCCCAGGCCGGGGCGGCCGGCGGCCGGCGCGGCCGGCGCGGCGCGGCGAACTGCCGGCCGAGCGGCAGATCAAGCTGCGGGTCGAGCGGCATGGTGGGGGTAGCGGTGCGGACAGATGCGGCGCATCTCCTCTTCCATCCAGGCTTCGGCCCGGTTGTTGACATCTTCCGCCGTGAGCCCGGCCGGGTCAATCTCCGGCCCGATGCTGACCGTCACGGTGCCCGGATACTTGATGAAGGCCTGGCGGCTCCAGAACTCGCCCGAGTTGAGCGCCACCGGCACCACCGGCGCGCCGGTCTCGACGGCCAGGTGGGCGCCGCCGATCTTGTAGCGGCGGTGAGTGCCGACCGGTGTGCGCGTGCCCTCCGGGAAAATGATCACCCAGTAACCCTGGCCGAGGCGCAGCCGGCCCTGCTCCACGAGCTGTCGGAGCGATTCCTTGCCGCCGGCCCGATCCACCGAGATCATCGGCGTCGCCGCCAGCGCCCAGCCGAAGAAGGGCAGCATCTTCAGCTCCTTCTTCCAGACGAACAGCGTCCACGGAAAGATCATCTGCAGCACGATGGTCTCCCAGGCCGACTGGTGCTTGGCCAGGATCACCGAGGGCCGGTCGGGGATGTTCTCGCGCCCGAGCACGCGGTAGTCGATGCCCAGCAGGTGCTTGATCAGCCAGGTCGCCCCCGCCACCCAGGGCACCACGCTGCGGCGGCGCCAGCGATGCGGCAGGGGGAAGCAGAGCATGACGCCGAGGGCATAGGGCGGGGTCAGCAGCGCCAGCAGCAGCATGAACAGCGCCGAACGCAGGACGGTGAGCGGGCTGGCCTTACTGCTCATGCGGCGATATGCGCCGCGGCGGCGGCCAGGTCGGGGAATACCAGGGTGCCGCGCGGCAGGTCGGGATGCTCGCGGGTCCTGGCACCCTTGCCGGTCAGCACCAGGATGGGCTGGGCACCGACGGCGGCGGCCGCCTGCAGGTCGCGCAGGCTGTCGCCGACGGCCGGCACATCCTTGAGGTCGGTGCTGTAGCGTTGGGCGACCTCGCGCAGCATGCCCGGGCGCGGCTTGCGGCATTCGCAGGTCGAGTCCGCCGCGTGCGGGCAGAAGAAAATCGAGTCGATGCGTCCGCCGGCCAGCGCCACCGCCTTGAGCATCCTGTCGTGGATGGCGTTGAGCGCATCCATGTCGAACAGGCCGCGACCGATGCCCGACTGGTTGGTCGCCACCACCACCCGGTAGCCCCATTGCGAGAGCCGGGCGATCGCCTCCAGGCTGCCCGGGATCGGCCGCCACTCCTCCGGCGACTTGATGAACTGGTCGCTGTCGTGGTTGATGACGCCGTCGCGGTCGAGGATGACGAGTTTCATGCGCTCAGGCGGGACAGGTCGGCGACGCGGTTCATGGCCGCATGCAGCGTGGCCAGCAGGCCGAGGCGGTTGGTTCTCAAGGCAACGTCCTCGACATTCACCATCACGCCGTCGAAGAAAGCGTCCACCGGGCCCCTCAGCGCCGCCAGCGATTGCAGCGAGGCGGCGTAGTCGCCCCGCTCGAAGGCGGCGTCGGCCTTGGGCTTGACCTCGGCCAGCGCGGCGTCGAGGGCGGCTTCCGCCGCTTCCCGCAGCAGCGCCGCATCGATCTTCGCCGTCACAGGGACACCGACTTTTTTCAGGATGTTGCCGACCCGTTTGTTGGCGGCGGCAAGGCTCGCCGCCTCGGGCAGGGCCGCGAAGGCGCGCACGGCGGCGAGCCGCTTCGGGATGTCGCCGAGGCGCTGTGGCCGCAGGCCGACCACGGCATCGACTTCCAGCGCCGAATAGCCTTGCTCGCGCAGGCTGCCGGCGAGTCGCTCGTAGATGAAGTCGGCAAGCTGCGCGGCCACCTTGTCGTCCGCCAGTTGCGCCGCCTGAAACAGCCATGAGAGATCGAGCGGAAGATCGCGTTCGATCAGCATGCGAACGACGCCCAGCGCATGCCGGCGCAGCGCAAACGGATCCTTGTCTCCGGTCGGCAACTGGCCGATGCCGAACAGGCCGGCCAGCGTCTCCAGCTTGTCGGCCAGGGCCACGCACAGTCCCGCCGGATTGCGCGGCAGCTCGTCGCCGGCGAAGCGCGGCTTGTAGTGGTCCTCGATGGCATCGGCGATCTCGGCCGGCAGGCCGTCGTGCAGGGCGTAGTAGCGGCCCATGATGCCCTGCAGCTCGGGGAACTCGCCAACCATGTCGGTGAGCAGATCGGCTTTCGACAGCAATGCCGCCTGGTCGGCCTGCTGCGCCAGCTGCTCGCCGCCGAGCTGCCGGCCGATGGCGCTGGCGATGGCGGCGACGCGCTGGGCACGCTCGCCCTGGGTGCCGAGCTTGTTGTGGTAGACGACTTTCGCCAGCCCGGGGATGCGATCGGCCAGCGACTTCTTGCGGTCCTGGTCGAAGAAGAACTTGGCATCGGCGAGGCGCGGACGCACCACGCGCTCGTTGCCGCCGATCACCGCGCTTGGATCATCAGGCTTGATGTTGCTGACGACCAGGAACTTGTTGGTCAGCCTGCCCGTCGCATCGAGCAGCGGGAAATACTTCTGGTTGGCCTTCATGGTCAGGATCAGGCATTCCTGCGGCACGTCGAGGAATTCCTTTTCGAACTGGCAGGTCAGCACATTCGGCCGCTCGACCAGCGCCGTCACCTCGTCGAGCAGGGCTTCGTCGTCGATGGGCTTCAATCCTTCCTTGGCGGCAGCAACCCTGAGCTGCTTCCCGATCTCGGCGCAGCGTTCGGCGAATCCCGGGGTCACCGCACCTTCGGACGCCATCTGCTGGGCGTAGGAATCGGCATCGCGGATCGAGACAAGCGGATTTGCGGCTTCGAAACGGTGGCCCTGGGTCTCTCTTCCGGCGGTCAGCCCCAGCACGGAAACCGGCACAACCTCGGCGCCATGCAGCGCGACGAGCTTGTGCGCGGGCCGCACGAAGTTCACGCTGCTCCAGCCGTCAGCGAGCTGATAGCTCATCACCTTGGGAATGGGGAGACCGCCGAGCGCCGCTTCAAGCGCAGCCTGCAGTCCTGTGGCCAGCGTTGCGCCGGGCACGACGCTGTCGAGGAACAGGGCCTCGGCCTTGCCGTCCATTGCCCGCTTGAGCGTCGGCACCGCCGATGCATCCGCGCCGAGGGCCGAAAGCTTCTTCAATAAAGCCGGCGTCGCATTTCCGGCGGCGTCGAGCGCAACGGAGACCGGCATCAACTTTTGCTGCACGGCCTTGTCGGCCGCCTTGGCGGCGACCGCGGTAACGTGGGCCGCCAGGCGTCGCGGCGAGGCGTATGGCGTGGCCACCGAGTTTGTATCGATCAGGCCCTGGGACTTGAGGCTTGCCGACAGTGCGGCGGCGAAGGACTCGCCGAGTTTCTTCAAGGCCTTGGGCGGCAATTCCTCGACGAACAATTCGACCAGAAGGTTCTGGGTGCTCATGTCATTCCGCCTTCTTCGCCAGCCCGGCCAGCACTTCGTCGGCCCAGGCCCTGGGCGCCATCGGAAAACCGCGGCGGGCACGGCTGTCGACATAGCTCTGCGCGACGCTGCGCGCCAGGTTGCGGATGCGGCCGATGTAGGCGGCGCGCTCGGTCACCGAGATCGCGCCGCGTGCGTCAAGCAGGTTGAAGGTGTGCGCGGCTTTCAAGACTTGTTCATACGCCGGCAGGGCGAGCTGCTGCGCCATCAGGTGCTTGGCCTGCTTCTCGTGGGCGCCGAAGGCGCCGAGCAGGAAATCGACGTCGCTGTGCTCGAAGTTGTAGGCGCTCTGCTCGACCTCGTTCTGGTGGAAGACGTCGCCGTATTTCAGGCCGGGCGCATAGACGAGGTCGAAGACGTTCTCGACCCCCTGCAGGTACATCGCCAGGCGCTCCAGGCCGTAGGTGATCTCGCCGGTGATCGGCTTGCAGTCGATGCCGCCGACCTGCTGGAAGTAGGTGAACTGCGTCACTTCCATGCCGTTCAGCCACACTTCCCAACCCAGGCCCCAGGCGCCCAGCGTCGGGTTCTCCCAGTCGTCCTCGACGAAGCGCACGTCGTTCCGCTTCAGGTCGAAGCCGAGCGCTTCCAGCGAGGCCAGATAGAGTTCGAGGATGTTTTCAGGCGCCGGCTTCAGCACCACCTGGTACTGGGAGTAGTGCTGCATGCGGTTGGGGTTCTCGCCGTAGCGGCCGTCCTTGGGCCGGCGCGAGGGCTGGACGTAGGCGGCCTTCCACGGCTCGGGGCCGAGGGCCCGCAGGAAAGTGGCGGTATGGCTGGTGCCGGCGCCGACCTCCATGTCGTAGGGCTGCAGCAGGGCGCAGCCCTGCTTGTCCCAGAATGCCTGCAGGCGCAGGATGATTTCTTGAAACGTCGGCATGAAGCGCAGGGTGAAATCGCAAAAGCGCGATTTTACAGGCTTTCCCCTGCGAAGACGCTGCCCGTCAGGGATTTTCCGGCTTGCGTTTGCCTCTCAAAATCGCGTCCGGCTGCTGCTCCAGCAGTTCCGCCAGCTGGCGCAGCGCCTCGGCGGCGCGGGCGATCTCCTTGAGGGCCTGGTTGGCATGCTGCACGGTCGGCGATTCGGCCTCGGCCAGCCGGCGCACCGTCTGGGCGGCGCCGGCCAGTTCCGCGCTGGCCCGGGTCAGGTTGCGCACCAGCTCCGAGTCGGCATCGGCCAGCGCGCCGACGCGATCGGCCGCGCTTTCGAGGCGGGCCATGGCTGACTGCGCGGCGACCAGCGCCTTCTTCATCTCGGCCAGGTCGGCCCGGGTTTCCTCCAGGATCGGGCCGCTCTTCGCATCCAGCCGCGCCGCCAGCGCTTCGAGATGCTTCAGCGTGGCGTCGAGGCGGCGCGGCAGGTTGCGCGTTTCCGGGGTGTTCAGCGTCTGGTTCAGGGATGCGCCGATGGCCGCCACGTCGGCGAGGAAGGTGTCCATCGGAAAGCCTTCCAGCTTGCGCGTCAGTTCCTGCACGGCGGTGCGGATGGTCGGGATCTCGCTGATGGCGGGATCGGGGGCGACGAAACGCGCCGGCTTGTCGGGATGGAAGTCGAGGTCGACGTAGAGCTGCCCGGTGAGGATGCTCTGCATCCGCAGGCGCGCCCGCAGCCCGCGCTCGATCAGCCGGCGCAGGGCCTCGCGGTCGCGCAGGTCGATCCGCTCGCCGCTCTTCGTCCGCACCACCTGCGGCTCGACTTCGATGGCAACCGGGACGACGAACTTGTCGCTGGATTCGTCGAGCCCGAGCTGGATCTTCTTGACCGTGCCGACCTTGACGCCGAGGAAGACAACCGGCGCGCCGACCTGCAGGCCATGCGCCGCGCCCTCGAAGTACAGCGTGTGCTGGCTATGCTTGCGGAACCAGTCGTCGCCGGCCACCAGCAGGATGGTGGCGATGGCCAGGGCCAGCGCGCCGAGGACGAAAGCGCCGATCAGGGCGGGGTCTGCGCGTCTGCTCATTCGGAACCTCTCGTAAGGAAATGGCGCACCTTGGGGTCGCCGCAGGCCAGCGCCTGGCGCGGGTTGCCGGTGGCGATCATGGTGTGGCTGTCGGCGTCCAGGTAGATCGAATCGCTGCCGATGGCGAGGATGCTCGCCAGGTCGTGCGAGATGACGATGATGGTGGTGCCCAGGCTTTCGCGCAGCTCGAGGATCAGGTCGTCGAGCCGGCGTGCCGTGAGCGGGTCGAGGCCGGAGGAGGGCTCGTCGATGATCAGGATGTCCGGGTCGAGTGCCATGGCGCGCGCCAGCCCCGCCCGCTTCTTCATGCCGCCGGAGAGCTCCGAGGGATAGAAGTCCTCGAAGCCGGCGAGGCCCACCAGAGCCAGCTTGAAGGAGACGATCTCGGCGACCCGGGCCGGAGCAAGCCCGGTGTACTCGGCCAGCGGCAGCGCCACGTTCTCGGCCAGGGTGAGCGAGCTCCACAGCGCGCCGCCCTGGAACAGGATGCCGAGGCGGCGCTTCATGCGCTCGCGGCTCTCCTCCGATCCCCCCCAGAAATCCTCGCCGTCATAGCGCACCGTGCCGGCGGCGGGCCGCTGCAGGCCGATCAGGGCGCGCATCAGGGTGGTCTTGCCGCAGCCGTTGCCGCCCATGATGACGAAGACGGCGCCCTTGCTCACCGCGAAATTCAGGTCGCGCTGGACCAGGAACTCGCCGTAGGCCATGGACAGGTTGCTGACTTCGATGTGCGCGGGCCGGTCCATCAGATGTCCAGCTGGTAGTACACGATCGTCATCACCGAGGCGGCGATGGTGATCAGCAGGATGCCGGTCACCACCGCCGAGGTCGCCGCCTCGCCCACCGCCTCGGCGCTGCGGCCGCACTGCATGCCGCGCAGGCAGCCGGCGAAGGCCACCATGGCGCCGTACACCGTGCCCTTCGACAGGCCGACCCAGAAGTGCTTGAGCTCGAGCGCGCGCAGGGTCTCGTTGTAGTACTCGAAGAAGCTGATGTCGAAGATCGTCACCGACACCGCGAGCCCGGCGGCCATGCCGACGAAGCCGGAATACAGCGTGAGCAGCGGCACCATCAGCATCAGCGCCAGCATGCGCGGCAGGACCAGGAAATCGACGGGGGGAAGGCCGAGCGTCCTGAGGGCGTCGATCTCCTCGTTCACCTGCATGGTGCCGAGCTGGGCGGCGAAGGCGGCGCCGGTGCGCCCGGCGATGATGATGCCGGTCATCAGCGCGCCGACCTCGCGCACCATGCCGATCGCCACCAGGTCGGCGATGAAGATCTGGGCGCCGACGAGCTTCAGCTGGTCGGCGCCGAGGTAGGCGAGGATCAGGCCGACCAGGAAGCTGATCACCGAGACGATGGGCAAGGCCCGCGGCCCGACCTGCTCCACCTCCAGCCACAGGTCGCGCGCGCGAAAGCGTGCCCGGCCGGCGAACAGGCGCATGAAGGACAGGGTGATCTCGCCGAGGAAGCGCAGCATGGCCGGCGCGCCGTGGATCAGCTCCAGCGTCGCTGCGCCGACCCGCGCCGCCAGGGTCGGCGCCGGGCCGGCACGCTGCGGCACCTTCTGCTCGGGCACCGCCCCGGCCATCGCCAGCAGGCGGCGCACCCCCTCGGGCAGGCCGGCCTGATCGACAGCGATGCCGCGTCCGGCGCAGGCCTCGAGCACCCCGGCGAGGAAGGTCAGCAGGCCGGAATCCCAGTCCTCCAGGGCAGCCGCATCGAAAGTCAGTCTGCGCAACACGGCGTCGAGTTCGGTCGCGACGGCCGCGGCCGAGGGCAGTTCCCCGTCGAGGCGCCAACGCCCGGCGAGGACGACCTCGAGGCCGTCCTCCCCTTTCCTGCGCAAAGCGATTTTCCGCCCCGCCTCCCCGACGGCGGGCGCTGCCTGAGCCGATGCCATGCCCGCATGCTAAACGGCGCGACGCGGCCTCACAAGTCCGGCCCGGCAATTGTCGGCCCTGCGACTTTACGCAGGGAAGGGATGGAGTAACATGCGCGGGTCCAATCCACGCGGAGTCGAAAGATGGGCTGTCACGTCACCGTCGTCGTCGCCAGCGGCGAGCGCCACGAGTTCGAGCTGCACGAGGCGGACTTGGCCGGCCTGGATGCACGCCAGGCGCAGGAATGGCTGGGGCAGGAGTTCGAGGCCGCCGGCTGCGTGCCGACCAATCCCGTCGGCAAGCTGCTGCTGGCCGACAAGATCCTCTGCCTGGCCAAGGCCCAGCAGGAGGCCGCCTGGGCCGAACCATCGCCCTGGGCGAGGCAGTTCGTGCGCACCGCCGCCGCGGCCATCGGCCGGGCGGTGCTCACCATCGACCTCGGCAACCATTCCCTCGGCTACTGAGCCCGGCCGCCAGAAAATGAACGGGGGCCGTAGCCCCCGTCCTTCCTCCTCCCACCGGCGGATCCTGTGAACCCGCCTTGCCTCCTTGACGGGGGCGGATTGTGGCGACATCCGTCGCTGAAGTCAATGTGCACCGCGGCGTAATCCGGCCAGCGGGACGGCCAGCCCGGCCACGACCAGCAGCAGAACCCCGGCATTGCCCCAGCGGACATAGGGCGTCGCGCCCGTGTGGCCGCGCACCTCGGCGACCAGGGCGCCCTCGCCGAAGGGCGGCAGCACGCGCTCGACGCGCCCCCGAGGCCCGACGATGGCCGTCATGCCGGTGTTGGTCGCGCGCAGCATCGCCCGCCCTGTCTCCAGGGCGCGCATCCGGGCGATTTGCAGGTGCTGCGGCTGGGCCAGCGAGTCGCCGAACCAGGCCGTATTGGAAAGATTCACCAGCAGCGTCGCCTCGGGCAGGGCCCGGATCAGCTCCTCGCCGAAGACGTCCTCGTAGCAGATGTTCACCGCCACCCGCTGTCCGGCCAGCGCCAGCGGCGCCTGTCCGGCGGCGCCGGGCGAGAAATTCGACATCGGGATGCGCAACAGCGCCAGGGTCCAGGCGAAGGCCGGCGGAGTGAACTCGCCGAACGGCACCAGGTGCCGCTTGCGATAGGCCTGGACCTCGCCCGGCCCGAAGCCGACCGCGCTGTTGAAATAGCGCCCGTGCAGGTCCTGCGCGGCGATGCCCAGCAGCAGCGCGCCCTGACCGCCGCGCGCGGCGCGGCGCAGCTCGGCGAGGTAGTCGCGCGGCAGCTGGTCGAGCATCAGCGGCAGCGCCGTCTCGGGCAGGATCAGCAGATCGGCCGGATGAGCGCGGGCCAGGCGCAGGTAGGTGTCCATCGACAGCTGCAGCCGCTCCGGCCGCCACTTCAGGCTCTGTTCGATGTTCCCTTGCAGCAGGCTCACCGACAGCGGCGCGCCGGCCGGCTGGGTCCACTCGATGCGCATCAGGCCGGCGCCGGCCGCCAGCAGGGCGACGGAGACAGCCGCCGCCGCAGGCCAGTGCCGGCGCTGGTGAAAAGTCAGTCCCCAGGATACGGCGATCAGGGCGGCGGCGAAGCCGACGCCATACACCCCCAGCAGCGGCGCCCAGCCGGCCAGCGGGCTGGGCGGGGTTTGCGCGTAGCCGAAGGCCAACCAGGGGAAGCCGCTGAACAGCCAGCCGCGCAGCCACTCCGACAGCGTCCACGCCGCGGCGGCGAGCGGCGCGTCGACTAGCAGGCGACCCCTGCGCAACCGCCCGAAGACGTAGCCGGCGAGGGCCGGAAACAGCGCCAGCAGGCAGCAGAACAGGCAGGCCGCCAGGGCGGCGAGCGGCGCCGGCATGCCGCCGAAGACATGCAGGCTGACATAGACCCAGGAGACGCCGGCGAGAAACAGCCCCAGGCCGAAGGCGAAGCCCTGCAGGGCGGCGGCGCGCGGCGTGGCGGCGCGCCACAACCAGGCCAGGGCGGCCAGGGTCAGCAGGGGAACGGGAAACAGTTCGAAGGGGGCGAAGCCGAGGACCGATGCCGCGCCGAGCAGGAAGGCCAGGGCGCCGAGCCGGGCCGAGCCGCTCATGAAGCCGCGGCGGTGCGGTCCACCAGCAGGGTGTGCACGCGCCGGCTGTCGGCGCGCAGCACCTGGATGCGCAGCCCGCCGATCTGCAGCACCTCGCCGCGCTGGGGCAGGCGGTCGAGGCGGTGGATCACCATGCCGCCGACGGTATCGAAATCCTCGTCGCTGAAATCGGTGCCGAAGGCGGCGTTGAAGTCGGCGATCTCGGTGGCGGCCTTGACGCGGTAGCGGCCGGCCTGGTCGAGCAGGATGTTGTCGGCGGCCTCGTCGAAGTCGTACTCGTCCTCGATGTCGCCGACGATCTGCTCGAGCACGTCCTCGATGGTCACCAGACCGGCGACCCCGCCGTACTCGTCCACCACGATGGCCATGTGGTTGCGCGAGGCGCGGAACTCGCGCAGCAGCACGTTGAGCCGCTTCGAGTCGGGGATGAAGATCGCCGGCCGCAGCATGTCGCGCACGGCGACGTCCTCGCCGGCATGCAGGCGCAGCAGGTCCTTGGCCAGCAGGATGCCGATCACGTCGTCGCGGTTCTCGCCGGTGACGGGGAAGCGCGAGTGCGCCGTCTCGATGGCCTTGGCGGTCATCGCCGCGGTGCCGTCGTGGATCGAGATCGCCTGCATCTGGGCGCGCGGCACCATGACGTCGCGCACCTGCATGTCGGAGACCGCCAGGGCGCCCTCGATGATCGACAGCGCGTCGGCGTCGAGCAGGTTGCGCTCGAAGGCCGAATGCAGCAGGGCAATGAGCTGCTCGCGGTCCTCCGGCTCGCGCATCAGCAGCGCGGAGAGGCGTTCGAGAAGCGAAGGCCGACTGGGGGAAGGTTCCATATTCAATACGGGTCGGGATAGCCGAGCCGACCCAGGATCTCGCGTTCCAATTGTTCCATGATGCGGGCGTCGGCGCCCGACTCGTGATCGTATCCCTGCAAATGCAGCATACCATGCACGACGAGGTGGGCGAAATGGGCGTCGGCGCGCTTGCCCTGCTCCGCCGCTTCGCGCAACACCACCGGCAGGCACAGCACCAGGTCGCCGCTCAGCACGGGCTGCCGCGCATAGGCAAACGTCAGCACATTGGTGGCGTAATTCTTGCCGCGGTACTGCGCGTTGAGCGATCGCCCCTCCTCCGCATCGACGAAGCGCACGGTCACTTCGGCCGCGCCCGGTTCGGTGGCGCGCACCCAGCGGCGCAGCTCTCCGCGCGCCGGCATTGCGGCATCCTTCAGCGCGTACTGCACCGAAAGAAACAACCTTCCCCCCGCCCCTCTTCCCGGGGAAGGGGGTGACTTCGGCTCGCAACCCTCACGGCTCGCACACGGCCTCGCCTTGGGGCGGCCCGGCGGCGAAGCCTTAAGCGGCGCCCGGCTCGCGCTTTTCTTCGTGCTTTTCATAGGCGGCGACGATGCGCGCCACCAGCGGGTGGCGCACCACGTCCTCGGCGAGGAATTCGGTGAAGGCGATGCCGCGCACCTCGCGCAGGATGCGCGCGGCCTCGATCAGCCCGCTCTTCATGCCGCGGCCGAGGTCGATCTGCGTGACGTCGCCGGTGACCACCGCGCGCGCACCGATGCCGATGCGGGTGAGGAACATCTTCATCTGTTCCGGCGTGGTGTTCTGCGCCTCGTCGAGGATGATGAAGGCGTGGTTCAGCGTGCGCCCGCGCATGTAGGCGAGCGGCGCGATCTCGATGGCCTGGCGCTCGAACAGCTTGGCTACCTTGTCGAAGCCCATCAGGTCGTAGAGCGCGTCGTAGAGCGGCCGCAGATACGGGTCGACCTTCTGGGCGAGGTCGCCGGGGAGGAAGCCGAGCCGCTCGCCCGCCTCGACGGCGGGACGCGTCAGCACGATGCGGCTGACCTGGTCTCGCTCGAAGGCATCGACGGCGGAAGCGACCGCGAGGTAGGTCTTGCCGGTGCCGGCCGGGCCGATGCCGAAGGTGATGTCGTGCTCCTGGATCTGGCGCAGGTACTGCACCTGGCGCGGCGTGCGGCCGTGCAGCTCCGGCTTGCGGGTGAGCAGGCCCGGTTGATTTACCTGGCCTCGCTCGGCCAGCTGTCCGAGTTCCACCAGGCCGAGCTGGATGGCGTCGACCGAGAGATGCTCGCCGGCCTCGGCGTAGAAGTGCTGCAGGGCTTGCGCCGCCTGCGCCGACTGGGCGGGGTGGCCGCGCACGCTGAAGCGCTCGCCGCGGCGGGCGATGGCGACGTCGTAGGCAGTCTCGATCTGGCGCAGGTTCTCGTCCAGCGCGCCGCACAGGTTGGCCAGGCGCTGGTTGTCCACGGGCGACAGCACGACCTCGACGGATTTGGCTTTCACGATTCGCGGGTGACGATCTCGCCGCGCAGGGAATGCGGCAGGGCAGCGCGGATGGCGACCTCGACGAAGCGGCCGACCAGGCGGGGGCTGCCGGCGAAGTTGACGATGCGATTGTTGTCGGTGCGGCCGGCCAATTCGGCGGCATCCTTCTTGGAAGCGCCTTCGACCAGGATGCGCTGCTCCGTGCCGACCATTTTTTCGCTGATGGCCCGCGCCTGCGCCTCGATCTTCGCCTGCAGGCGCATCAGGCGCCCCGCCTTCACCGCCTGCGGCGTAGCGTCGGGGAGATCCGCCGCCGGCGTGCCGGGGCGCGGGCTGTATAGGAAGCTGAAGGAGGCGTCGAAGCCGACCTCGTCGATCAGCCTCATGGTGGCCTCGAAGTCGGCCTCGGTCTCGCCGGGGAAGCCGACGATGAAGTCGGTCGACAGCGAGAGGTCGGGCCGGGCCGCGCGCAGCTTGCGGACGACGGACTTGTACTCCACAGCCGTGTAGCCGCGTTTCATCGCCGCCAGCACCCGGTCGGAGCCGGACTGCACCGGCAGGTGCAGGTGCGAGACCAGCTTGGGCAGGCGGGCGTAGGCCTCGAACAGGCGCGGCGTCATCTCGCGCGGATGGGAGGTGGTGTAGCGGATGCGCTCGATGCCGGGAATCTCGTGCGCGCACTCGAGCAGGAAGGCGAAATCCGCCGTTCCCCCATCCGCCATGGCGCCGCGCCAGGCGTTGACGTTCTGGCCCAGCAGGGTGACTTCGCCCACGCCCTGCGCCGCCAGCCCGGCGATCTCGGCCAGCACGTCGTCGAGCGGGCGGGAGAGCTCCTCGCCACGCGTGTAGGGAACGATGCAGTAGGTGCAGAACTTGCCGCACCCTTCCATCACGGTGACGAAGGCCGAGCCGCCGTCGACGCGCGCCGGCGGCAGGGCATCGAACTTCTCGATCTCGGGGAAGGAGACGTCCACCTGCGGCCGCCCCGAAGCGCGGCGTTCGCGGATGAGTTGCGGCAGGCGATGCAGGGTCTGCGGCCCGAAGACGACATCGACGTAGGGCGCGCGGCGCACGATCGCGTCCCCTTCCTGGCTCGCCACGCAGCCGCCGACGCCGATGACAAGGTCCGGCTTCGACCGCTTCAGCAGCCGCACCCGGCCGAGGTCGTGGAACACCTTCTCCTGCGCCTTCTCGCGCACCGAACAGGTGTTGAAGAGGATCACGTCGGCGTCTTCGGGGGAATCGGTCTTCTCGATCCCCTCGGCGGCGAGCACGTCGGCCATGCGGTCCGAATCGTACTCGTTCATCTGGCAGCCGAAGGTCTTGATGTAGAGCTTCTTGGCCACTACTGTTTGGGAGCGGGGTTCTGCGATCTCTGCTTGATGAGCTGGTCGGCGACCTCCGCCTCTTCGCGCGTCAGCACCCAGACGCGCTGCACCGTGCCGTACTCGTCGAGCTTGTAGAGCACCGGCACCGGCTGCTGCACGGCGCCGGACAGGACGATCCGGTTCTGGACGTCGCGGATCTGCAGGCTGGCCGACAGCCTGAGGGTCTGGTCGTTGAACTGGGCGAAGCCATTGCTGGGCGGGCTCATCGTGGCCAGCGGACCGGTCTGCAGCGTCGGCCGCACGACCCCGACCGGCACGCCAGGCTGCACCGGCGGCGGGGGCGCCATCGCCGATTCCATGATGGTGTCGATGATGCTGCTGAGGATGGCCGACAGGATCGGGTTCATGAGAACGGATTATAGGCCATCAGGGCAGGGTGAAATAGAAGGTCGCTCCCTTGCCGGGGGAAGATACCGCCCAGACGCGCCCCTTGTGCCGCTCGATGATGCGCTTGACGATGGCCAGTCCGACTCCGGTGCCGGGAAACTCGGCTTCCTGGTGCAGGCGCTGGAAGACCCCGAACAGCCTGCCTGCATGCTCTGGATCGAAGCCGGCGCCGTTGTCCTTGACGTAATACACCGGCAGCCCGCCCTCCTGGATGAAGCCGATTTCGACATGCGCATCGCTGCGCCGGGAGGAGAACTTGAGGGCGTTGCCGACCAGGTTGAGCAGCGCCTGGCGCAGCAGGGCCGGGTCGGCCTCGACATCCGGCAGCGGCCGGATAGCCACGGTCGCCCCGGAGTTGACGCGGTGCAACTCCTCGACCACGGTGCGCAACATCGCCTTCATGTCCACCCGCATCCGGTTCAGGTCGGAGCGGCCGACCCGCGAGAACGTCAGGAGGTCGTCGATCAACTCGCCCATCCGCACCGCGCCGCGGGCAATCCGCTGCAGCATGTCGACCGATTCCGGATCGAGGCGTCCCTTCTGCTCATCGACCAGAATGCTGGCGTAACCGTTGATCGCCCGCAGCGGCGTGCGCAGGTCGTGCGACACCGAGTACACGAACGATTCCATCTCGGCGTTGGCTTCCGCCAGGGCGGCCGTCCTTTCGGCCACGCGCCGCTCCAGCGAAGAGGTCAGCTTGATGATTTCCGCCTGCGCGCGCTGCCGCTCGGAGATGTCGATCGCCACGACCAGGCATTTCCAGCGGCCTTCCCGCTCGACGGCCTGCAGATGCACCTCGACCGGGTAGTCGCTGCCGTCCGAGCGGCGGTGGGCCGTCTCGATGACCTGCTGCGTCTTCTCGTGCTGCAGCAGCTGGCCGATCAGCCTCGTCAGCGCTCCTTCGGTGTAGTGCGGCATCAGGTCCAGCGGGGTGAGCAGCCGGAGGTGGCGGAACGAATAGCCCAGATTGAGCAGGGCGCCGGCGTTGGCGTATTCGTAGCGCAGGGTGACGGCGTCGAAGACGTAGATTTCGTTCCGGCTCTGTTCGACCAGGGCCAGCAGCTGGCGGTTTTCCTCCTCGGCCAGCTTGCGCTCGGTGATGTCGCAGGCGATTCCGTCGAGGCGGATCCGCCGGCCTTGCGCATCGCTGGCATGGCGCCAGCGGATTTCCACCCAGAGCAGATTGCCCTCGGGCCGGACGATGCGGTACTCGATGACGCCCGCCCCTGCCTGCAACACCCGCTCGAGCATGGCCTCCGCCTGCGGACGGTCGTCCGGCTGCGCCATCTCGAGCCAGAGGCGGGGCTGGAGGCGGAAGTCCTCGGCGTCCCGACCGAAGATCTTCTCCGTCGACGCGCTGACGAAAAGCGTGGCGTCCATCTCCGGCGTGAACGACCACAGCGCCAGCTCCATCGAATCGAGCACGGCATCGAGCTTGGCCTGGGCCTCGAGCAGGGACCGTTCGCGCTCGGCCAGGATATCCAGCATGCTGTTGAGCTGGACGGCCACCTCGCTCACTTCCCTCGGTCCGCCGGCCAGGGCGCGCGCCTCGCGCCTGCCTTCGCCGAAACTGCGCGCCGTCCTCGCCAGGGCCGCCACCGGCAGGGAAATCCGCCGGCCCAGGAGGTAGGAGAGGGCCAGGGCGAGGGCCAGCACGCCCAGGCCGTAGGCCCCGTGCCGGAGGGCGCTGCGGACGATCCGGCTCTGGATCGGGTCGACATCCAGGCCGACCATGGCCAGCCAGTCCGTACCGCTGACCGGATGAAAACCGTAGATGCGCTCCACCCCATCGGAAGTGCGGCCGCGCAGGACGCCGCTGCGCTGCTGCAGCATGGCCTGGGTCAGCGGGTCGTTCAGCCGGCTTTCGCCGACATGCCGGTCGGGATCGCGCGAGCAGGCCAGCACCGTCCCCTCGCTCTTCAGGATCATGGAAATCGGTTTCTCGGGCAGATCCAGGGTGGCGACCAGGGACTGGAAGCGTTCCAGGGGCGCGGCGGCAATGACCATGCCGGCGGCCCGGCCATCTCCGCCGCGGACCGGATACGCCAGCGGAAACATCCAGAGTCCGCTGGCGCCGTCCTTGACCGGATTGCCCAGCAGCAGCCGGGGCAGGCCGTCGGCCTGGGGCAGCAGGAGCCGGGCCGCCGTCAGCCCAGCCGCCGCCTGCTCCTGCTGCGTGCCGGCAAGACAGACCACCCGGCCGTCCCGGTCCACCATCGCCAGTCCGGCATACTCGCGGCCGATGGTTTCGGTATCGGCGAAGAGGGATTTGCAGCGCCCCGGATCCAGGCTGCCGACTTCCACCCGGCGGGAGATATCTCCCAGCCTCTGCTCGGTTCTGGCAAAGTAGCCCTGGGCATCGACGGCGGCCACCCTGGCCCAGCGATCGGCATCGCCTCGCGCCCGGTCGAAACCGGCCTGGGTTTCCTGAAAAAGATCGTAGGCGAATGCCAGCAGGAGGGGCACGACTGCCGCCACCACCAGGAAACTCAGCTGGGTCCCAATGGGGCGACCCGCGGCAGGGACTGCAGGAGCGGGCATGCGGCAGATCACGCCACCGCAAGCATAGTGTTTATGCTGTCGAGTGGATAGCTTATTGTTATAGACATAAAGCCTTTCGGCATGCGCGTCCGTCCCGCACCAGTTGCCGGCCTACCCGCATAATAGCCGCAACGGGAGGAAACATGGAACAGCAGCAACCGTCGCACCACCGGCAGGCAGTGGCCCTGCCCGATCCGGCGACCCTGAAAAGGCTGGCGCTGAGCGACAGCGGTTTCGTTTTCGACCCGGTCACCGGCAACAGCTTCACGGCCAACGGCTCGGGCCTGGCAATCCTGCGTCAGCTGCAGGGCGGCAGCACGCTGGGCGAAGTGGTCGCGGCGCTCGGCGCCGAATTCGAGGTGGTGTCCCCTGTGGCGGAAAGGGACGTCATCGAGTTCATCGGCCAGCTGCGCAACGCTTTCAAATGACGGCGCCTCGGCTCGCCGTGGCCATCACCGGCATGAACGCCGTGCCGGACAATCCGGGCGCCGGTCTGGCGGTGGCGCGCTGCCTGCGCGAAGCGCATGGTCGGGGAATCCGGATCGTCGGGCTCGGCTACGACGCGCTCGATCCGGGCCTGCACCGGCGCGAATATTGCGACAGCGTCCATCTGCTGTCCTATCCGGGCAGCGGCGCGCAGGCCTTGATGACGCGCCTGGCGGAAATCCACGAGGCCGAGCCCATCGATGTGCTGCTGCCCTGCCTCGATTCCGAATTGCCCTTGCTGGTCGGTCTGGTCCCGGATCTGGCCGAGCGCGGCGTGCGCACCTATCTCCCCAGCGCCGAGCAGCTTGCGATGAGAGCCAAGGACAGGCTGGCGGAACTGGCCCGGGAGGCCGGGGTCGCCATGCCGGAAACCCTCGCCATCACCCAGGCGGATTTCTTCCGCGCCGCCGAGCGCGAGGAGTGGCGCTACCCGCTGGTGGTCAAGGGCGTCTTCCACGACGCCCGCATCGCTCGCAACCGTGACGAGGCGGAGCAGGCCTTCCGCGCCATCGCCGCCGAGTGGGGCCTGCCGGTGCTGGTGCAGCGGCGCATCGTCGGCGAGGAGTGCAACCTGGCCGGGATCGGCGACGGCCGCGGCGCCCTGCTGGGCGAAGTGATGATGAAGAAGCGCGCGGTCACCGGCCGCGGCAAGGCCTGGGCCGGCATCTCGATCCACGACGAGGCGCTGTCGGACATCTCTCGCCGTCTGGTCGCGGCGCTGAAATGGCGGGGGCCGATCGAGATCGAGATGATCCGCGACAGCCAGGGCGAATACCAGCTGATCGAGATCAACCCGCGCTTCCCGGCCTGGATCTACCTGTCGCAGGGCGTCGGCCGCAACCTGCCGGACCTGCTGCTGGCGCTTGCCCTGGACCGGCCGCCGCCACCCCTCGCCCCGCCCGCGCCAGGCCTCCTGTTCATCCGTTACGCGGAGGAAACCCTGGTGCCCCTCGCCGCCTTCGAGCGCCTGATGATCGATGGACAACTGCTCAGCGACACCTCAAGCAAATGAACGCACGCAAGCCCTGGATCAAGCCCGTCCTAACCGCCCACAAGCCGGGCGGCATGAACAAGTTCGGCCCGGCGCGGCCGCAGCTCCACCAATCGGAATTCGACGGCGCGGCCCTCGAACCGCTGTTGGCGCAATACGGCTCGCCGCTGTTCGTCGTTTCCGAGAAACGGCTGCGGGAAAACGCCCGCCAGCTGCGGCGCGCCTTCTCCACCCGCTGGCCGAAAGTCCGCCACGGCTGGTCCTACAAGACCCACGGCATGGGCGCCGTCTGCAATGCGCTGCACCAGGAGGGCGCCTGGGCCGAAGTGGTCTCCGAGCTCGAGTACCGCAAGGCGCGGGCCCTCGGGGTGCCGGGCTCCCGCATCATTTTCAACGGCCCCTGGAAACCCGATGCCATCCTCGAACAGGCAATGGCCGAGGGAGCCGCCATCAACCTCGACCACCTCGACGAGCTGTATGCGGCCGAAGGCATCGCCCGCCGGCTCGGCCGCAAGGTGCCGGTCGGACTGCGCCTGAATTTCGACACCGGATACAGCGAGCCCTGGAGCCGCTTCGGCTTCAATCTGGAGACTGGCGCCGCCATGGACGCCGTCCGCCGGATCGGCGCCAGCGAATGGCTGCAGCTCAACGGCCTGCACAGCCATATCGGCACCTTCGTGCTGGATGTCCGCGCCTATGCCCAGCAGGCCCGCATCATGGCCGGCTTCATGGATGCCGCCGAGCGCGAGATCGACTGCCGCATCGACTATCTGGACATCGGCGGCGGCTTCGCTTCGCGCAACGCCCTGCAGGGCATCTATCTGCCGCCCGACCAGGTGGTGCCGGGCTTAGACCAGTATGCCGAGGCGATCACCGAGGCGCTGACCGAGGCCACCCGCGCGCGCAGCGGCCAGGGCAAGCCGCTGCCGGTGCTGGTGCTGGAAACCGGGCGGGCGGTGGTCGACGACGCCGAGATCCTGCTGACCCGCGTGGTCGGCGGCAAGCACCTGCCGGACGGCCGTCGCGCCGCCATCCTCGATGCCGGCGTCAACCTGCTGTTCACCGCCTACTGGTACAACCACGACGTGCGTCCGCTGCGGGCCAACGCCGGGCTGGCGGAGGAAACCGTGCTGTTCGGACCGTTGTGCATGAACATCGACCAGCTGCGGGCCTCGGTGATGCTGCCGCCGCTGCAGGTCGGCGAGGCGCTCTGCATTTCGCCGGTCGGCGCTTACAACAACACCCAGTGGATGCAGTTCATCCATGCCCGGCCGGCCGTGGTGATGATCATGCAGGACGGCCGCATCGAAACCATCCGGGCGGCCGAATCGCTCGCGTCCCTGTCCGGGCCAGAATGCCTGCCTGCCGCCTTGCAGACCCCCTTTCCGGAGCAGCCCGCACGATGAGCCAGGCCATGCCGTCCTGGCCCGCCCTGGTCCGCTTCGGGCGTTCCCTTGCCAAGGCCTATGCCGCGGTGTTCTTCTGCAGCTCGGCGCGGGTCGGCGTCTGGTTCGCCGCGGCGACGCTGGCCACACCAGGCGCCGCGCTGGGCGGAATGGGCGGATTGCTCGCAGCCGCGCTATGGGCACGGGTCTTCCAGCTGCCCGGCCGCGGCCGCCTGCATCTGGTGAACGGCCTGCTGAGCGGTCTGGTCGTCGGCGGCCTGCATGCCATTGATGCCGGCTTCTTCCTCTGGGTCGCCCTGGCCAGCCTGCTGTCCACCCTGCTGAGCCATTGGCTGGCCGGCCTGCTCTGGAAGACCGCCCGCCTGCCGATGCTCAGCCTGCCGTTCGTCCTGGCCTGCTGGCCGGTGTTTCTGGCCTGGCAGGTGCATGCGCCCGCCGCCTTGCCGCTGAGCGCCCTGGCCATCGCCTCCTCCTGGTCCGCCTGGCCCTGGCTCGACCAATTTTGGATATCCCTGGGCTGGCTGCTGATGGTGCCGTATCCCTTGAGCGGTGCCATGGTATTCGTCGGAATCCTGGCCGCTTCCCGCTACCTCGCCCTGCTGGCCGTGGCCGGCTATGTCTGCGGCACCTTCGTCACGCAACTTCTCGGCGGCGGCAGCGACACCCCGTTCGCCTTCAACTACTCGCTCGCCGCCATGGCGTTGGGCGGCTTCTTCGCCGTGCCCGGCCGTGCCAGCTTTCTGGTGGCCATGGCGGGCAGCGCCCTGGCGGCCTGGCTGGCGATGGCTTTGAGCGTGCTGCTGCATCCGCTGCACCTGCCCTTGCTGACCGCGCCCTTTCTGGCCGTCGCCTACTTCGTGCTCGGCAGCCTGGGCGCCCGAATTAATGCCAGCCGTCCGCAGCTCACCCTGGAGCAGCCGGCCATGCCCGAGCTCAATTACGAGCGCGCCCAGTTGGCCGAGGCGCGCGGCGGCGCGGCGGACAGCCTGGCCCTGCGGGCGCCCTTCCACGGCGAATGGCGTGTCACCCAGGCCTTCAATGGCCCGCATACCCACAAGCAGCCCTGGCAGCACGCGTTGGACTTCGACATTGCCGAGAACGCGCAGGGCCATGGCGGCAGCGGCGCCCTGCGCGAGGACTACTACTGCTTCGGCGCGCCCATCCTGGCCCCGATCGCCGGGCAGGTGGTCCGCTTGCGGGACGACCTGCCGGACGTCCAGCCGGGCCAGCCGGACACGACCCATAGCTGGGGCAATTTCATCCTGCTGCGCAAGGATGGCCAGCACGTCCTGCTGGCCCATCTGAAGCGCGGCAGCGCCAAGGTGCGGATCGGCGAATGGGTCCTGGCAGGGCAGCCGATCGCCGCCTGCGGCAGTTCCGGGCGCTCGCCCACCCCGCATCTGCACCTGCAGGCCCAGGGCGATGGCGAGTTGGGCAGCCCGACCCGGCCCTTCCACCTGACCCAGGTGCTGGTGCGGCGCGCGCAGATGCGGGAGTTCCGGCTCTTCCACCTGCCTGAGCCGGGAGAGGCGCTCAGTTCGGCTTTGAGCGACGAGCGCCTGGCGGAGGCCATGCGCCTGCCGCGCGACCGGGCGCTTGTTTACCTATTTCGGGGCACCGAAGGCCATGCGCAGCAATTCAGTCTGCACGCCAAACTGACCCTGCTCGGTCAGTCGCGGCTGGAAAGCACCACCGGCGCCTCGGCGGCCTACGAAGAGACCGCCGCCGTGGTCGGCTACTACGACCGCAACCAGCAAACCGACAGGATGCTCGATCTGTGGCTGCTGGCCGTCGGCCTGACCCCGTTTTCAGCCGTCGCAGACCGCTGGCACGACCGCCCCCCCGCCCGCTTGCTGCCGTTGTCCCTTGGACAACGCCTGCTCTGCGCCCTGCTCCATCCGCTCGGCCTCAGCTGCGAGAGCACGTACCAGCGTCGCTGGGACGAAGCGAACGGCGCCTGGCTGCAGGAGGGCCGGCACCTGCTCACGCCGGCGCCCGGACTCCGCTGGCGCTGCGAAAGCCAGGCCTGGATCGTGCCGGGCATCGGCGTGCAGCGTCTGCGCCTGGAGCTTCCCGGCGGCACCTGGCAGGCCGAACTCGACGTCGCCATTCCGGCGCTTGCGCCATGAACGCCTTGCGGTACGATAGAAAGGGATAAACGCCATGAAGACAACAGCGCTCATTTCGCTCCGAAGCTTGCTTGTCCTGGGCACGCTGCTCCTTGCCCCGCCGAGCACCGCCCAGCAGGATCCCTGGGCGGAATCCTATCGGCTCGAATACATCGGCAAGTACGCCGAGGCCCAGGCCCTGATCGAGCCCCTGGCCGCGCGGCAGCCGATCAACGAGTTCGCCATCATGCGCAGCGCCTGGCTGCTGCACCTGCAGGGCAAGTATGCCGAGGCCGAAAAACGCTACCAGCGGGCCGCGGAGGTCAACCCGCGCTCGCTCGAGTCGAGGCTCGGCATCATGCTGCCGCAGATGGCGCTCTACCGCTGGAACGACGCCATCCAGAGCGGCAGGAAGGTGCTCGCCGACAGCCCCTGGAACTACACCGCCCACGTGCGCATCATGATCAGCGAGGAAGCCCTCTCGCGCTGGGAGGAGTTGGCCAAGCATGCCGCCGAGGTGTCGGCGCGCTACCCGGCCGATGCCACCCTGCTGGTGTATTGGGCGCGGGCCGAAGCCGCCCTCAAGCGCACCCGCAAGGCACGGGAACTCTATGCCCAGGTGCTCGAACGCGTGCCCGGGCATATCGAGGCGGGCAATTTCATTCGCAACAACCCCTGAAAACTCAGGGCACCAGCCAGTAGCGGACCAGTTCGTGGATTTCGTGGTTGTAGGTTGAAACGCCCACGGTGTCCTTGTACTCGTATCGGACCGCGTTGCGTGCCTGGGGCGAATACCACAAGGTATCCTCGATGCGCCCGACCCAGTCGTGCTCCAGATTCCTCGCCCGGTAATTCCCGCTCATCACGATCTTCATGGCCTGGAAGGTTCCGGCCGGCACCGTTACGCTCTCGAAGCCGACGACGCGCGCCTCCAGCACCGCCCGCACTTCCTTGCCGGGCTGGTCGGTGCTCTCGAAGACCACCGCGGCCTTCCAGGTCTTGCCGACCGACAAGGGAAAGGCGAAGTTCGGGTAGAAAGGCAGCGTGGTCTTGGTCGCTTGCGGCGCCTCGATGCGAACCAGATTGAATCCCGGGGTGCGGCGGATGCGGGCCGCGCCGTTGCCGTCCAGCGCGCTGGCATCCATGTCGATGCCCTCGGCGTCGACGTGCCGGACCTTCACGAGCGAAATGTCCTCTAGTTCGCCGTTCCAGCCATTGATCTTGTTGTAGATCCAGGTATCGCCCGGCTTGACCGCCGGCCCCTCGACGGGCGTCGTGACACCCTGGGCCAGGGCGGCGGGGGCGAGCATCCAGGCCAGAATCAGGCAAAGCACGATGGGCATGGGCCGCCGCCGTTGATAAAGGAAAACGATTCGATTATAGGCCGCGAGGATGAGGATGGTGGTGATGGGCAGAATCGAACTGCCGACCTAGGGGTTATGAATCCCTCGCTCTAACCGACTGAGCTACATCACCACTGGGGGGAAGGGGGCGAATTATCGTTGCGGGGCATAGCCTTGTCAAGGTTGCCCGGCGGACCGCACAATGCGCGAAGTCACTCCATTCCCTCACGAATTGCGCTTCGATCTGATCATCGTCGGCGGCGGGATCGCCGGGGCCGCGCTCGCCGCCGCCCTCAGGGACAGCCGCTACCGCATCGCGCTGATCGAAGGTCGGGCGCCGGAGCCGGCGGCCGAAGGCTGGGACGCGCGCATCTACGCCCTCAGCCCCGCCAGCGCCGGCTTCCTGCGCGATACCGGAGCCTGGCAGCACCTTGACGCGGCCCGGCTCACCCCGGTCTACGACATGGCCATCCACGGCGATGGCGGCGGGCGGCTGCATTTCTCGGCCTACGACAGCGGCGTCGACCAGCTGGCCTGGATCGCCGAGTCCGGCCTCCTGCAGCGCGAGCTGTGGGAGGGCATCAAGCGCCAGGGCAACGCCAGCCTGTTCTGTCCGGCGCAGCCCCGCCGCCTGGAATTCCGCGATGACGCCGTCCTGGCGGAACTGACTTCCGGCCAAACCCTCGAAGCCGGCCTGATCGTCGGCGCCGACGGCGCCGATTCCTGGGTGCGCGGCCAGGCCGGGCTGGCGGCCGACACGCTGGACTATGGCGAGATGGGCGTGGTCGCCAATTTCCGCTGCGAGCAGCCGCATCGCCATACCGCCTTCCAGTGGTTCCGGCCGGACGGCGTGCTGGCCTATCTGCCGCTGCCCGGCGACCATGTCTCGGCGGTCTGGTCGACGCCCGAGGCCAACGCCCGCCAGCTGCTCGCCCTGGACGAGGCGGCGTTCAGCCAGCGCCACGCCGCGGCCGGCGAATACCGGCTCGGCGGTCTGCAACGGATCGGCGCGCCGGCCGCCTTCCCGCTACGGCTGATGCGCCTACCGCGCATCGTCGCGCCGCGCCTGGCGCTCATCGGCGATGCCGCCCACGCCATCCATCCCCTCTCCGGCCACGGCATCAACCTCGGCCTCGGCGATGCGCGCGAACTGGCCCGCGTCCTGCGGGAACTGCCCGATTACCGCGACTGCGGGGACGAGCGCACGTTGCGGCGCTACGCCCGCGCCCGGGCCGGGGAAGTGGCCCTGCTACAATGGGTCACCCACGGATTGCAAAGGCTGTTCCGGCCGCAACAGGCGGCCCTCTCGACCCTCCGCAACCTGGGATTGAACCTCACCGACAGCCTGGCTGTCGTACGCAACAGGCTGGTGCGCGCCGCGCTCGGCTGATTCCGGAGACATCATGCTCAGAACCCTCTTCCCGCTGCTCCTTGCCCTCGTCCTCGGCCCGGCCTGGGCCGACGAGGCCACCGTCAAGAAATCCGTCGAGGCCTGGCTCGGCGGCAAGGTGGACGCCGTCCGCAAGACCGGCCTGCTCGGCCTCTACGAAATACAGGCGGGCAACGAGATCTACTACACCGACGAGAAAGTCAGCCTGCTCTTCGACGGCAACATCATCGACACCAGGACGCGCACCAACCTGACGCAGGAACGGCTCAACAAGCTGTCGGCCATCAAGTTCGCCGACTTGCCGCTGGAGCTCGCCGTGAAGACCGTGCGGGGCGACGGCAAGCGCGTCATCGCCACCTTCGAGGACCCGAACTGCACCTACTGCAAGAAGCTGGCGAAGGAGCTGCAGGCGGTGAACAACATCACCATCTACACCTTCCTGCTGCCGATCCTGTCGCGCGACTCGGCCGAGAAGTCGCGCGCCATCTGGTGCGCGCCGGATCGCGCCAAGGCCTGGAGCGATTACATGGTCGGCGGCATGCCGATCGCGCCCGGCACCTGCGAGGCGCCGATCGACAAGGTGATCGGCCTGGCCCAGAAGTACAACATCCGCGGCACGCCGACCATCTTCCTGTCCAACGGCGAGCGCATTCCCGGCGCCCTGCCGGTGACCCAGCTGGAGCAGAAGCTGGCGCAGATCAAATAAGCCGGAATCGCCGTATCCGGCAGACCGACTTTTGGTTTCGGCGAAGCCCGCTCACGCGGGTATTTTCTGCCGGATGACTGAAAGGAAACAATAAAGTCTGTCGGAGAGGCACTGCCTATCCTATTGATTTAGAGCGCATCGGAAATTAGCAAATAATCCGAAAAGTCTGTCGAAGACGGTGATTTATTCGTTATGCATTTGCTGATCTGCAATATACTCTGTCGAGGCCAATAAACACGCGGGACTCCGCTGCTCGGCCGAAGCAATTGATCTAAGCGTGATCGGCACGCCGCTGCCCAAGCGGCGCGGCAAGCGCGGCCCCACCTCGCGCCTGCAGCAGCAGATCGAGGCCGTCGAGCAACTGCCGAAGACCAAGCAGCAGTTCGTCTCGCAGATGCTCGATACGGTGCTGGAGCAGGCGGGCCAGCGATGAGCGCAGCCGTCGTCGTCGCCGAGACGATCGCTTCGCGCATCCTGCTGTTGCGCAGCCACAAGGTGCTGCTCGATGCCGAGCTGGCGGAGCTCTACGGCGTGGAAACCAAGGTGCTGGTGCAGGCGGTGAAGCGCAATCTGGAACGCTTTCCCGACGACTTCATGTTTCAGCTTACCAATCAGGAATTTAACGTCTTGAGGTCACAATCTGTGACCTCAAGACCGACGCATGGCGGCCGGCGCACGGCACCCTATGCTTTCACCGAGCAGGGCGTGGCGATGTTGTCTTCCGTGCTCTCCTGCCCGCGCGCCATCGCGGTGAACATCGAGATCATGCGCGCCTTCGTGCGCTTGCGCGAGGTGCTCGCCGGCAACAAGGAGTTGGCGGCCAAGCTGGGGGAACTGGAGCGCAAGCTGAAGGGCCACGACCAGGCCATCGCCGGCATCCTCGATGCCATCCGCCAACTGATGGCGCCACCACCGGCGCCGAAGAAACGGCCGATCGGGTTCGTCACCGGCGAGAGCAAGAAGTAACAACTCGAAGGGCCGCGATCAGCGGCCCTTCTCTTAGCAGCTACCGCGCAAAGCGCGGTGGGGGTGAACTTCTCTCTTCAATCAAACCCATTCAACGCCGGCCTCTTCTCGCAAGGATCGCCGTGCTGCGGGGACTGACTTTTGCTGGAGGCGTGGGGCTCAAGCCCTTTTTGCTGCTACCACCGCCAAAGGACCCATCCGGCCAACCCTATTCCGATTAACAGCAGAAGATAGCCATTAATTACGACAGCTCTTTCTGCAAATCTTGTTTTAAAAATGAATGAGTAAATATCAAGCACATTTACCCACGGGTGTTTTTCCCGTAGGGATAGAAAGGACTTCGTTCGAAGAATTTTCAACAGGCCAAAAATAATACAGAGAGCAGCAAGTCCGCTGA
>JAEUNH010000108.1 GCA_016791205.1 Rhodocyclaceae bacterium | reverse complement strand
CAACAGCGTAAACGCCGTCCTGTCGCTACTCAATTACTACAAGGTACCGGTGGTGTTCGTGGTCAGCCACCGCGGCAGCCCGGGAGAACCCATCGAGGCGCAACGCATGATGGGCGGCGCCATCGTCGAACTCCTTCGCGTAGCGGACGTAGCTTGCGTCGAGGTGACAAAACCGTCCGCCTTGGCGAACGTGCCTTCCGCCATCGAGCAGGCGCGCCGGGAGGGTCGTTCGATTGCGCTCCTTCTGCCCTTCGGCTTCTGGGCCGAGCAATAATGGGGAACGCCATGCGAAGATACGAAGCCATCCGCGAGATCATGAAGGCCGTCACGGACCAGCCCGTGGTGTGCAACATCGGCCATCCGAGCCAGGAACTGTTCCAGTTGGCCGACCGGCCGCAGAACTTCTACATGCTGGGCTCCATGGGCCTGGCCTCCAGCATCGCCCACGGCCTGGCCCTGTCGCAGCCGCGCAAGGTGATCGTCATCGACGGCGATGCCGCCGTGACCATGAACCTGGGCGGCTTCGCTACCATAGGCCACACCCGCCCGCGCAACCTGGTGCAGATCGTCATCGACAACTCCGCCAACGGCTCGACCGGTTTCCAGCCCTCCTTCACGGCGAACCGCCTGCGCATCGACGACATCGGGCGGGCTGCCGGCATCGATCACGTACAGGTCATCGACGACGAGACCGCCATCGTGCCGGCCGTAGACACAGCACTGGCCGGCGACGAAGGCCCCCACCTCATCGTCATCAAAACCGATACCGGCATGCCCGAGGGCGTCAAGGTCATTCCGCTCGGTCCCATCGAGATCAAGGAGCGGTTCATGCGGAGCATCGGCCAATGAAATTCTGGGCACTCGGGCAATGGCAGAACGGCGAACGCGTCATCGAAGTGCGCAATCCCTATGACGGTGCGCTCATCGACACGGTGCCGAAGGCGTCCGCCGAACTGGTGACGGAGGCCATCGCCTTTGCTCACGGTTACGACTTCAGCCTGACCGCCTGGGAACGCTACGAGATCCTGCACAAGGTCTACGACGGCATCCAGCGACGCGCCGACGAACTGGCGAGGACCATCAGCCTGGAATCGGGCAAGACCCTGCGCGATGCCCATATCGAGATCAAGCGCTCGCTGCAGACCTTCCTTTTCTCTGCCGAGGAAGCCAAGCGCATCACCGGTGAAACCGTCTCGGTGGATGCCTCGGCCGGCATGCCGTCCAGCCTCGGCATCGTCATCCGCGAACCCCTCGGCGTCGTTGTCGCCATCGGGCCCTTCAACTACCCGCTCAACCTGCTGGCGCACAAGGTAGGCCCGGCCATCGCCGCAAACAATGCAGTCGTCGTCAAGCCGGCGAGCAGCACGCCGCTGACCGCCCTGAAGTTGGCCGAACTGTTCATCGATGCCGGCATCCCGCCGCGCATGCTGCAGGTGATCACCGGCGATGCCCGCGAGATATCAGACGCGCTCATCACCGATTCGCGCGTACGCAAGATCACCTTCACCGGCAGCATTCCGGTCGGCAAGGCCATCTGCGCCAAGGCCGGCCTGCAATCGGTCTGCATGGAGCTGGGCGGCAACGACCCGCTGATCGTGCTGAAAGACGCGGATCTCGACAAGTGCATCCCCGTCGCGGTGGACGGCGCCTTCGGCAACAACGGCGAGCGCTGCACCTCGATCAAGCGCATCATCATCGAGGAAGGCATCGCCGACCGCTTCCTCGAGCGCTTCGCGGCGGAAGCGGCGAAGCTCAAGGTCGGCGACCAGATGGACCCGGCAACCGACGTCGGCCCCCTCATCGACGCGGCAACCGCCGCCGAAATCGAGGACAGAGTCAGCCGCTCCGTTACGGCGGGCGCCCGGCTCGTGCTCGGCAACCGGCGCGAGGGCGCGCTCTACTGGCCAACCATATTGGACAACGTAACCCCCGACATGCCGGTGGTTGCCGACGAAACCTTCGGGCCGGTCGCACCGCTGATCCGGGTGGCCGATTTCGAGGAGGCCATCCGCGTCGCCAACGACACGCCCTTCGGCCTGCAATCCGGTATCTTCACCAACGATCTTGCCAAGGCCATGGCGGCCGCCCGCCGCCTCAAGGTCGGCGCGGTGAAGATCAACAAGGGGCCGGGCTTTCGCGCGGAACACCTACCGTTCGGCGGCGTCAAGGACTCGGGCATCGGGCGGGAAGGCGTCAAGTATGCCGTCGAGTCGATGACCACCCTCAAGACCATCGTCATCTAAGGCAGCATGGCCGGGCTTTTGCGCGAACTGGCCGGCATCCTGACGTCAAAGGAACGCTGGAAGGCCGTATTCATCGGCACACTGGCTCTGGCGGGTGCACTGGCGGAGACCGTCGGCGTCGGCGCCGTCTTCCCCCTCATGGCTCTGCTGATGGATGCCTCGCTGGCAAATTCCGACGCGCGGCTGGCCATGCTCTTCAGGCTGTCCGGCGCCGACAGCGTCGAGCGTTTCGTTCTCTTCGGCGCCATCGGACTGCTGGCCTTCTACGCTGCCAAGAATCTGCTCCTCGCCTGGCTATACCGCCTGCAGACGCGCTTCTCCGCAGGCGCCGAGGCACGCATCGGTGCCGATCTGCTCGCTTCCTTCCTCGCCCTGCCCTTCTCGGAACGGCTGGCCGAAAACTCGGCCGAGCGGCTGCGCATCATCACCGTGGAGACCGGGCGCGCGACGGCGGGCTTTCTTGCCTCGCTGATGCAACTCGTCACGGAAGGCTGCGTCATTTTCTGCCTCGTCTTGCTACTGTTCGTCGTCAATCCGCTCGCCACGGGAATTGCCCTCCTGATCGTTGCCGGCGCCGGCCTGGCCTTCGAGTCAGGCATGCGCAAGCGCATGGCATTGCACCGCGAGGAGCGCATCCGCTCGAGTTCGGCCATGTACATATCCGCCAGCCAGTCACTGGGGGCCTTCAAGGAAATCAAGGTACTCGGCCGCGAAGCCCATTTCGTCGGCGGCTTCACCGCATCCAGCCGGCGCTACGCCGGTGCAACGGCAGCCTTCTCCTGGGCCGGCCTGCTGCCGCGGCTGCTGGTCGAGACGATTGCCGTGTCTGCACTGCTCGGCGCGGTGATCTTCGGCCTCGCCAGCGACCAGCCGATGCGCGACATCGTGCCGGCGCTGACGCTGTTCGGCCTGGCGCTTTTCCGCATCATGCCCTCGGCCACGCGCGTGTTGTCGGCGCTCAACAGCCTGCGCTTCAACGCCCCCTCTGTGCGCATCGTTGCCGCCGGTCTCAGGAGCGGTGCGACGGCCACGCCCCACCCCGCGCCCGGCGCTCCAGCCGACGCGCAGAGCGGGCAAATCCGGCAAATCGATCTCGACAATGTCTCGTATCGCTATCCCGGCGCGGAAGGCTGGGCGTTGCGCGGCATCACTCTTTCCATCCGTCACGGCGAATTGATCGGGCTGGTGGGGCGTTCCGGATCCGGCAAGACGACGCTGACGGACATCCTGCTCGGCCTGCTGGAACCGCAGGAAGGCGCCGTCACCGTTGACGGTGTGGATTCCAATGCCAACGACGCCTGCTGGCGCGGCTTCGCCGGATTAGTCTCCCAACAGTTCTTCCTGCTCGACGACTCGGTGCGACGCAACGTGGCCTTTGGTATCGGAGATGCGGCGATCGACGACGCGCGCGTGTGGCGCGCCCTGCGCGATGCGCGCCTGGAGGCGCGCATCCGAGCCCTGCCCGGAGGACTCGTTGCGCCGGTGGGCGAGCATGGCGCCATGCTCTCGGGCGGCGAGCGCCAGCGGCTGGCAATCGCCCGGGCGCTCTACGACGACCCGGAAATCCTGGTTTTCGACGAGGCCACTTCCGCGCTCGATAGCGCAACCGAGGCGGAAGTGCTGGAAACCGTGCGCGGCCTGGCGGGAGCGAAAACCATCCTCATGATCAGCCACCGGCCGGCATCCCTCGCCTGCTGCGACCGGGTGATCGTGATGCGTGACGGCGTCATCGCCGCCACAGGCAGCTATGCAGAGCTTCGCGGCAAGGAAGCTGAGCTCGACGAAAGTCAGTCTGGCGGGTACGCCGTCATCGGCAGCGCCTGAGGTATCCGTCCGGCGCCACAGTAATCTGCAGCTTGCGTTCGATTGCCTTGTCGACCTCGAACTCCGGGTGGTCCTTCAGGTATTCCCGGACGGCGGTTTTGGGGTTGTTGCCCGGATCCCATGGCCGGTCGGAGGACAACTCAGCCGGCAAATCCTCCACGACCGTGTCGAACACCACACAGTAACTGCCCACCGAAACCAGCGGGGCGTAAGCCTGCAGTTCGGCCAGGACATGGTCGTGGGTGTGGTTGCTGTCCAGGCACACCAGAATCCGCCGCTTTCCGGCAGTTCTGGCCCGGACCTGTGCGACGACATCGTCCGCAATGCTGGAGCCCTGGATCAACCCGATGCGCCGGAAGAGCGGATGCGCCTCGATGGCCTGGCGGTTGTGCGGACGGATGTCGATATCCACGCCCAGCACCAGCGCATCCCCCGGCCCGCCGCAGACGGCATTCAGCTCCAGCATCGATGCCGAGAAAATCAGCGAACCGCCGTGGGCGATGCCCGTCTCGATGATCAGGTCGGGCTGTATCGACCAGATCAGTTCCTGCATGGCAACCATGTCCTGGGGGTACTGGATGATGGGCCGCCCCAGCCATGAGAAGTTGTAGGAATATCGGCCCGCGATCGACGATCGCATGAAGTCCGCCGCGTCCGACTTCAGTGATTCGTCGTTCTCGTAGGAGTCGATCCGGTCCTTCACTTCCTGTTGAAAGTCACTCATGGTCCACCGTCATGTAATTGAATTTGTCCTGCGTCATCCGCCGGATTTCGGCCAAGTAGTTGCCGTTCATCACGTAGATGTCCGCTCCCGCCGCGACCTGCGTCAGCATTTCCCCGGGTGAGGAGACGCGCAGCCCGGTCGCCGGCAGATAGCGGCCCTGTTTGGCGGGATTGATATCGACGACGCAATCGATCCGCACCCCTGCGCGCTGCATGAAGAGGGAGAAGATCACCCCTTTCGAGGCGCCGCCCCACACCACGGCTGCAGCGTTGCGCGTCCTGATCCGGTCTGCAAAGCGCCCGATGGAGGCGGCGAAGTCCGCCGGAAATTCGAATCGTTCCGTCTGCGCCTGCGCCGTGTCCCGCAACGAGGCAAGATCCGCCACCACGTAGAGGTATTGTCCGCCGAACACGTGTCCAGACTCGTGGATGCGCCCGAAGAGGCGACGGAAGTCATCGAGCCGGAAATAGTTCACGTGCTCGTAGAAAATGTCGAACCAGGCGCGGTGCGAGCAGATCCAGTCGAGGCAGGGCACTTCGATGAAGATCGTGCCGTCGCCGCCGTTCGCCACGTGCAACTCGGCCAGGAAGTCCGCCGGCTGCTGGATGTGCTCCAGCACATGGCGCAGGATGAGTCCTTCCGCCTGCAGTCCTGCCTCGCGGCTGAAACGGGCCTTGACCACCTTCGGGTTGTCGCCCTCGTAGGCCGGGTCGATGCCGGTTATCTTGAAGCCCAGGCCCTGCAGATGCTCGAGGAAATAGGCCTTGCCGCAGCCCACTTCGATCAGGCTGCGGCTGCGGAAATGCCGTTCGACAATCAAGGTGATTTCGTCCAGATGAGAGCGGAACACCGAGCTGACGGCTTGCTCGTTCTGGTAGTCGGCATCGTACTGCATCAACTCAGGGCGGAATGCGCTGTTGAAAACCAGCCCCGTCTGCGCGTCCTGCACGAGGGCCACGTCGCCGCGCGCACAGGCCTGCGCCGCCTCCGCCGTGCTGAACATGCGGTTCTGGAACACCGGCAGCTGATCGGCCCGATAGAGTTCCCTGGTCATCGCCCGTCCAGGATTGTGTCCAGCTTGCGCCGCTCGCCCCAGAAGGCCATCGGCTCGTATTCAGGGTAGGGGTAGTGGCCCAGGTTTAGCTCTATCGCCCAGCCATAGTCGCGGATCCAGCCTTCGACAAGCCGGCGCACCGAGACCGGCCGGCCCGAGCAGACGTTGACAGCCCCCGCATCGCAGCGGGCAAGCGCCACCGAGACGAGCAGGCGGGCTGCTTCCTCGACCGCCAGATAATCCCTCAACTGCTCGCCGCCGGACATGTTGAATACTTTTTCCCCCCTCGTCACGGCATGGCGCAGCTGCGGCAAAAGCGAGGTCTCGGCCTGGCCCTCGCCGTAAAGATAGAAGAGGCGCGCCCAGGTCAAGGCAAAGGGCCGCGAAGACTTGAGGAATTCCAGCTCGCGACGCAGGGCGTCCTTGGCGAAGCCGTAGGGATTCTCAGGTCGCGTCGGCAGGTCCTCGCCGAGCGGGCCGGATTGCATGCCGTACTCGAAGCAGGTGCCGGCGACGACCAGCGACTGCAGCCCCGCATCGACCAGACTGCTGAGGAAACGATATTGGGTCGGCAGTTCCGAATCGACGTGGTGCAGCGAACGGTAGTTGGGCAGCCCGCTCCAAGCGAGGTGAATCACCGTGTCTGGCCGGCCGAGCCGCTCGTATGCATCGGCCGGTGCCTCGTGGAGGTCCAGTGCGACGGCCCGGTGTCCGGCGCCCGAGAGCGCACCGGCGCCAGAACGCGAGGACGCCACCGCAGCGATGTTGCGCCGCGACAGCTCGGCCAGCACGGCGCGGCCGATGAAGCCCGTAGCGCCGGTGACAGCGATCTTCATCGGCTTTCCCTCGGCGCCCGGGCCCATCCCGCGATATCAATCGAGAACGGCATAGGAGACGTAGGAGTCGAAGGGGAAGCGCTCGATCCGCAAGTTGCATAGTCCGATCTGCTCCATCACGGCGATGGTTTCACCCGGGAATATCTTGGCATTGAGTTCGTCGAAGGCGATCACCGCGCCCTTGGGCATCCTCGGCAGGAACACCTCGAGGGCCTTCCGGGTAGGCTCATACAGATCAAGGTCGAGATACAACAGGGACACCACCAGATGGGGATTGCTCTCCAGGTAGGCCGGTGCCGTCTTGCACAGATCGCCCTGAACCAGTTCTATCTTCGGGATGTGGCTGATCGGCCGGTTCAGGTCGTACACCCTGACCGCTTCCAGGACGTTGTCGATATTGCTTCCCGTCAATCCGCCCGTTTTCAGGTCGTTGAACGTACCGGTCTGGGTGTCCTTGCCCGTGACCGATGGGAATCCGCCGAAGGTGTCGAATCCGATCACCTTCCGGACATGGTTGGCCGGCTCGAAAATGCTGCTCATTTTCGCCCATGCCAGCAAGCCCGCGCCGTGCAATACGCCGCACTCGACGATTGAGCCGTTCACGGTGAGGATTCGCTTGAATATCTCGTACTTGGTCAGGAATTTTGCGATCGCCTGGCGCGAGGCGAATTTCGGAAACGCCTCGATCTTCTCGATCAGGTCGGCTGGGTCGTTGCTGAACAGCGCCTCGGCTGAGTCGAATTGGGAAAGATCGTTGCTGCTTTGGCTTTTCTGGTCGCGTGATTTCATGTTGGCTGGCTTTCAAACGGGTATGACATGGCCCATGGATGGATCGGTGGGAGCGGAAAGCGCCGAGTAGCGCGCCTGGATCGACAGGCGTGCGGTCGGCGACATGTTGAGGCTGGAGGAATGGAGCAGGAGCGCGTGGAACAGGAGCAGGTCGCCCCGCTGCATTTCCACGTAGCGCACCTCGCGCCCGAAAACCCCCGATGGAAAGTGGCGCTTGCCCAGCACCATCGCGTCGTGTTCGAGAACTCCCATCTCATGGGAGCCGGGCATCACCATCAGGCAGCCGCGTACGTAGGGGGTCTCCTGCAGGGGGGCCCACGCGGTAACGATTTCCTCGTTGCCCATGACGTAGCGGTAGTCCTGGTGCCAGACCGCCAGTTCTCGCGTCACGCCGGGCAGATCGATCCTGAACGGTATCTTGCCCATCAAACCCACCGGTTCTCCCAGCAATTCGGCCACCGGTTCTGCAATCTCCCGGCTTTTGCCGAATTCGACAAGCCAGGGGAAGTCGCGTATGCCGTCATACAGCTTGCGTTCGAGTTCCCTGTTCCCGAGGAGGAATCGGGCCAGATCCTCGGACTGCGCGCTGTCGAAGCGGCGTCCGCCCCAGGCCTCGACGAACCCAAGGAACTCCTCTTCCACGCGGTCGAGGGCGGCGGACGGCAACGCGCCGCGGATCAGGAGAAATCCGTCCCGACGGTATTGCTGCCTTTGCGATTCGGTCAATCGCACGAACTGGCCCCTTCCTCCAACATCCTGCAGCGGGGCGAGTCGGGAGCCGACTTGACCTTGTCGGCCTCGAGCAGGCTCGAAAGCCTCTGACCTCCGGAATGCACCAGTACGCCGGCAGCCTGGAGTCGCTCCGACACCAGCTTCAGCCTACTCTTCTTCTCGGCCTGGGGAATTTCCCATTCGGCGGGCACATCGGCGATCGGTGTCCCTGCCTTGCGTTCGTAGGTATAGATCGCGGCTTCGTTGAACAATGCGGCAACGACCCGGACCGTCTCTTCCGCCTCGGCGAGCGTCTCGGTCGGAAATCCGAGCATCACATCGGTGCGCAGAAATACGCTTGGATTGGCCGCGCGCAAGCGTTCGACGAAATCGCGAACCGCAGCAATGCGGTAATCCCGCTTCATCAAACCCAGCAGCCGCTCGCTGGCGGTCTGGATGGGCAACTGGATATCCACCACCCTGGGGTCGGAACAGGCCCGCAACAAAGTCTCGAAATCATCACCCGCCCCCAGTCCTTCCGGGTTGAACTGGGCAATGTGGAACACCGCCTCGTCCCCGACACCCGCCAGCACGGCAGCCAGGAGGCGGCCGAAATTCCCGCCGACCTCCCTGCCGTAGGAGGCTGTGTCGAGTCCGGTCAGGTGGATGATGCGGGCACCCTCTGCGATCGCCGTCCTGACATCGGCGACGACCACGTCCACTGGCCTGCTGCTGACGCCACCCGCCCCGACCTTGTGCGGGCAATACGAGCATTCGAAACCGCATCCGGTCGTCACGCCGACAAACCGGCGCGCCGGGTCGAAAATCCGGTAGTCCTCCTTGGAGCGAAACAGGGAAGGCAGCGGGGCATCGTCGTATCCCGGATCGTCTACGCCGGTCAGGTCGCGGGCAAGCTTGGCGAACTCCCATGTCCTGTAGCTGTGATCGGTGACCAAGCTTTCCGGATTGACGCCGACGAGACAGCCGATCGTGTAATGCGGAACATGCCGCTTGGCGTTTCTCTGCATGATGCTGATGGCCCTTGCCTCGTCGGCATCGAAGGCCGCACATACCCCTGAGATCACCACGTCCGCGTCTTTCAGGTCCTCGACCGGCTTCAGACCCTTCTCCTCCAGGAACCGCTGGAGCTGATGGAACTTCAGCTTGTAGATGGTGCAGAAGTTGTCCTTCATGTAGACGTTCATTGTCGAATCTCCAGTTGAGGGACCGCCGTGACGAACTGCGCACCCCAGTCCTTCGCATAGCCAAGCTGCGCCATCACTTCCTCGCGCAGGTTCCACGGCAGGATCACGATGTGGTCCGGCCGCGTCTTCTTCATACGCTCTTCACCGACGACGGGGATGCGGCTGCCCGGCAGGTACTTGCCCTGCTTGGCGGGGTTGCGGTCGACGACGAAGGGGATCAGGTCGGGCCGCACACCGGCATAGTTGAGCAGGGTGTTGCCCTTCGCCGCCGCACCGTAGGCGGCGACGCGCTTGCCTTCCCGCTTCATCTGCAACAGAAAAGCGAGGAAATCATTTTTCACCCGGTCCGCCCGCACCTGGAAACCGGCATAGGTGGCGGCGGCGAACAGGCCGGCATCCGCTTCTCGCTGCAGCAGCGCATCGACGCGACTGCTTCGCGGCTGCCGCCCACCGTCGGCGCGCTGCGCGAACACGCGCAGGCTGCCGCCGTGGGTGGGCAGTTCCTCGACGTCGAAAACCGAGAGGCCGGCGCTGGCGAAGATGCGGCTGACGGTGCCGAGCGATAGATACGAGAAGTGCTCGTGGTAGATGGTGTCGAACTGGTTTTCCGCGACCAGCCGCATCAGGTGGGGAAACTCAAAGGTCGCCACCCCCTGCGGCTTGAGCAGGATGGCGAAGCCGGCGGCGAAGTCGTTGATGTCCGGCACGTGGGCGAGCACGTTGTTGGCCATCATCAGGTCGGCCTGTCTGCCCTCGGCCGCCAGGGCCTGCGCCAAGCGCGTGCCGAAGAAATCCTCGACGACCTCGATGCCCTTGGCGCGCGCCGCGGCGGCGGTGCTGGCGGTGGGCTCGATGCCGGTGCAGGGAATGCCGCGCGCCCGGACGTACTGCAGCAGGTAGCCGTCGTTGGCGGCGACCTCGACGACGTGGCTGCCGGAATCGAGGGCGAAGCGCGCGGCCATGTCGGCGACGTAGCGCTCGCAATGCGCCAGCCAGGTGCTGGAGAAGCCGCTGACGTAAGCGTACTCGGCGCCGAACAGTTCGTTCGCCCGGGCGAAGTCCTCGGTCTGCACCAGCCAGCATTGCTCGCACACCAGCACGCGCAGGGGAAACCACTTCTCCGGAGCATGCAGGGTCTGTTCGGTAAGGTAGGCGTTGGACGGCGGAGCACTGCCAAGGTCCAGCAAAGTCAGTCCCAGCGGAGCGGCGCAGTGGCGGCACTTCATGCGCTCACCCCAAGCAAAATCTCTCGGTAACGAGGCGGCGGCAATATGGCGAGTGAGCCCAATCAGGCGACTGCCAGCACGAGGTGCCCGACTGGTGCAGCGGCTGGCTTCACCTTGATCTCGATGTCGTAGCCAAGCCGGTTCAGACAGTCCATCAGTTTGCGCTCGGACAGATTGGAAAAGTCGCCGCGCATCATGCCGGACACTTTCGGCTGGGTGATCCCCATCCGGCGTGCGGCTTCTTCCTGAGTCAAGCCGAGCTTGCGCACGGCCTGGGTGATTTCGAACATCAGGCCGGACTTGATCTTGAGCTTGTCGGCATCCGCCAGGCCCAGGTCGGCAAATACGTTGCCGGAGCTGCGTTGCACCTCGACACCTTTAATGAGCCGTTTTTTCATTTCGTAACTCCTTTGCGTGCGCCTCGGCCACTTTCAACCTGGCGCGGATAATGTCCATGTCCTCTTTCGGCGTGGCGATGCCGCGTCTGCTCTTCTTCTGGAAGCAGTGCAGGACGAACACGGCTTCCGCGAACTTCACGGTGTAGACGGCACGATACGTGCCGCCGGCATCGTCTTCGACTATCTCCAGCACCCCGGCACAGCCGAACCCCGTGAGCACTTTCGCTGCGCCGTGCTGGCCGCCGCGCTGTGCGAAGTCCAGGACATGTCCGAAGAACTTCCGCACGCCGGCAGGAAGCGCCATCAAGTCTTTCTTGCTGCTCCCTACCCATTCGAGCGGTTTTTCCCTGGAAGGCA
Organism: Rhodocyclaceae bacterium; assembly: GCA_016791205.1. Classification (GTDB taxonomy): domain Bacteria; phylum Pseudomonadota; class Gammaproteobacteria; order Burkholderiales; family Rhodocyclaceae; genus Desulfobacillus. Next base: position 1,271 of record JAEUNH010000108.1, on the reverse strand, counting down.
TGGACACGCCCATTCTATACCAGTACCGGTATAAATAAAAGAAGAATATCTCCGGTGCTATCGACAAAATTCACGTTTCGATCCCCTGAAAGTCATCATCGAGCGGCGGCTGCGCGGCATCGCGCGGCGAAAGCTTGGCGACAGGCAGTGGCCAACGGATCGCAAGCCGCGGGTCTTCAGCGTTGAGGCCGCCCTCGGCCTCCCGGCTATAGGCGGCGGTGTGGAAATAGAGCATCTCGCAATCGTCGGTCAGCGCCTGAAAGCCGTGGGCGAAACCCTCGGGAATGACGAATGTTCTGTGGTTGTCGGCGCCGAGCACCTCGGCATGCCAGTGGAGGAAGGTGGGCGAACCGCGGCGCAGGTCGACGGCGACGTCGAAGACCTCGCCGCGCAGGCAATGCACGAACTTCATCTCGGCGTGAGGCGGATGCTGGAAGTGCAGACCGCGCACCGTCCCGCGGCCGGCGGTGAGGGTGTGATTGACCTGCACGATGTCTCGTCCCGGAATCAGCGCTTGCAACTCGTCCGCACAGAACAGCCGCTCGAGGTAGCCGCGGCTGTCGCCGATCGGCTTGCGCTGCAGGGCATGCAGGCCGGTGATCGGCGTGGCAAGGATTTCAAAGCGATCGCTCACGCCTCACCTTCCGTCTTTGCGTATTCGCGGATCTGGCGCAGGCTGAAGTCGGCCATGTTCGCGCCCGTTTTCCAGGCCTGGTGCCAGTCCAGTGTCGACTCCAGCGCCCGCTGCAGATTCCAGCGCGGATGCCAGCCGAGGCGGCCATGCGCCTTGGCGCTGTCCAGCCGGAGCGTGTACGCCTCGTGGGGCTGCGGGGTGGCGTCGCGCTGCCAGGACGCGCCCGTCTCTCGACCGCACAGGGTTTCGACGATCCATTGCACAGGACGGGCATCGGCCTCATCCGGGCCGAAGTTCCAGGCTTCGGCGAAATCCCCGCCGTCCGCGCACAGCCGTTCGGCCAGCATGAGGTAGCCCGAGAGGGGTTCGAGCACGTGCTGCCATGGGCGCGTCGCCAGCGGCGAACGGACAAGGAGCGGCTGCCCGGCGTCCAGCGCCCGCAGAAAATCCGGCACGAGGCGGTCGACAGCCCAATCACCGCCGCCGATGACGTTGCCGGCGCGGGCGCTGGCTACATGCACGCCATTGGCACCGAGGAAGGAGCGTCGCCAGGCGGCAGTGACCAGTTCGGAACAGGCCTTGCTGCTCGAATAGGGATCGTAGCCGCCGAGCGCCTCGTTCTCGCGGTAGGGCCAGA
>JAEUNH010000085.1 GCA_016791205.1 Rhodocyclaceae bacterium | reverse complement strand
GGCGACCCTGCATGCGCTGGCGCAGCAACTGGCCGAGCTGACCGGCGCGCGCTTCGGCACTCTCGGCGAGGCGGCCAATTCGGTCGGCGGCTACCTCGCCAAGGCCGTGCCGGGTGCGCAGGGTCTCAACGCCGCGCGCATGCTGGCCGAACCGCGCAAGGCCTATTTCGTGCTGCATGCCGAACCCGAACTCGACTGCGCCAACCCGGGCCAGGCCATGGCCGCGCTGAAGGGCGCCGATCTCGTGGTGGCGCTGACGCCGTTCAAGACCCGCGCCCTCGACTACGCCCATGTGATCCTGCCGGTCGCGCCGTTCACCGAGACCTCCGGCACTTTCATCAACACCGAAGGCCGCGTGCAGAGCTTCCACGCCGTGGTCAAGCCGCAAGGCGAGACACGTCCCGCCTGGAAGGTGCTGCGCGTGCTGGGCAACCTGCTCGGACTGGCCGGCTTCGAGCAGGACAGTTCGGAAGCCGTGCGCAACGAGGCGCTGGGCGGCAAGACGGATTCGGTCGCCGAGCGCCTGAACAACCAGGCCGATGGCGTTGCGATCGATCTTGCCTGCGCTGCGCCGGCGCTGCAACGAATTACCGACGTGCCGATCCATTTCGCCGATCCGCTGGCGCGCCGCGCGCCGTCGCTGCAGAAGACCCGCGATGCGGCGCCGCCCGCCGCCCGCATGAACGCCGCCACGCTGGCGAAGCTGGGCCTGATTGCCGGCATGCAGGTCAAAGTCAGTACCACAGAAACAAGGGCTGGCACTAGTCTCGGTGGCACGGCGATCCTGGCCGTGCAACTCGATGCCGGTGTGCCAGACGGCTGCGTGCGCGTCGCCGCCGGTCATGAACTGACCGCTGGCCTCGGCCCGATGCAGGGCGAGATCACCGTGGAGCGCGCGTGATGGAAGCCCTGGTCCTGCAATTCTTCCAATGGTTCTGGAACCTGTTCGGCCTGTGGGACGCCCTGTGGGCCGTCGCCCAGCCGGTCTGGCCGCTGGTCTGGGTACTGATGAAGATCGTCGCCATCCTGGTGCCGCTGATGCTGTCGGTGGCCTACCTCACTTTCTGGGAACGCAAGATCATCGGCTGGATGCAGGTGCGCATCGGCCCCAACCGCGTCGGCCCGTGGGGCCTGCTGCAGCCCATCGCCGACGGCATGAAGCTGTTCTTCAAGGAAGTGCTGGTGCCGACAGGCGCCAACAAGGCGCTGTTCTTCGTCGGGCCGGTGCTGGCCATTGCACCGGCGCTGGCGGCCTGGGCGGTGGTGCCCTTCTTCGACGGCGGCGCACTGGCCGACATCGACGCCGGCCTGTTCTACGTCCTGGCCATGACCTCGATGGGAATCTACGGCGTGATCATCGCCGGCTGGGCCTCCAACTCCAAGTATCCCTTCCTCGGCGCCATGCGCGCTTCGGCGCAGATGGTCTCCTACGAGATCGCCATGGGCATGGCCCTGGTGACGGTGCTGATGATTTCCAACAGCCTGAATTTCACCGATATCGTGCGCGCCCAGGGGCGCGGCTGGTTCGCCGAGCACGGCGCCGGATTCCTCTCCTGGAACTGGATTCCGCTGCTGCCGATGTTCTTCGTCTATTTCATTTCCGGCGTGGCCGAGACCAACCGCGCGCCCTTCGACGTGGTCGAGGGCGAATCCGAGATCGTCGCCGGCCACATGGTCGAGTATTCCGGCATGGCCTTCGCCATGTTCTTCCTCGCCGAATACGCCAACATGATTCTGGTGGCGACGCTGACCTCGGTCCTGTTCCTCGGCGGCTGGCTGTCGCCGGTCGGTTTCCTGCCTGACGGCTTCCACTGGCTGGCGATCAAGATCTCCTTCTTCCTGCTGATCTATCTGTGGATCCGCGCCACCTTTCCGCGCTATCGCTACGACCAGATCATGCGCCTGGGCTGGAAGGTCTTCGTCCCGCTGACCCTGGTCTGGATCGTCGTCATCGGTACCTGGATGATGACGCCGTTCAACATCTTCAAATGAGAGGCTGAACGATGGGTGCCAAGGATTTCCTCAACAGCCTGCTCCTCAAGGAGCTCTTCAAGGGCCTGTCCGTGACCGGGCGCTATATGTTCGCGCCGAAGATCACGATCCAGTACCCGGAGGAGACGACGCCGCAGAGCAACCGCTTCCGCGGCCTGCACGCCCTGCGCCGCTACCCGAACGGGGAAGAGCGCTGCATCGCCTGCAAACTGTGCGAGGCGGTGTGCCCGGCGCTGGCCATCACCATCGAGTCCGCCGAGCGCGAGGATGCGAATGGGCAAACTTCACGCCGCACCACCCGCTACGACATCGACCTGACCAAGTGCATCTTCTGCGGCTTCTGCGAGGAGGCCTGCCCGGTGGACGCCATCGTCGAGACGCGCGTGCTGGAATATCATGGCGAGAAGCGCGGCGACCTCTACTACACCAAGCAGATGCTGCTGGCGGTGGGCGACAAGTACGAAGACCAGATCGCCGCCGACCGCGAGCAGGACGCCAAGTTCCGGTGACGCCCATGGACTTCAAGACCGCCCTGTTCTACATCCTCTCGGCGATCCTGGTGATCGCGGCGCTGCGTGTCGTCACCGCGCGCAACCCGGTGCATGCCGTGCTGTTCCTGGTGCTGGCCTTCTTCAACGCCAGCGGCCTCTGGCTGCTGCTGCAGGCGGAGTTCCTCGCCATCGCCCTGATCGTCGTCTATGTCGGCGCCGTCATGGTGCTGTTCCTCTTCGTGGTCATGATGCTGGACATCAACCTGGAGCGTCTGCGCCAGGGTTTCTGGGGCAACCTCTGGCTGGGCGGCCCGATCGCCGTGTTGATGGTGGCCGAGATGGTGGCGGTGCTCTCGGCGCGCAGCTTTGGCCTCGAAGCGATGCCGGCGCCGGCCGCGGTTGCCGGCTCCAACACCAAGGCGCTGGGCGTGGCCATTTACACCGACTATATCTATCCCTTCGAACTGGCCTCGGTGATCCTGCTGGTGGCGCTGATCGCCGCCATCGTGCTCAACCTGCGCCAGCGCCGGGACAACAAGCAGTTGCATCCCGCCGAGCAGATCGCCGTCCGCCGCCAGGACCGCGTGCGCATCGTCTCCATGCCCTCGGAGAAGGAATGATGGGAATACTGCCCAGCCTGAACCATTTCCTGATCCTTGGCGCCATCGTCTTCTCGATCGGCGTGGTCGGGGTCTTCCTCAACCGCAAGAACCTGATCGTCCTGCTGATGGCCATCGAGCTGATGCTGCTGGCGGTCAACATGAACTTCGTCGCCTTCTCGCATTACCTCGGCGACATGGGCGGGCAGGTCTTCGTCTTCTTCATCCTGACGGTCGCCGCGGCGGAGGCCGCCATCGGCCTCGCCATCCTGGTCGTGCTGTTCCGCAACCTGCGCACGATCCACGTCGACGATCTGGACAGCCTGCAGGGATAACCATGAACGAGATGCATCCCCTCGCCCTGTACGTGCCGCTGGCCCCGCTGGCCGGCGCCATCGTCGCCGGCTTCTTCGGCAAGGCCATCGGCCGCGCCGGCGCCCACACGGTGACCATCCTCGGGGTGGCCGTGTCGCTGCTCCTCTCCTGGCTGATCTTCCAGGACGTGGAGGGCGGCAAGACCTACAACGCCGCGGTCTACACCTGGGCCACCAGCGGTGGCATCCGCTTCGATGTCGGCTTCCTCATCGACAAGCTGACCGTGACCATGATGCTGGTGGTCAGCTTCGTCTCGCTGATGGTGCACGTCTACACCATCGGCTACATGGCCCACGACGAGGACAACTGGCCGGCCGACAGCCTGGCCGGCAGCCACAGCTACCAGCGCTTCTTCGCCTACATCTCGCTGTTCACCTTCTCGATGCTGATGCTGGTGATGAGCAACAACTTCCTCCAGCTGTTCTTCGGCTGGGAGGCGGTCGGCCTGGTCTCCTACCTGCTGATCGGCTTCTGGTCGGTGCGGCCGACGGCGGTCTACGCCAACCTGAAGGCCTTCCTGGTGAACCGCGTCGGCGACTTCGGTTTCCTGCTCGGCATCGGCCTGATCGCCGCCTATTGCGGCACGCTGGATTACGTACAGGTCTTCGCCCAGGGCCAGAAGCTGGCCGGCACCACCGTCGAGCTGATCCCCGGCAGCGCCTGGGCGCTGATCAGCGTGGTCTGCATCTGCCTGTTCATCGGCGCCATGGGCAAGTCGGCGCAGTTCCCGCTGCACGTCTGGCTGCCCGACTCGATGGAAGGCCCGACGCCGATCTCCGCCCTGATCCACGCCGCCACCATGGTGACGGCCGGCATCTTCATGGTTTCGCGCATGTCGCCGCTGTTCGAACTGTCGCAGGCGGCGCTGTCCTTCGTCATCGTCATCGGCGCCATCACCGCCTTCTTCATGGCGCTGATCGCCATCGTCCAGACCGACATCAAGCGCGTGGTGGCCTACTCGACGCTGTCGCAGCTCGGCTACATGACCACCGCGCTGGGCGCCTCGGCCTACTCGGCGGCGATGTTCCACCTCGCCACCCACGCCTTCTTCAAGGCGGTGCTGTTCCTCGGCGCCGGCTCGGTGATCATCGCCATGCACCACGAGCAGGACATGCGCCGCATGGGCGGCCTGAGGAAGTACATGCCGATCACCTACCTGACGGTGCTGATCGGCGCCATCGCCAACGCCGGCCTGCCGCCCTTCGCCGGCTTCTTCTCCAAGGATTCGATCATCGAGGCGGTGCATCTGGCGACCACGCCGGGCGCCGGCTTCGCTTACGCCCTGATCCTGGCCGGCGTCTTCGTCGGCGGCTTCTACTCCTTCCGCCTGGTGTTCTTCGCCTTCCACGGCCAGGAGCGCTTCCGCCAGGCCCCGGCGCACGACAGCCATGCTGGCGGGCACGCTGCGCATGTTGCTCATGAGGCGCACGAGGCGCACGAGGCGCACGAGGCGCACGGCCACGACGACGCCCATGGCCACGACGATCATGGCCACCATGGCCCGGTGGAGCCGAAGGAGTCGCCCTGGGTGGTGACCCTGCCGCTGGTCCTGCTGGCGATCCCGGCCATCGCCGCCGGCTGGCTGATCGGGCCGGTGCTCTTCGGCGGCTACTTCGGCGGCGCGATCTTCATCGCCCCCGAGCATCCGGCGATCGCCACCATGGCCAAGGAATTCCACGGGGTGCTCGGCATGATCGCCCACGGCCTGCAGACGCCGCCGTTCTGGCTGGCCCTGGCCGGCGCGGCGACGGCCTGGTATCTCTATATCGCGCGGCCCGAGCTGCCGGCCGTCATCAAGGAGAAGTCGGGCGTGCTGGCCCGCATCCTCGAGGATAAATACGGTTTCGACCGCTTCAACGACTGGTTCTTCGCTGGCGGCGCGCGCCTGCTCGGCCGCGGCCTGTGGAAGGGCGGCGACAAGGGCCTGATCGACGGCGTGGCGGTGAACGGCTCGGCCAAGGTGGTCGGCTGGGTGGCCTCGCTGGTGCGCCTGTTCCAGTCCGGCTACATCTACCAGTACGCCTTCTCCATGATCATCGGCGTCTTCGTGCTGCTGACCTTATGGCTGAACCGCGCTTAGGAAAAGAACAATGACCGGCCTGCCCCTGCTCAGTCTCGCCATCTGGCTGCCCATCGTCGGCGGCCTGCTGGTGCTTGCCACCGGCTCCGACCGCAATGCCGGCCTGGCCCGGCTGCTGGCCCTGGCGGTCGCCGTCGCCGGTTTCCTGGTCACCCTGCCGCTCTACGCCGGCTTCGACGCCGGCACCAGCGCCATGCAGTTCGGCGAGCTGCGCGAGTGGATCCCCCGCTTCAACGTGCATTACCGGCTCGGCGTGGACGGCATCTCGGTGCTGTTCATCCTGCTCAACAGCTTCATCACCCCGCTGGTGGTGCTGGCCGGCTGGAAGGTGATCGAGGAGAAGGTGGCGCAGTACATGGCGGCCTTCCTGATCATGTCGGGCCTGATGAACGGCATCTTCGCCGCGCTCGACGCCATGCTGTTCTACGTTTTCTTCGAGGCCTCGCTGATCCCGATGTACCTGATCATCGGCGTCTGGGGCGGGCCGAACCGGGTCTACGCCGCCTTCAAGTTCTTCCTCTACACGCTGCTCGGCTCGCTGCTGATGCTGGTCGCCCTGATCTGGCTGTTCTTCCAGTCCGGCGGCAGCTTCAACCTGCTCGACTGGCACGCCATGCCGATCCCGCTGGAGGCGCAGAAGCTGCTGTTCTTCGCCTTCCTCGCCGCCTTCGCCGTCAAGGTGCCGATGTGGCCGGTGCACACCTGGCTGCCGGACGCCCACGTCGAGGCGCCCACCGGCGGCTCGGTGGTGCTGGCCGCCATCATGCTGAAGCTGGGCGCCTACGGCTTCCTGCGCTTCTCGCTGCCCATCGCGCCGGATGCCTCGCGCGAGCTGGCCTGGCTGATGATCGCGCTGTCGCTGATCGCCGTGGTGTACATCGGCTTCGTCGCCCTGGTGCAGGCCGACATGAAGAAGCTGATCGCCTACTCGTCGATTTCGCACATGGGCTTCGTCACCCTCGGCTTCTTCATCTTCAACTCGCTCGGCGTCGAGGGCGCCCTGGTGCAGATGATCTCCCACGGCTTCGTCTCCGGCGCCATGTTCCTTTGCGTCGGCGTCCTCTACGACCGCGTGCACAGCCGGCAGATCGCCGACTACGGCGGGGTGGTGAACACCATGCCGAAGTTCGCCGCGCTGTTCGTCTTCTTCGCCATGGCCAACTCGGGCCTGCCGGCCACCAGCGGCTTCGTCGGCGAGTTCATGGTCATCCTCGGCGCGGTGAAGCACGACTTCTGGATCGGCGCCGCCGCCGCGACCACCCTGATCCTGGGCGCCGCCTACACCCTGTGGATGGTCAAGCGGGTGGTGTACGGGGCGACCGCCAATCACCATGTGGCGGAACTATCCGACATCGGCGCGCGCGAGTTCGTCGTGCTCGGCCTGCTGGCTCTTTGCGTGCTCGGCATGGGCCTCTATCCGTTCCCCTTCACGGAAGTGATGCACGCTTCGGTGGACAACCTGCTGAAGCACGTCGCCGTCCCCAAGTTCTGAGTCCACAACCATGATCAACTTCGCGATGCCCGATCTCTACCCCGCCTCGGCGGAGATCTTCCTGCTGATCATGGCCTGCGCGGTGCTGCTGATCGACCTGGTCTCGGGCGGACGGCGTTGGCTCTGCTATCTGCTCGCCCAGCTGAGCCTGGCCGGCTGCTTCGGCATCACCTTCTTTACCCTCGACGGGCAGGCGGTGACGACCTTCAGCAACATGTTCGTCGATGACCTCTTCGCCGACCTCCTCAAGCTGGCCCTCTATCCGGCGGTGGCGATGACCCTGGTGTACGGCCGCAGCTACCTGGCGGCGCGCAACCTCGACCGCGGCGAGTTCTATGTGCTGGTGCTGTTCGCCACGCTGGGCATGATGGTGATGATCTCGGCCAGCCACTTCGTCAGCCTCTACCTGGGGATCGAGCTGCTGGCGCTGTCGATGTACGCCCTGGTGGCGATCGATCGCGACTCGGCCCGCGCCACCGAGGCGGCGATGAAGTACTTCGTCCTCGGCGCCATGGCCTCCGGCCTGCTGCTCTACGGCATGTCGATGGTGTACGGCGCCGTCGGCAGCCTGGAGATCGCCGAGATCGGCCAGCGCGTCGCCCTGGGCGGCGGCAACAAGACGGTGCTGGTGTTCGGCCTGGTCTTCGTGGTGGCCGGCCTGGCCTTCAAGCTGGGCGTGGTGCCCTTCCACATGTGGGTACCCGACGTCTATCACGGCGCGCCGACGGCGGTGACGCTGCTGCTCGGCTCGGCGCCGAAGCTGGCGGCGCTGGCCATCGTCCTGCGCATGCTGGTCACCGGGCTGGCCGAGCTGGCCGAGCACTGGCAGGTGATGCTGATGATCCTTGCCGCGCTGTCGATCGCCCTGGGCAATCTGGCGGCCATCGCCCAGACCAATCTCAAGCGCATGCTGGCCTACTCGGCCATCTCGCACATGGGCTTCATGCTGCTCGGCGTCCTGGCCGGCATCGTCGGCGGCGACCCGCGCTTCGCCCTCAACGCCTACACCTCGGCGACTTTCTACGCCATTGCCTACGTGCTGATGAGCCTGGGCGGCTTCGGCATGATCCTGCTGCTCTCGCGCACCGGCTTCGAAGCCGAGAACATCGAGGATTTCAAGGGTCTCAACAAGCGCAGCCCCTGGTTCGCCGGCATCATGCTGATGCTCATGTTCTCGATGGCCGGGGTGCCGTTCTTCGTCGGCTTCTTTGCCAAGTTCCTGGTGTTGCAGGCGGTGGTCGCGGCAGGGCACCTCTGGCTGGCGGTGTTCGCCGTGATGTTCTCGCTGGTCGGCGCCTTCTATTACCTGCGGGTGGTGAAGGTGATGTACTTCGACGCGCCGACCGATAGCGCGCCGATCGAGGCGCCGCGCGACATGCGCTACCTGCTCTCGGCCAACGGCATCGCCGTGGCCCTGCTGGGTCTGCTGCCTGCCGGCGTGCTGGAGTATTCCATGTGGGCCTCCTACGCATTCCTGATCGGGCAATGAGCCTTGGCCGGGGCAGGACGCTCCGGCTTATACTCCGCCGATGAAACCGACCGGACCGGACTGCCATCTGCTTGAGACCGGCCTGGACCGCGAGGAGGTCTTCGCCGGGCAGCTCCTGCATGTCCGGCGCGACACCGTTCGGTTGCCCGACGGCAAACAGGCCTGCCGCGAATTCGTCACCCATCCCGGCGCGGTGCTGATGATCGCCGAGCTGCCCAATGGCAAGCTGCTTTTCGAGCGCCAGTTCCGCTATCCCCTCGACCGTGTCTTCCTCGAACTGCCGGCCGGCAAGATCCATCCGGGTGAGGAGATCCTGCTCACCGCCCAGCGCGAGTTGCGGGAGGAGACCGGCTATGTCGCCGAGCACTGGCACCATCTCGGCACGATCCATCCCTGCATCGGCTATTCCGACGAGCGCATCGAGATCTTCTTCGCCCGCGGGCTGTCGCATGTCGGTCACGCCCTCGACGACGGCGAGTTCCTCGAAGTGCATGAGTTGGGCCTGGAGGAGGCCATCGAGGCCGTGCGAGACGGCCGCCTTACCGACGGCAAGAGCGTCGCCGGCCTGTTCTGGGCGGAGCGGGTGCTCTCGGGCCGCTGGCCATTGCCGGTTGCCCGAATCTAATCAGTATTTCATCGAATACTTATAGCGTGTAAAATCGCGCTGCTGGCCCGTTTCCGACGGGCCGATCCGGTGGAGAGTCGGCATGAAGCAATGCAGCCCTACGCTGCAGCAGGCTGAAGACCAGGCGCGCCAGGAGGAGGGCGGCAAGGAGTCCAGCCGCATCCAGGCCCTGCGCGTGCTCTCCGAAGTCACCGCCACGCTGGCCTCCGAATACGACCTCGAAGCCCTGCTCAACCGCTTTCTCGCCATGATGGTGCGGCTGTCGGGCGCCTCGGCGGGCGTGGTGCGGGTGCTCTCCAGCGACGGCCGGCACCTGAAGCTGGCCGCCTCCCTGGGCCTGCCGCCCGAGGTGGTCGACAACGAGCGCCTGGTCGACATCGATTGCGGCATCTGCGGCAGCGCCATCCGCAGCGACGAGATCAAGCAGACGCGCGACCTCAGGGCCTGCGTCGCCCGCACCGGCCAGCCCTTCTTCGGCGAATGCCGCTCGATGGTGGTGGTGCCGCTCGAGCACAACGGTCGGCTGCTCGGCGTCTACAACCTCTACATGACCGAGGACCGGCCGATCCCGGAGGAGGTGTCGCTGCTGTTCTGCTCGATCAGCGAGCATCTCGCCATGGCGGTCGAGAACAGCCGCCTGATGCGCGAGAACCTGCGCATGACCCTGATGAGCGAGCGGCAGATGATGGCCAACGAGGTCCATGACTCGCTGGCCCAGACCATGGCCTACATGAAGATGCGCGTCACCCTGCTGCGCGAGGCCCTGCTGCAGTACGAGAGCGGCAAGGCGCTGAAGTATTCGGCCGACATCCAGCAGGCGCTCGACGAGGCCTATGCCAGCCTGCGCGAGCTGCTGACCCAGTTCCGCAACCGCATGGATCCGCTCGGCCTCGAGCACGCCCTGCGGGAGCTGGCCGACGGCTATTTCGACCGCACCGGCGTGCGGCTCGAGTTCGAGAACCGGATCCCCGACCTGAACCTGACGGTGGACCAGGAAGTGCAGGTCTTCCACATCCTGCAGGAGGCGCTCTCCAATGTCGCCCGCCACTCCGGCGCCAAGCAGGCCTGGCTCAGCCTCGAGGAGACCGACGGGCAGTACGCCTTCAGCGTCGAGGACGACGGCCGCGGCGTCTTCGTCATGGGCGCCACCCCCGACCTGCGCCACCACTTCGGCATCAGCATCATGAGCGAGCGCGCCCAGCGCCTGCACGGCAACATCGAGATCGCCAACCGGCCGCAGGGCGGCGCGCGCCTGCGCCTGCTGGTTCCGATCCATCCGGAAAAATAGGCATGGACCAGGAAATCAAGGTCATGCTGGTCGACGACCACACCCTGTTCCGCAAGGGGCTGGCGGAATTGCTCGATGGTCGCGATGGCATCCTCGTCGCTGCCGCCACCGGCAATCCGGCCGAGGCGGCGCGCCTGCTCGAGGCGGCGCAGCCCGACGTGCTGGTGCTCGACCTCAACATGCCGCCGCACGGCGGCCTGGCGCTGCTGCGCGAACTGCAGGGCAGGGGCTGGATCAAGCCGACCCTGATCCTGACAGTCAGCGACGCCGAGGACGACCTGGCCAACGCCATGCGCGCCGGCGCCCGCGGCTACCTGTTGAAGGACATGGAGCCCGACGACGTCATCGATGCCCTGCAGCGCGCGGTGCGCGGCGAAACCGTGGTGGCGCCGGCCATGACGCTGAAGCTGGTGAACCTCCTGCAAGGCGGCGGCAAGAGCGCGGCGCGCGACAACCTGCTGGCCCAGCTCACCGCCCGCGAGCGCGAGATCCTCGACCATCTGGCGCAGGGCCAGTCCAACAAGGCCATTGCCCGCGCGCTGGACATCTCCCACGACACCGTCAAGCTGCACGTGCGCCACATCCTCTCCAAACTCAACCTCACCTCGCGCGTCGAGGCGGCGGTGTTCGCCGTCGAGCAGAAGATGACGCCGCGGCAGAAGCAGCCTTGATCGCCGTCTTGCGCAGACCGACTTCTTTCCGGGGGAATGGGGCTGGTCCCCTCGCCGGGAATTGAACCCAGATTTGCCGCTTAGGAGGCGGCCGTTCTATCCGTTGAACTACGAGGAGGGCGGGCGCGTATTTTAGCAGGGTGCTCCGCTATAATCGAATCGCCATGCCGCAACTGCGCTCCGCACTTCTCGTCCTCGTTGCTTCGTTCTGGCTGCCCTGCGCGATTGCCGCCGGCGTGCCGGCCGTCGGTTCGCCCGCTCCCGAATTCGCCCTGCCGGACCAGGCCGGCCGCACGCTGCGGCTGGCGGATTTGCGCGGCAAGTGGGTGGTGTTGTACTTCTACCCGAAGGACGATACGCCGGGCTGCACCGAAGAGGCGTGCACCTTCCGCGACGACCAGGCTGCGCTGACCCTGCTCGGCGCGCAGGTGGTCGGCGTCAGCCTCGACGATTCCGCCTCGCACGCCGCCTTCGCCAGGAAATACAGCCTGCCGTTCCCGCTGCTGGCCGACACCGACGCGAAAGTCTCGGCCAGCTACGGCGCGGTGACCAACCTCGTCGTGGCGAAGTTCGCCAAGCGCTACACCTTCCTCATCGACCCGCAGGGCCGCATCGCCAAGGCCTACCTCAACGTCGATACCGCCCGCCACGCCGCCGAGATCGTCGCCGATCTGAAGCGGCTGACTGCCCGCTGATCCATGCCGATCCTGACGCTGGACAAGGGCTGCCTGGCCTTCGGCCACGTTGCGCTCCTCGACCGTGCCGAGTTCCAGGTCGACGAGGGCGAGCGCATCGCCCTGATCGGCCGCAACGGCAGCGGCAAGTCGAGCCTGCTGCGTGCGCTGGCGGGTCAGGCGGCCCTCGACGACGGCACGCTGTGGCGCCGCGACGGCCTGCGCGTCGCCTACGTGGCGCAGGAGCCGGATTTCCCGCCGGAGCAGACGGTCTTCGACGCGGTGGCCGCCGGCGTCGGCGAGGCGAGCCGGTTGCTGGTCGACTACCACGAGGCCGCCCAGCGCCTGTCGCACGACCACGGCGAAGCGGCGCTGGCGCGCCTGCACGAGCTGCAGACGCAGCTCGAGGCGGGCGACGGCTGGCGGCTCAACACCCGCGTCGAGCAGGCGCTGGCGCAGATCAGGCTGCCGGGCGAGGCGCGCCTGGGCGAGCTCTCCGGCGGCGGCGTCAAGCGCGTGGCACTGGCGCGGGCCCTGGCCGGAGATCCCGAGCTGCTGCTGCTCGACGAGCCGACCAACCACCTCGATCTCGACGGCATCCTCTGGCTGGAGAGCCTCATCGCCGGCTTCGGCGGCGCCGTGGTGGTGATCACCCATGACCGGCGCTTCCTCGACGCGGCGGCCACCCGCATCGTCGAGCTGGATCGGGGAAACCTGGCGAGCTTCCCCGGCCGCTTTGCCGCCTACCAGAGCCGCAAGGCCGAGATGCTGGCGGCCGAGGCGCAGCAGAACGCCAAGTTCGACAAGCTGCTGGCGCAGGAGGAGGTGTGGATCCGCAAGGGCATCGAGGCGCGCCGCACGCGCAACGAAGGCCGCGTGAGGCGGCTGGAGCAGCTGCGCCGCGAGCGGGCGGCGCGGCGCGAGCGCCTGGGCGGGGTCGGCTTCCAGCTCAGCCGCGGCGAGGCTTCCGGCAAGCTGGTGGCGGAACTGGAGCACGTCTCGAAGCGCTACGGCGAGCGCGACATCGTCCGCGATTTCTCCTGCCGGATTCTCCGCGGCGACCGCGTCGGCCTGATCGGCCCCAATGGCGCCGGCAAGACCACGCTGATCCGCCTGATCCTCGGCGAGATCGCGCCGGATGCAGGCAGCGTGCGCCTCGGCACCAAGCTCGCCGTGGCCTACTTCGACCAGTTTCGCGCCGCCCTCGACGAGGAAGCGACGCTGGCCGACATCATCAGTCCGGGCTCGGACTACGTGCAACTCGGCGGCGAACGCAAGCACGTCATCAGCTACCTCGAGGACTTCCTGTTCCCTTCCGCGCGGGCGCGTTCGCCGGTCAAGTCGCTCTCCGGCGGCGAGCGTGCCCGCCTGCTGCTGGCGCGCCTGTTCAGCCAACCGGCCAACGTCATCGTCCTCGACGAGCCGACCAACGACCTCGACATCGAGACGCTGGAACTGCTGGAGTCGCTGCTTGCCGACTACGACGGCACGGTGTTCCTCGTCAGCCACGACCGCAGCTTCCTCGACAACATCGTCACCCAGGTGATCGCGGCGGAAGGCGAGGGCTGTTGGCGCGAGACGGTCGGCGGCTACGAGGACTGGCTGCGCGAGAGCCGCGCCCGGCCGCCGGCGGCGGCGCCGGAGAAGCGCCCCGCGGAGAAATCCCGCGAGCCGCGCCAGAAGGCCAGGCTGTCGTTCAAGGAAGCGCGCGAACTGGAAGCCTTGCCCGAGCGCATTGCCGCGCTGGAGGCCGAGCAGGCCGCCCTCAACGCCCGCCTGGCCGACCCGGCGCTCTACCGCGGCGAGTCGGCGGAAGTCAGGCGGCTGAACGAGCGGCGGGCGGTGCTCGACGAGGAAATCGCCCAGGCCATGGCGCGCTGGGAGGCTTTGGAGACCCGCGCCGCGGCGGAATGAAAAGTCGGTTTCCGCAGGACGGCGCTCAGAGGCTTTCCATGCCCCAGAGGATCGGCAGGGCGATCAGCGCGGCGAAGAAGATGGCGATATGGAACCACGACCAGAGGCGGTATTTGCGGACCAGCCCCTCGGGCGCGAGATCGGAGATGAGGTAGAGGCGGCCGTCGTCGGGAAGATGCATGACGTGCAGCTCGCTGCTGGCGCGCAGCTCGCGGTGGTTGGCCATGATCTCGCGCCTGGCCTGGGCGCGGGCCAGCTCCCATTCCTTCAGGTCGAGCTGGCCGTTCCTGTCGAGATCGAAGCGCTGCATGAGCTCGGCGGGCCGGGTTTTCCATTCCGAGAGTAGTTGCTTGACGTCCTCGGCGACATTCAGGTCGAGGTCTACGCTGCCGCGGGTGGCGAACTGGCCCAGCACATAGATCGTCTGCCGCTCGATCAGCAGCCATTCGGTGTAGCGACGGTCGCCCTGGATCCAGGACTCCTTCTTCGTCACCAGCATCTCTGCGCCGTCGGGGTCCACCACGCATTCGGCCGAACCGTCGTCGAGCAGGAAGGAGGCGTCGCTCTCGCCCTTGTCTTCCTGCACCCACTTGTTCTCGTTGTCCTTGCGCTCCACGGTGTAGCGGAACCACAGGCAGGGCAGGTGGGAGAGCGGGCTGATCAGCGGCGCGCCGCCGAGCGGCTTGCCCGAGCCGATCAGTTCGACATAGCCCTGCGCCGCCGAAGCGACCTTGGAGGTCGGTGTGTCGTCGACGGCGCGGGCGCGGCGATAGGCAGAGGTCCAGGCGAACAGGCTCAGCGGCGTCATCAGCGCCACGCAGACGAACATGCCGAGGGCCGATTCGGTCTTCAAGCCGATCAGCAGCAGGATAAGCTCGCCGCCGGAGGTGACGAGATTGCCGTACCCCCGGCGCAGGGAGACCAGCATTGCGGGCGGGACTTAGCTGAACAGCGCTTTCATGTCGACGTCGGCCTTTTCCGCGCTGGCGAATTCGAGCAACGGCTTTTCGCCGAAGCGGAACATGCCGGCGATGATCGAGTCGGGGAACTGCTCGATGCGCACGTTATTGATGTTGACTGCCTCGTTGTATAGCTCGCGGCGGTCGGCGATCCCGTTCTCCAGGGCGGTGATGCGGCCCTGCAGCTGCATGAAGCTCTCGTTGGTCTTCAGCTCGGGGTAGGCCTCGGCGACGGCGAAGATCTGGCCCAGCCCCAGGCGCAGGGCGCCTTCGGCCTGGCCCAGCGCCGGGATGTTCTGCGCCTCGCGTGCCGTCTGCACGCGCGAGCGCGCTTCGATCACGCGCTGCAGGGTCTCCTGTTCGAACTGCTTGTACTGCTTGCAGGTCTCGACCAGCTTGGGCAATTCGTCGTGGCGCTGCTTGAGCAGCACGTCGATGTTGGCCCAGGCCTTGGCCACCGCGTGCTTCACCTGCACCAGGCCGTTGTAGATCATCACGCCGTACACCGCGGCGACGACGACGATGCCCAGTACCACCAGCGAAACGATGCCCATGATTCCTCCCCGGTTCGGATGTCGAGCGCGTATTCTAAACGACTGCGGCGGCTTGCTGCTTCAGGTCGCGGGGGGCGCCTCCTCGGCCGGCGGGATGTCGACCAGGCGGCCCAGCCGCTCCAGCAGCGCGCTCGCCGAAAGGCCGAGCAGCTTGCCGATTTCGGTGAGGTCGTCCGGAATGGCCGGGTCGTTCCAGCCATTGGCCGAGTGGCGGGCGAGGTTCACGGCCAGCACCACGTTGCGCACCCGCGGTTGCTCGGCGTGGTGGTCGTCCATCAGTTGCAGCAGCAATGCGGGCAGCCGCCAGGCCTGGGTCAGGGCCAGTTGCAGGTCGAGCAGCTGGATGCCCAGCACAGACTGCTGCGCGGCGGCGCTGCGCAGGGTCGGATCGGCGAGCTGCAACTCGCGGATGCCCAGCATCAGGCCGGGGGCAAAACTCCAGAGCAGGGTCTCCGCGCAATCGTGCAGCAGGGCGGCGACGACCACCTCATCGACATCGAGATCGTGGCGCAACGCGGCCCAGTCGCGGGCGAACAGCGCGGCCTGGCGGGCGCGGGCGATCACCCGCAACAGGCCGATCAGCCCCTGCGGCTGCGCTTGCAGTTTGTCCTCGACCAGGGGCAGGTTCTCGAATTTGGCGAAGAAGGGCGTGATGCCGATCATCATCACCGCCCGGTCGATGGTGGTGATATCGGCATTCTGGCTCTTGCGCCGGTTGGCTTCGATGTAGGCCAGCACCCGGACGGTCATCAGCGGGTCCTGCAGGATGACGGCAGCCACCTGCCGGCCGGTGATGTTCTCCTCGTTTTCGCGCAGACGGGCCAGTTCCCTTGCGGTGCGTTTCAGCACGGGAATGTCGGCCAGGCTGAGATAGTTCACCCAGGCGTCGAGATTGGCTAGCGGTCGTTGCAACATCGATGCAAAATAATTAAGTAAATACCGGTAGTTATAATTACGGCACGGCGGCCTCCGGCTTGAGCCCGGGAATCGGATCGGGCTTCGAAACGCAATTTAAAACATTCAAAAACAATGAGTTATGCTGATAACCGGCCATCCTGGGATATTTTCTGCCGGGTGATCGACAACTTCGGCGATGTCGGCGTCTGCTGGCGGCTGGCCCGTCAGTTGGCGGCTGAGCACGGCCTCGCGGTACGCCTCTGGGTGGACGATCTGGCGGCATTCCGCCGCCTTTGCCCTGCCATCGATGCCGGACGTGCCGTGCAATCCTGGCAGGGGGTGAACATACGCCTTTGGCCGGAGCCTTTTCCGGAAGTCGAGCCGGCCGGGGTGGTGATCGAGGCCTTTGCCTGCGAATTGCCGGAACGCTACGTTCGCGCCATGGCGGCGCGGGTGGCCCGGCCGCGCTGGATCAATCTTGAATATCTGAGCGCCGAGGCCTGGGTCGGCGAATGCCATGGCCTGGCCTCGCCCAGTCCGCGTTGGCCGCTGACCAAGCATTTTTTCTTTCCCGGATTTGCCGAAGAGACCGGCGGCCTGCTGCTGGAACGCGACCTGCTGGCCCGGCGCCGGGCCTTCCGCGCCGATAGCGCTGCTCAGGCGGCGTTCTGGCAGACGCTTGGCCTGCTGCCGCCCGAGGAGGACGAGATCCGCCTTTCCCTGTTCTGCTACCCGGCCAGTCCGACGGCGGAACTGTTTACCTGCTGGGGCGACGGGGCGCAGTCGCTTACCTGCCTGGTGCCGGAGGGCGTCGCCGGCGCGGCGATAGCCGATTTCTTTGGCGTAGAGGCCGTCGCGGCCGGCGCCGCCCTGCGCCGTGGCAACCTGCTCGTCCGGATCGTCCCCTTCCTCGATCAGGAGGCCTACGATCGTCTGCTGTGGTCCTGCGACGGCAATGTCGTGCGCGGTGAGGATTCCTTTGTCCGCGGCCTATGGGCGGCGCGGCCGATGCTCTGGCAGCCCTATCCGCAGGCGGAAATTGCCCATCTGCACAAACTGGAGGCCTTTCTCGATCGTTACTGCGTCGGACTGGATGCCCCTGCAGCGGCGGCCCTGGCGGCGATGTGGCGGGCCTGGAGCCACGGCGAGGGGGTGGCCCTGGCCTGGCCGGCATTCCGGGCCCATTGGACGACTATCGAAAAGCATGCCGAAACCTGGGCTGGGGACCACGCGGCGCAAGGCGATCTGGCCAGCAAGCTGGTGCTTTTCTGTTCCGATCGGCTATAATTTCCCGTTTATTTTTGGCCGCTTAACCCCAAAGGCAGGATTTCAGCATGAAACTGGCACAGGAACTCCGCGTAGGCAACGTCATCATGATCGGCAAGGACCCGATGGTCGTGCAAAGGGCCGAGTACAACAAGTCCGGCCGCAATGCCGCCGTGGTCAAGATGAAGTTCAAGAACCTCCTCACCGACGCGCCGAGCGAGAACGTCTACAAGGCCGACGACAAGTTCGAGGTGGTCACCCTCGAGCGCAAGGAAGTGACCTATTCCTACTTCGCCGACCCCATGTACGTCTTCATGGACGCCGAGTACAACCAGTTCGAGGTGGAGAAGGAAAATCTGGGCGATGGCCTCAACTACCTCGAGGACGGCATGCCTTGCGAAGTGGTGTTCTACAACGGCAAGGCCATCTCGGTCGAGTTGCCCACCAGTGTGGTGCGCGAGATCATCTACACCGAGCCGGCGGTGCGCGGCGACACCTCGGGCAAGGTGCTCAAGCCGGCCAGGACCGCTACCGGCTTCGAGGTGGCTGTGCCGCTGTTTTGCGAAACCGGCGACAAGATCGAGATCGACACCCGCACCGGCGAGTATCGCAACCGCGTCAAGGGCTGATTCGCCCCCAGGATCAAAAAATGCCACCCGCGGGTGGCATTTTCGTTGGGCGGGCGCTTCTCAGCGCCAGACTTCCTTGCACTGGGCGATCTGGGCGTCGGTCATCACCGGCTTGATCACGCACAGGCGCTCGCGCTCGACGCGCTGTCGCTCGGCTTCCTTCTCACGTTCCAGGCGGGCGATCCGCTCGGCCTCGGCCTTCTCGGCCTTTTCCTGGCGGAGCCGCTCCGCCTCGGCTTCCTTGGCCAGGCGCTCGTCCTCGGCCTTGCGGCGTTCCTGCTCCGTCTGACGCTCGAGCTTGGCGATCTTGGCCAGGCGCTCCTCCTCCGCCTGTTTCTCGGCCTTGGCCTTGTCGCTGCCCGACGAGGGAGCCGCCAAGGCGCTGCCGGCAACAGCACCGACGGCAACGCCGGCAGCTGCGGCGGCGGCGGTTGTTCCCGCCGAGCCGCTTGGCGGGGAAGCTGAGCCCGACGAGCGGCTGCTGATGCTTACATTCGGCATCGAAGAGGTTTTCTTGGCCTCCTCCTCGGTGTCCTTGCCGGTCTTCTTGGCGCTGGAAGTCGAGCTTGACGACTTGCTGCCGACACGCTTGGCCTCGCTCTCGCCGGAAAGAAATGCCAGCGAAACGGCCAGCAGCAGGGCCAGGGTGGTGAATTGACGCATGATTGCCTCCTTGCCAAAATTCCAAGTGCCAAGATTAACCCGGTGCAAGGCAAAACGCCACCCGCATAGGGGTGGCGCTTTTTAGTGGTGGAGGCGGCGGGAATCGAACCCGCGTCCGCAAGCCCTCTACAGGCAGTACTACATGCTTAGCCTGGCTGTTTGATTTAACCCGGCATCCGCCAACCGGCGGGCTGATGACAGGCGATCCGCTGAATTTTCGTGATCGGCCACGCGGCGAGGCCGATCCTTAGCTGGTGTGAATGACTCTGCCGCCGCTTGCGCGACCCGGCCCGTCAGCAAACCGGTGCAGAGCTAGCCGGTATTAAGCGGCTAGAGCGAAACGCTCGTCGTTGGCGTTTGTAGATTTCCAGATGGATTTGCGAGGTGACTGGTCCTCGGCATGCACTACACTGCTTCGCGACCCACGTCGAAGCCAGGTCGCCCCCGGATTCGCTGTGATGCGTTGCTGAGGCATTCTAGCACGGCCTATCCGAGCAGCCCGGCGATGTCCGCCGGTGACTGGATGATGGTGTCGGCGCCCCATTCTTCAAGCGGCCTTTCGTCGCCCAGGTAGCCCCAGGCCGCGGCGATGGCACCCATGCCGGCGGCGCGGGCAGACTGGATGTCGCGCAGGTCGTCGCCGACGTACAGGCATTGCTTCGCATCCGTGCCGGCCAGGGCGCTGGCCAGCAGGAGGGGGTCGGGGGCGGGCTTCGGCCGCGGCGACGAGTCGCCGCTGACGATGCAGGCGGCGCGATCCGCCAGCCCCAAGGCGCCGACGACCGGCAGGGTGTAGCGGCTGGTCTTGTTGGTGACGATGCCCCATTTGATGCCGGCGGCGTCGAGTGCGTCGAGCGCGGCGGCCATGCCGTCGAACAAGGCCGTGTCCTGGCACAGGGCGGATTCGTAGTGGCTGAGAAAACGCTGTTGCAGCTGCGCATAGTCGGGATGGTCGGACTCGATGCCGAAACCGACGTGCAGCAGGCCGCGCACGCCCTTGGAGACATGGGGGCGGACCCGTTCGGCAGGCAGGGGCGGCAGGCCCTGTTCGGCCCGCAGCCGGTCGAGGGCGCCGCCCAGGTCGGCGGCGGTATCCGCCAGGGTGCCGTCCAGGTCGAAGAAGACCGCTTCAATCATCGCGCCGGGTGCGGATGAGGTAGTTCACGTCGGTGTTCCGGCCGAGGGCGTAGGTCTTGCTCAGCGGGTTGTAGGTCATGCCGATGATCTCCTCGACCGTCAGGCCGGCGTCGCGGCAGTGGCGGACCAGTTCGGCGGGGCGGATGAACCTGGCGTAGTCGTGGGTGCCGCGCGGCAGCAGCTTGAGGACGTATTCGGCGCCGATCACGGCAAACAGATAGGACTTCGGATTGCGGTTGAGGGTGGAGAAGACTACCGTCCCGCCCGGCCTGACCAGCCGGGCGCAGGCGCGCACCGTGCTGGCCGGATCGGGGACGTGTTCCAGCATCTCGAGGCAGGTGACGACATCGAACGACGCGGGCATGTCGGCGGCCAGTTCCTCGGCGGCGATCTTGCGGTAGTCGGCCTTCTGGCCGCTCTCGAGAAGGTGCAGGCGGGCCACCGCCAGCGCCTTGTCGGACAGGTCGATGCCGGTCACGGCGGCGCCGCGCGCGGCCATCGACTCGGCCAGGATGCCGCCGCCGCAGCCGACGTCCAGTACCTTTTTGCCGACCAGCCCGACGGCCCGGTCGATCCAGTCCAGGCGGAGGGGGTTGATGTCGTGCAGCGGCTTGAACTCGGACTCGGGATCCCACCAGCGGTGGGCCAGCTCGCTGAATTTATCGAGTTCGGCAGGGTCGGCGTTTTGGCTGGCGGGCGGGTTCATGATCCGAAGTATATAAAAAACAAAAAGCCCTGCTGGTGCAGGGCTTTTTGCGGCGGAAGGCCGGATTACTTGGTGCCGATGACTTCGATCTCCACGCGGCGATCGGGCTGCAGGCACTCGATGAGTTTCTTCGACTTCTTCTCGCTCTTGCCGCACTTGTCGCCGGTGACGGGCTGCTTCTCGCCCTTGCCCTCGGTGTAGACGCGGTTCGGCTCGACGCCCTTGCCGACCAGATAGGCCTTGACGGCTTCGGCGCGCTTCTCGGAGAGCTTCTGGTTGTACTTGTCGGAGCCGATGCGGTCGGTATGGCCGACGGCGATGATGACTTCCAGCTTCATGCCCTTCAGCTTGCCGGTGACATCGTCGAGCTTGGCCTTGCCTTCGTTGCGCAGCACGGCCTTGTCGAAATCGAAGAGCGCGTCGGCGGCCAGGGTGACTTTCTGAGCGGCGGGCTTCGGCGTGGCGGCCGGCGCGGCGGGCTTCGCCGGCTCGGGCTTCTTCACCAGCTCCGGATCGCACTCGGCGATAGCCATGGCGGGGGTCCAGCGGGTGGTCTTCCAGCACAGGCCAAACCCGCTCTTGGCGACGGCGCCGCGCGTGTCGAACAGATAGCCGTCGTTATTCGGCACTTGGGCCAGCGCGACGGAAGCGCCCATGCCCAGCGTGGCCAGCAGCGTAAGCTTCGTAAGTTGTTTGTTCATGTTCCCCCTCGTTGCGGTGCGAAATTGGAGTGGATGGTTCGGCCGTACAACAGCGCAGTTATTAAAAACACGGTTGTTCCGGCCCACTGCTTTTGGCCAGGCCGGCTCAAACGGTTAATTTATTCTGCCACAAATTGACAGCGTCAAGCAATTCGCTTGTGTCGCACGCCCGCAACAGCCCATTTTCGACCTGCAGAATGCCGTCGACCCAAACATGGCTGACATGCTCCCGGCCGGCGGCGTAGACCAGATGGGAAACTGGATCGTAGCAGGGGCGGGTTTCGGCTGCATCGAGCCGGATGGCGCACAGGTCGGCCGCTTTGCCGGGGACGATCGAGCCGATGCGATCCTCCAGCCCCAGGGCGGAGGCACCGTTGAGCGTGGCCATGCGCAATAGTTCATGAGCGCCCAGGACGGAAGCGTCGCCGCTGGCGACCTTGGCCAGCAGGCCGGCATGGCGCATCTCCTGGAACAGGTCGAGTCGGTTGTTGCTGGCCGCGCCGTCCGTACCGAGGCCGATCCTTACCCCGCGTTTCGACATCTCGGCGATAGGCGCCATCCCGCTGGCCAGCTTCATGTTGGAAGTCGGGCAGTGGGCCACGGCGCAGTTGTTCTCCGTCAGTAGGGCGATTTCCCGATCATCGAGGTGGACGGCGTGCACCCCGATCAGCCCGGGTCCGAGCAGGCCGAGACGCTGCAGGCGATCGAGCGGGCGGCTGCCGTGGCCGGCCAGGCTCTCCTCGATTTCGCCGCGGGTTTCGTGGATATGGATATGAACCGGCAGGTCGAGCTGGGCGGCCAGGGTGGCGATGCGCTCGAAGGTCCTGTCGGCGACGGTATAGGGCGCATGGGGCGCCAGGCAGAACGACAGCAGGGGATTGTCGCGCAGGCGATCGCGGGCGGCCAGCCCCTTGCTGAGGTAGTCGTCGGCGTCGGTGGCGTAGGCGGTGGGAAACTCGATGATGACCAGGCCGAGGGCGGCGCGCATGCCGAGGCTCTGCGCCGCCTCGGCGGCCGCCTCGGGGAAGAAGTACATGTCGCTGAAGCAGGTGATGCCGCCGCGCAGCATCTCGGCGCAGGCCAGCAGGGTGCCGTCGCGCACGAAGGCGGCCGAGACATGCTTCGCCTCGGACGGCCAGATGCGGGTCTTCAGCCAGTCCATGAGGGGCAGGTCGTCGGCGATGCCGCGCAGCAGGGCCATGGCGGCATGGGTATGCAGGTTGACCAGGCCGGGGATCAGCGCCTGCTGCGGCAGGGCCATCCGCCGGGTCGGCTGGTAGCGGCCATGGGCTTCCCGCACGGGCAGGACGTCGACGATCCTGCCGCCGGCGACGGCCACGGCATGCTCCTCGAGCACCGCTCCCCGCGGCTCCACCGGGATGAGCCACTGCGGCTCGATAAGCAGATCTATGGCTGGCGACATGCGAAAAAAACCCCGCCGGAGGGGCGGGGTTGTTGTCGGCTGAGCGGAGTTACTTGCCCGGGCCCTGAACCTCGACGACGACGCGGCGGTTCGGCGCCAGACACGCGATGAGCTTCTTGCGCGGCTGTTTGTCGTCGCACTTGACCCCCGGCACGGCCTGGGTCTTGCCGGCGCCCATGGTCTCCAGCGAGTCGGCCTTGGCGCCCTTGCTGACCAGATAGGCCTTGACGGCCTCGGCCCGCTTCTCGGAGAGCTTCTGGTTGGTCTCGTGGCTGCCGATGCGGTCGGTGTGGCCGGTGACCAGCATCAGCTTGACGCTGGCGCAGTTGCCGAGCTTGGCGATGACGTTCTTGTCGAGCTGGTCCTTGCCTGCCGCATTGAGGTCGGACTTGCCGAAGGCGAAGGTGGCGTCGGTTTGCAAGGCATAGGAGAAATTGCAGGCTTTCGGTTTGGCCGGAGCGGCGGCGGGGGCTGCGGGCTTGGGCGGCTCGGGCTTCTTCACCAGGTCGGGATCGCACTCGGCGATGGCCATGGCGGGGGTCCAGCGGGTGGTTTTCCAGCACAGGCCGAAACCGCTCTTGGCAACGGCGCCGCGGGTGTCGAAGAGATGGCCGTCGTTGTTCGGGACCTGGGCACCGACCGTGGTGACGGTCAGGCCAAGGGCTGCGGCAATTAGGGTTTGAACGAGAGTCGTGTTTTTCAAGTTGAATCCTCCACTGGCATGATTGTTCTGGTTGTCCGGCAGGGCGGGTGCCGGCTTTGGCTTGCGCTTGCGACCGGAAAATTTAAGCACAAAATCAAATCGCCCACAACTTGTTGTCGCGACGACAATTCCTTGCGTACGGCAGACGGGCGGCGGCTCCGGGCAAGCTGCCCCGAGTGGGGTCGGCATGTTAAACTTCCTGTTTTTTCAGCAGGATCAAGCCGCTTCCGGTTTTTCCATCCATGACCACCCAATTCGCCAAGGAAACCCTCCCGGTCAGCCTCGAAGAGGAGATGCGCCACTCCTACCTCGACTACGCCATGAGCGTGATCAAGGGCCGGGCGCTGCCGGACGTGCGCGACGGGCTGAAGCCGGTGCATCGGCGCGTGCTGTTCGCCATGCACGAGCTGTCCAACGACTGGAACAAGGCTTACAAGAAGTCCGCCCGCATCGTCGGCGACGTCATCGGCAAATACCATCCCCATGGCGACACCGCGGTCTACGACACCATCGTGCGCATGGCGCAGGATTTCAGCCTGCGCTACATGCTGGTGGATGGCCAGGGCAACTTCGGTTCGGTCGACGGCGACAATGCCGCCGCGATGCGCTACACGGAAATCCGCATGGCGCGCATCGGCCACGAGCTGCTGGCAGACATCGACAAGGAGACGGTCGATTTCGGGCCGAACTACGACGGTTCCGAGCGCGAGCCGCTGATCCTGCCCGCGAAGATCCCCAACCTGCTCATCAACGGCAGCTCGGGCATCGCCGTCGGCATGGCGACCAACATCCCGCCGCACAACTTGAACGAGGTGGTGGACGGCTGTCTGGCGCTGCTCGACAACCCCGAGCTGGGCGTCGAGGACCTGATCGGCATCATTCCGGCGCCCGACTTCCCCACCGCCGGCATCATCTACGGCACCGCCGGCGTGCGCGAGGGCTACCTGACCGGCCGCGGCCGCATCGTCATGCGGGCGCGCACCCACTTCGAGGACCTGGAGAAAGGCAACCGCCAGGCCATCATCGTCGACGAGCTGCCCTACCAGGTGAACAAGAAGTCGCTGCTGGAGCGCATCGCCGAGCTGGTGAACGAGAAGAAGCTGGAAGGCATCTCCCACATCCAGGACGAGTCGGACAAGTCCGGCATGCGGGTGGTGATCGAGCTGAAGCGCGGCGAAGTGCCCGAGGTGGTGCTCAACAATCTCTACAAGACGACCCAGCTGCAGGACACCTTCGGGGTGAACATGGTGGCCCTGGTCGACGGCCGGCCGCGCCTGCTCAACCTGAAGGAGATGCTCGACGCCTTCCTCGCCCACCGCCGCGAGGTGGTGACGCGGCGCAACGTCTTCGAGCTGCGCAAGGCGCGCGAGCGGGGCCACATCCTGGAGGGCCTGGCGGTGGCGCTGTCCAACGTCGACGAGGTGATCGCCCTCATCAAGGCGGCGCAGACGCCGCCGGAGGCCAAGCGCGAGCTGATGGCGCGCAGCTGGCGCTCGAGCCTGGTCGCGGAGATGCTGGCGCGCGCCGATGCCGACGCTTCCCGCCCCGATGGGCTGGCGCCCGGCTTCGGCCAGACGGCGCAAGGCTACCGGCTCTCCGACACCCAGGCCCAGGCCATCCTGGACCTGCGCCTGCAGCGCCTGACCGGCCTCGAGCAGGACAAGATCCTGGCCGAATACCGCGAGGTGATGGCGCAGATTGCCGACCTGCTCGACATCCTTTCCCGTCCTGAGCGCGTCACCCAGATCATCAGCGACGAGCTGAGGGCCATCCGGGAGCAGTTTGGAGACGCGCGACGCTCGGAGATCGTGGTGAACGCCGAGGATCTCTGCCTGGAGGACCTGATCACTCCGACCGACGTCGTCGTCACCCTCTCGCACGGCGGCTACTTCAAGCGCCAGGTGCTGGCCGACTATCGTGCCCAGCGCCGCGGCGGCCGCGGCCGTCAGGCGACGGCAATGAAGGAGGACGACTTCGTCGACCGGCTGTTCGTCGCCAACACCCACGACTACATCCTCTGCTTCTCCAGCCGCGGCCGCGTCTACTGGCTGAAGGTGTATGAAGTGCCGGAAGGCTCCTCGACCAGCCGCGGCAAGCCCATCGTCAACCTCTTCCCGCTCGCCGAGGACGAGAAGATCACCGCCGTGCTGCCGGTGAAGGAGTTCGACGAGGGGCATTTCGTCTTCATGTCCACGGCCGGCGGCACGGTCAAGAAGACCCCGCTGTCGGCCTTCGCCAATCCGCGCAAGGCCGGCATCATCGCCGCCGACCTGGACGAAGGGGATCACCTGATCGGCGTGGCCATCACGGACGGCGAATACGACGTGATGCTGTTCTCCGACGCCGGCAAGGCGGTGCGCTTCGCCGAGGAGGACGTGCGGCCGATGGGCCGCGAGGCGCGCGGCGTGCGCGGCATGCAGCTCGACCCGGGCCAGAGCGTGATCTCCATGCTGGTCGCCAAGGGCGAGGAGCAGAGCGTGCTGACCGCCACCGAGAATGGCTTCGGCAAGCGCACGGCGATCGCCGAATACACCCGCCACGGCCGCGGCACCAAGGGCATGATCGCCATCCAGACCTCCGACCGCAACGGCAGACTGATCGGCGCCGTGCTGGTCGCCGACACCGACGAGCTGATGCTGATTTCCACGGGCGGCGTACTGATCCGCACCTTGGTGCAGGACATCCGCGAGATGGGCCGCTCGACCCAGGGCGTGACCCTGATCAACCTGGACGACGGCACCAAGCTGGCCGGCCTGGAAAAGATTATCGAAACCGACGAGGAGCAAGCGTAAATGGCACGTGTTATCAATTTCAGCGCCGGCCCGGCAGCCCTGCCGGAGTCCGTTCTCAAGCAGGCGGCGGAAGAGATGCTCGACTGGCACGGCAGCGGCCAGTCGGTCATGGAGATGAGCCACCGCGGCAAGGAGTTCATGAGCATCGCCGCCCAGGCCGAGGCCGATCTGCGCGAGTTGCTGGCGATCCCCGCCAACTACAAGGTGCTGTTCCTGCAGGGCGGCGCCAGCCTGCAGTTCGCAATGATTCCCATCAACCTGCTGCGCGGCAAGGCGAGTGCCGACTACGTACACACCGGGGAGTGGGCCAAGAAGGCGATCAAGGAGGCCAAGCAGTATTGTCAGGTGAACGTCGTCGCTTCCAGCGAAGACAAGAGCTTTACTTATGCGCCGGCGCAGGCCGACTGGAAACTTTCCAAAGATGCCGCCTACGTGCACTACACCGCCAACGAGACCATCGGCGGCGTGGAGTTCCACTGGACGCCGCAGACAGGCGACGTGCCGCTGGTCTGCGACATGTCCTCTAACATCCTGTCGAAGCCGGTGGACGTTTCCAAGTACGGCCTGATCTACGCCGGGGCGCAGAAGAACATCGGCCCGGCCGGCCTGACCATCGCCATCCTGCGTGATGATTTGATCGGTCAGGTGCTGCCGAAGACCCCCGTCATGCTCGACTACAAGACGCATGCCGAGAACGAGTCGATGTACAACACGCCGCCCACCTACGGCATCTACATCGCCGGCCTGGTGTTCCAGTGGCTCAAGCAGCAGGGCGGCCTGGCGGCCATGGAGAGGCACAACCGGGAGAAGGCCGGCCTGCTCTACGCCTTCCTCGACCAGAGCAGGTTCTTCGTTAGCCCGGTGGCCAAGTCCGACCGCTCGCTGATGAACGTGCCGTTCACCCTGAAGAACGCCGAGCTCGACGAGGAGTTCCTCAAGGGCGCCAAGGCGCGCAGCATGGTGCAGCTGAAGGGCCACCGCTCGGTGGGCGGCATGCGGGCCTCGATCTACAACGCCATGCCGGTCGAGGGCGTCAAGGCGCTGGTGGACTACATGAAGGAATTCGAGGCGAAGCATGGCTAGGAACTTCCAGATCCTGGTGCTCAACCAGATTTCCCAGGCCGGCCTGAAGCGCCTGCCGGCCGAACAGTACGCCGTCGGCAAGGACATTGCTGCGCCCGACGCCATCCTGGTGCGCTCGGCGGATATGCACAAGCTGGACATTCCAGCCTCGGTGCGCGCCATCGGCCGCGCCGGCGCAGGCACCAACAACATCCCGGTCAAGGCCATGAGCGGACGCGGCGTGCCGGTCTTCAACGCGCCAGGTGCCAACGCCAACGCGGTGAAGGAGCTGGTCATTGCCGGCATGCTGCTGGCGGCGCGCAATATCTCCGGCGCCATGCGCTTCGTCTCCACGCTCGACCCGCAGGATCCGGAGATGGAAAAGAAAGTCGAGGACGGCAAGAAGAACTTCGCCGGCTACGAGCTGGCCGGCCACACCCTCGGCGTCATCGGCCTGGGCAAGATCGGCTGCCTGGTGGCGGATGCCGCCATCAAGCTCGGCATGAACGTGATGGGCTACGACCCGGAGATCACCGTGGATGCCGCCTGGAGCCTGCCCTCCCAAGTGAGGAAGGCTCACAGCGTGGCCGAGGTGCTGAAGAATTCGAACTTCGTCAGCCTGCACGTGCCCTTGGTGGAAGCCACGAAAAAGATGGTGAACGCCCAGGCGATCGAGCACCTCAGGCATGGCGCCGTGCTGCTCAACTTCTCCCGCGAGGGTGTGGTGGACGAGGCCGCCGTGCTGGCCGCGCTGGAGGCCAAGAAGCTGGCCTGTTATGTCTGCGACTTCCCCAGCCCGCATGTCAACGGCCACCCCCAGGTGGTGGCCCTGCCGCATCTCGGCGCGTCGACGCGCGAGGCCGAGGACAATTGCGCGGCGATGGTTGCCGACCAGGTGCGCGACTACCTCGAGCACGGCAACGTGCAGAATGCGGTGAACTTCCCCAACACCGTGATGCCGCGCGAGTCGAATTTCCGCATCGCCA
The DNA here is from genome assembly GCA_016791205.1 of Rhodocyclaceae bacterium. Lineage (GTDB taxonomy): Bacteria > Pseudomonadota > Gammaproteobacteria > Burkholderiales > Rhodocyclaceae > Desulfobacillus. The sequence goes on along the minus strand of JAEUNH010000085.1, from coordinate 6,177 downwards.
TCGTCAACGCCAACGTGCCGAACATGGTCGGGCAGATCTCGACGGCGATGGCCAAGGCCAACCTCAACATCCACAACATGGTGAACAAGTCGCGCGGCGACGTCGCCTACACCCTGGTGGATGTGGACAGCGCCGTGCCGCAGGCGGCGATCGACTCGATCGCCGGCATCGAGGGCGTGCTGGCGGTGCGCTACCTGCCTGCGTGACAGATGAGTGAAGATTTGCAGCGCCTGCGCGCGGAGATAGACCGCCTCGACGAAGAGGTGCTGCAGCGGCTTTCCCGCCGCGCCGAGATCGCCCACGAGATCGGCCGCGTCAAGGGCGGCGCCGTGGTGTACCGACCCGAGCGCGAGGCGCAGGTGCTGCGCAGGATTACCGAGCTCAACCCGGGGCCGCTCGACGACGCCACGGTCTGGCGCATCTTCCGCGAGATCATGTCGGCCTGCCTGGCGCTGGAGCAGCCGTTGCGCATCGCCTATTTCGGCCCCGAGGGCACCTTCACCGAGAGCGCCGCGAAAAAGCACTTCGGCTCGGCGCCGAATTTCACGGCCATGGCGACCATCGACGAGGTGTTCCGCGCCGTCGAATCGGGCAATGCCGACTACGGCGTGGTGCCGGTGGAGAATTCCACCGAGGGCGCCGTCGGCCGCACGCTCGACCTGCTGCTGCAGATGCCGATCAGGATCTGCGGCGAGGTCATGCTGCGCATCCACCAGCACCTGCTGTCGAAGGCGGAACGCCTGGAGGACGTGAAACGGCTCTACTCGCACGCCCAGTCGCTGGCGCAGTGCCACGAGTGGCTCAACCGCAACCTGCCCAGCCTGCCGCGCGTGCCGGTGGCCAGCAACGCCGAGGCGGCGCGCATGGCCTCCGAGGATGCCGAGTCCTGCGCCATCGCCGGCGAGGCTGCCGCCGTCCGTTACGGCCTGAACAGGCTGGCGCAGGACATCGAGGACGACCCGAACAACACCACCCGTTTCCTGGTCATCGGCATGCACGATGCCGGCCCATCGGGTCGCGACAAGACTTCGATCGTCTGCTCGGCGCAGAACAAGGCCGGCGCCGTGTATGGCCTGCTCGAGCCCTTGGCGCGCCATGGCGTGTCGATGAGCAAGTTCGAGTCGCGCCCCTCGCGTACCGGCCTGTGGGAATACGTCTTCTATGTCGACATCGACGGCCACCAGAGCGAGGAACGGGTGCAGAAGGCCTTTGCCGAGCTGCGCGAACGCGCCGCCTTCGTCAAGGTGCTCGGCTCCTATCCGGGCGCCGCGGCCTGAGGGGCCGCCGCAACAACGGGAGAGAAACGCCACCGAGGGGGAATCATGAGCATCGCCGAACACGCACCGCCCTACATCCGCGCCATCTCGCCCTACCAGCCGGGCAAGCCGATCACCCAGCTGGCGCGCGAGATGGGCCTGCCGGTCGACAAGATCGTCAAGCTGGCCTCCAACGAGAACCCGCTCGGCATGAGCCCGCGCGCCCGCGCCGCCATGCAGGCGGCCATCGACGGCATCGAGCGCTATCCAGACCAGTTCGACCTGACCGCCGCCCTGTCCGAGCGGCTCGGCGTGGGCATGGAGCAGATCGTCCTTGGCAACGGCTCCAACGATGTGCTCGACCTGGCCGCCCGCGTCTTCCTCGCGCCGGGACGCTCCTCGGTGTTCTCGAAGCACGCCTTCGCCGTCTATCCGCTGGCCACCATGTCGGCCGGCGGCGAATGCATCGTCGTGCCGGCGAAGCACTACGGCCACGACCTTGACGCCATGCGCGCGGCCATCCGTCCCGACACGCGCATCGTCTGGGTCGCCAACCCGAATAACCCGACCGGCAACTTCCTGCCCGGCGCCCAGGTGAAGGCCTTCCTGCAGGCTGTGCCGGAGGATGTCGTGGTGGTGCTCGACGAGGCTTACAACGAATACCTGCCGCCGGCCGACCGCGTCGACACCCTGGCCTGGGTGAAGGAATTCCCCAACCTGGTCGTCACGCGCACCTTCTCGAAGATCCATGGCCTCGCCGGGCTGCGCGTCGGCTATGCCGTCACCACCGCCGAGATCGCCGACCTGATGCACCGCGTGCGCCAGCCATTCAACGTGAACAACCTGGCCCTGGCCGGCGCCATCGCCGCGCTCGACGACCACGCCTTCATTGCCGAGAGCTACGACAACAACCGGCGCGGCATGGAACAGATCGTTGCCGGCCTGAAGCGCCTCGGCCTCGAGCACATTCCCTCGCATGGCAACTTCGTCACCTTCAAGGCGGGCGACGCGGCGAAGGTGAACCAGGCGCTGCTCAAGCAGGGGGTCATCGTCCGGCCGATCGCCGGCTATGCGCTGCCCGAGCACCTGCGCGTCACCATCGGCCTGGAGCGCGAGAACGCGCGCTTCCTCGAGGCCCTGGAAAAGGCGCTGGCCGGGTAATTCCGTGGCCTTTCGCCTCGACAAGATCGTCGTCTTCGGTGTCGGCCTGATCGGCGGCTCCTTCGCCCTGGCCCTGAAGCAGGCCGGCGGGGCGGGCGAGGTGGTCGGCATCGGCCGCAGCCGGGCCACCCTCGACGAGGCGCTGCGGCTGGGGCTGATTGACCGCATCGGCGCCTGCGATGCCGCCACCCTGAAGGATGCCGATCTGGTACTGCTGGCCACGCCGGTCGGCCAGATGCCGGCGCTGATGCAGGCGATGGCCCCGCATCTCGGCCCGCGGACGGCGATCACCGATGGCGGCAGCACCAAAAGCGACGTCGTCGCTGCCCTCCGCCAATGCTTGCCAAAGCATCTCTCGCATTTCGTGCCGGCCCACCCCATCGCCGGCGCAGAGAACAGCGGAGCGGCGGCGGCAAAGGCCGATCTCTACGTCGACCGGAAAGTGGTGCTGACGCCGCTGCCGGAGAACGCGCCGGAGGCGGTCGAGCGGGTGCGCGCCGCCTGGGCGGCCTGCGGCGCCACGGTGCACGAGATGGCGCCGGCGCGCCACGACCAGGTGTTCGCCGCGGTGAGCCACCTGCCGCATCTGTTGTCCTTCGCCCTGGTGCACGACCTGGCGCAGCGCGAGAACCGCGAGGAATTCTTCCGCTTCGCCGCCAGCGGCTTCCGCGATTTCACCCGCATCGCCGCCAGCCATCCGGAGATGTGGCGCGACATCTGCATCGCCAACAGGACGGCGCTGCTCGGTGAGCTGGAGCAGTACCAGCGTCAGCTCGACGAACTGCGGCGGGCGCTGCTGGCCGGCGACGCCGCCGCGCTCGAAGCGGTCTTCGCCGAGGCGCGCACCGTGCGCCGGGCCTGGGCCGAGGGCAAGCTGTCCTGATGGAGTATCTGGACCTCGCGCCGGCGACTCATGCCTCGGGCACGGTGCGTCTGCCCGGCTCGAAGAGCATCTCCAACCGCTTCCTGCTGCTCGCCGCCCTGGCGGAAGGCGAGACCGCCATCCGCGACCTGCTGCTCTCCGACGACGTCGAGCGCATGCTGGAGGCCCTGAAGGCGCTCGGCATCGACTGGCAACGGGGGGAGGACAACGACTTTATTGTGCGTGGCGCCGCTGGTGTCTTCCAGGTGAAGCAGGCCGAGCTGTTCCTCGGCAATGCCGGCACGGCCTTCCGTCCCCTGACGGCGGCGCTGGCGCTTTCAGGCGGCGACTACCGCTTGTCCGGCGTGCCGCGCATGCACGAGCGGCCGATCGGCGACCTGGTCGATGCCCTGCGCCAACTCGGCGCCGACATCCGCTACCTTGGCAACGAGGGCTTCCCGCCCCTGGAGATCCGCCCGGCGGCGATCCGCCCCGGCGGCCGGGTGACGGTGCGCGGCGAGGCGTCCAGCCAATTCCTTACCGCCCTGCTGTTGGCGCTGCCGACGACAGGCGCCGGGGCGACCGTCGAAGTGGCGGGCGAACTCATCTCCAAGCCCTACGTCGAAATCACCCTCAATCTGATGGCGCGCTTCGGCGTCGATGTGGAGCGGGACGGCTGGCGCGCATTCCGCATCCCGGCCGGGGCGCGCTACCGCAGCCCGGGCACGGTGTTCGTCGAAGGCGACGCCTCTGCCGCCTCGTATTTCCTGGCGGCCGGCGCCATCGCCGGCGGGCCGGTGCGCGTCGAGGGGGTGGGGCGGGACAGCATCCAGGGCGACGTGCGCTTTGCCGAGGCGCTCGCGGCGATGGGCGCGCAGGTGTCGATGGGCCCCAACTGGATCGAGGCACGGGCGCCGGCGGGCGGACGGCTGAAGGCCATCGACCTCGACTGCAACCACATACCCGACGCCGCCATGACCCTGGCCGTGGCGGCACTGTTCGCCGAGGGGACGACGCGGCTGCGCAACATCGCCAGCTGGCGGGTCAAGGAGACCGACCGTCTCGCCGCCATGGCGGCCGAACTGCGCAAGCTGGGCGCGACGGTGGAGGAGGGAGGCGATTTCATCGCCGTCTCGGGGAGACCGACTTTTATCCCTGGCGCGTCGATCGACACCTATGACGACCATCGCATGGCGATGTGCTTGTCGCTGGCCTGCCTGGGCGGGGTGCCGCTGCGCATCAACGACCCGCAGTGCGTGAACAAGACCTTCCCCGACTATTTCGAGCGCTTCGCCGGGCTGCTGGCGCCGGTGATCGCCATCGACGGCCCCTCGGCTTCCGGCAAGGGCACGGTGGCGGCCTTGGTGGCCGAACGGCTGGGATTCCACTACCTGGACAGCGGTGCCCTCTATCGGCTGGTGGCGCTGGCCGCCATTCGCGCCGGGGTGTCGCTGGAGGATGGCGAATCGCTTGCCCGCATCGCCGAGACCCTGCCGGCCCGTTTCGAGGGCGGGCGCATCCTGCTCGGCGGCACGGATGCGACCGAGGCCATCCGCAGCGAGGAATGTTCCGCCGGGTCCTCGAAAGTGGCGGCCTTCCCGGCCGTCCGAGGCGCCCTGCTGGGGCGCCAGCGCGCCTACCGTCAGGCGCCCGGCCTGGTCGCCGAGGGCCGGGACATGGGGTCGGTGGTGTTCCGGGACGCCGCTCTCAAGGTCTTCCTCACGGCGACGCCCGAGGCGCGCGCGGAACGCCGCCATAAACAGTTGATCAGCAAGGGAATGTCTGTTAGCATTGGCACCCTTTTGCAGGATCTTCGCGAACGCGATGCGCGCGACAGCGCACGGGCGGTCGCTCCCCTGCAGAAATGCGCGGACGCCGAACTGCTCGACACCACGGCCATGACGGTCGAAGAAGCCGTCTCCTGGGTTATCGAACGGGCCAGGCAAGGTTTGCCGCAAGCCGCGGCCCCCTGAAGGGGTGCCGCTGGCGAAGGTGCCGCGAAGCGCTTTGGCTTCGCGGTTTTGTTCAACTGACACGCCGACCGATTTCGGCCGGCATTGGGTTTTTTCCAACAACTTATGTCCATTGCAACTGCCACCCCGGCCATCGGCCAGGAAAGTTTCGCCTCCCTCTTCGAAGAAAGCCTGTCCCGCCAGGAGATGCGCGCGGGTGAAGTGATCACCGCGGAAGTGGTCCGCATCGACCAGAACTTCGTGGTGGTCAACGCCGGCCTCAAGTCCGAGAGCTTCATCCCCGTCGATGAATTCCGCAACGACCGCGGCGAAGTCGAGGTCAAGCCCGGCGACTACGTCAGCGTCGCCATCGAGATGCTCGAGGACGGCTATGGCGAGACCCGCCTGTCGCGCGAGAAGGCCAAGCGCATCGCCGCCTGGAACGACCTCGAGAAGGCTCTAAACGAAGGCGCCCTGGTGAAGGGCGTCATCAACGGCAAGGTGAAGGGCGGCCTCACCGTCATGACCAACGGCATCCGCGCCTTCCTGCCCGGTTCGCTGGTGGACGTGCGTCCGGTCAAGGACACCACGCCCTACGAGAACAAGGAATTCGAATTCAAGGTCATCAAGCTCGACCGCAAGCGCAACAACGTGGTCGTCTCGCGCCGCGCCGTGCTGGAAGCTTCCGCCGGCGAGGAGCGCGAACAACTGCTCGCCAACCTCAAGGAAGGCACCGTCGTCAAGGGCATCGTGAAGAACATCACTGATTACGGCGCGTTCGTCGACCTCGGCGGCATCGACGGCCTGCTGCACATCACCGACCTGGCCTGGCGCCGCGTGCGCCATCCCTCGGAAGTCCTCAACGTGGGCGACGAGGTGCAGGCCAAGGTGCTCAAGTTCGACCAGGAGAAGAATCGCGTCTCGCTTGGCCTCAAGCAGCTCGGCG
>JAEUNH010000082.1 GCA_016791205.1 Rhodocyclaceae bacterium | reverse complement strand
TCGACCCAGAAGAAGTTCACCGTGTTGGCGCGCAGGATCGAGTAGTACGGCGTGAAGTACCAGACCGGGGCGATATGCTGCGGGGTCTGCAGCGGGTCGGCCGGGATGAAGTTGTTGTACTCGAGGAAGTAGCCGCCCAGCTCCGGCGCGAAGAAGACGATGGCGGAGAAGACCATCAGGAACACCACCACGCCGACGATGTCCTTCACCGTGTAGTACGGGTGGAAGGGGATGCCGTCGAGCGGGATGCCGGTCTGCGGGTCCTTGTGCTTCTTGATCTCGATGCCGTCCGGGTTGTTCGAGCCGACTTCGTGCAGCGCCAGGATGTGGGCGGCGACCAGGCCGAGCAGCGCCAGCGGGATGGCGATGACATGGAAGGCGAACATGCGGTTGAGCGTGGCGTCGGCGATGACGTAGTCGCCGCGGATCCACAGCGCCAGGTCGTTGCCGATCAGCGGAATCGCCGAAAACAGGCTGATGATGACCTGGGCCCCCCAGAACGACATCTGGCCCCAGGGCAGCAGGTAGCCGGCGAAGGCTTCGGCCATCAGGCAGAGGTAGATCAGCACGCCGAAGATCCACAGCAGCTCGCGCGGCTTGCGGTAGGAGCCGTAGAGCATGGCGCGGAACATGTGCAGGTAGACCACCACGAAGAAGGCCGAGGCGCCGGTCGAGTGCATGTAGCGGATCAGCCAGCCCCAGGGCACGTCGCGCATGATGTACTCGACGCTGGCGAAGGCCACCGGCACCCCGGCGGCGTTGAGCGAGGCGTCCGGCTTGTAGTGCATCACCAGGAAGATGCCGGTGACGATCTGCATCACCAGCACCAGCAGGGCCAGCGAGCCGAAGAAGTACCAGAAGTTGAAGTTCTTCGGCGCGTAGTACTCGGAGAGGTGGGCCTTCCAGTTGGCCGTCAGCGGGAAGCGGGCATCGACCCACTCGAGGACGTTGCCGGCCAGCGAGCCGTCCGTCTTGAATTTTTCGTAGTTGCCGCCCGCCATGTCGCGCCCTATGCCTTGTTGTCCTCGCCGATCAGGATGCGCGTGTCGGAGAGGTAGTAGTGCGGCGGCACTTCCAGATTGTCGGGCGCCGGCTTGCTCTTGTAGACCCGGCCGGACAGGTCGAAGGTCGAGCCGTGGCAGGGGCAGAGAAAGCCGCCCGGCCATTTGTCGTCGATGCCGGAGGCCGCGCCGGTCTGGAACTTGTCGGTGGGCGAGCAGCCGAGATGCGAGCAGATGCCGACCACGACGAGGTATTCGGGCTTGATCGCGCGCGCTTCCCCCTTGATGTAGTCGGGCTGGTTGGGGCGCTTGGAGTCCGGATCGGCGACCTGGTCGGCGACCTGCTTGAGCGACGCGAGCATTTCCGGGGTGCGGCGCAGGATCCATACCGGCTTGCCGCGCCATTCGACCCGCATCATCTCGCCGGGGGCCAGCTTGCCGATGTCGGCCTCGACCGGGGCGCCGGCCGCCTTGGCGCGCTCAGAGGGGGCCATGCTGGCGAGAAACGGCACGGCGGTCGCCACCGTGGCCACCCCGCCGACGGCCGCCGTGGCGAAAACCAGGTTGCGTCGGCCGCAATCCACTTCTTTTTTGTCGCTGCTCATTGACCCGGTTTCCTGATGGCGCTGGGCAAAACTCGAAGCGGCAGATTATACAGAAAACGACCCGCAAAATGGAAGAAAAACAATGGAACCCATTGTCGAAAAAGGGTTTTCTTGTCGATGCCGATTTCCGGCCGGGGCTTACAAGGGCCGCCGCTCGATCAGGGCCTGGGCAATGGTGCCGGCGTCGGTATGCTCGATTTCGCCGCCCACCGGCAGGCCGCGGGCGATGCGGGAGACCTTCAGGCCGCGGCTGCGCAGCATCTCGCCCAGATAGTGGGCAGTGGCCTCGCCTTCGTTGGTGAAATTGGTGGCGAGGATCACTTCCTTCACCGTGCCGTCGCAGGCCCGGGCCAGCAGGCGCTCGAGATGCAGCTCCTTGGGGCCGATGCCGTCCAGCGGCGACAAGTGCCCCATCAGCACGTAGTACATGCCGCCGAAGGCGTGGGTCTGCTCCATCATGTTGAGATCGGCCGGCATCTCGACCACGCACAGCAGCGCGGCGTCGCGCCGCGGCGAGGCGCAGCGCTCGCAGACCTCGGCTTCGCTGAAGGCGTTGCAGCGGCCGCAGTGGCGCAGCACCTCGACGGCATGGCGCAGGGAATGGGACAGGCGCAGCGCCCCCTTCTGGTCGCGCTGCAGTAGATGGTAAGCCATGCGCTGCGCCGACTTCGGTCCGACGCCGGGCAGGCAGCGGAGTGCCTCGACCAGTTCTTCGAGGGCAGTAGGCAGCGCCATCAGAAGGGCAGCTTCATCCCCGGCGGCAGGTTGAGTCCGGCGGTGAAGCCGCTCATCTTTTCCGTCACCGTGGCCTCGACGCGGCGCACGGCGTCGTTGATCGCCGCGGCGACGAGGTCCTCCAGCATCTCCTTGTCGTCGGCGAGCAGCGAGGGGTCGATGCTGACGCGGCGCACGTCGTGCTTGCAGGTCATCGTCACTTTCACCAGGCCGGCGCCGGACTGGCCCTCGACCTCGATGCTGGCGAGCTGCTCCTGCGCCTTCTTCATGTTCTCCTGCATCTGCTGGGCCTGCTTCATCAGGCCGGCGATTCCGCCTTTCATCATGGGGGGTCTCCGCGTGCGTTCAGTTCAGTGGCTTGATGGATTGTTCGTTGAGGGTGGCGTCGAAGGTCTCGATCATGTCGCGCACGAAGGCGTCCTGTTCGAGCGAGGCGATGGCGCGATTGTGCCGTTCGCTGCGCGCGCTCTCGGCGCGCTGGGCCGGCGTCTCGCCATTCAGCGCTGCAATGTCGATCGATAATTTTACCGGCCGGCCTAGGCGGGCGGCCAGGGCTGCCTGCAGTTTCTCCTGCGGCGCCTTGTTCATGAGCAGCGACTTGTGCGCCGGATCGAGGCGCAGCTTGATGACGTTCTCGCCCTGCTCGGCGAGCTCGCAGTGGTGGGCCAGCTCCCGCACCATGCCGCCGAGCCTGAGTTGCTCCAGCAGGCCGTGCCAGTCCCCCAGGGGGGCTAGCGGGGCATCGACGGCAACAGCCGGCACGATGGTGTCCTTAGCTGACGCCGGAGCCTGCGTTGCTGGAACCGCGGCCGGCGCAGCTTTCGGTGCCGCCGGCGCCGGCGCGCGGACGGCGGGCTCGGGCGGCATGTCGGCGCCGAGCGCCGGCGGCGTCTCGGGGTTGAAAGCCGACAGCCGCAGCAGGGTCATCAGGAAACCGGAATATTCGTCGGGCGCCAGGGACAGGTCGCTGCGGCCGTTGATGGCGATCTGGTAGCAAAGCTGAAGGAATTCGGCGTCGAAACGCCGGGCATGGCCGGCCAGGCGGGCGCGCTCGGCCTCGTCGGCGATGGCCTCCGGCGCGAACTGCAGCAGCGCGATGCGATGGAACAGCACGGCCAGCTCCTGCAGGGCGGAGTCGAAGGACAGGCTGCGGGCATCCATCTCGGCAGCCACGGTCAGCATGGCCTGCACGTCGCGGGCCGCCAGCGCATCGAGCAGGCCATGCAGATGGTCCTCGCCCACCGTGCCGAGCATGTCGCGCACGCCGGCCTCCTCGACGCGGCCGGCGCCGTGGGCGATGGCCTGGTCGAGCAGCGAGAGGGCGTCGCGCATGCTGCCCGCCGCGCCCTTGGCGATGTGGCGCAGCGCCGTCGGCTCGAAGGGCACCTGCTCGGCGTCGAGGATGCGCGAAAGATGGTCGACGATGTGGCCTTGCGGCATCTGCTTGAGGTTGAACTGCAGGCAGCGCGAGAGCACCGTCACCGGGATCTTCTGCGGATCGGTGGTGGCGAGGATAAACTTGATGTGCTCGGGCGGCTCTTCCAGGGTCTTCAGCATGGCGTTGAAGGCCGAGGTGGACAGCATGTGCACTTCGTCGATGACGTAGACCTTGTAGCGGCCGCGGGTGGGCGCGTAGGCGGCGTTCTCCAGCAGCTGGCGCATCTCGTCGACCTTGGTGTTGGTCGCGGCGTCGACCTCGATCAGGTCCACGAAGCGGCCGCTGTCGATTTCCTGGCAGGAGCTGCAGGTGCCGCAGGGCCTGGAGGTGATGCCGGTCTCGCAGTTGAGCGCCTTGGCGAGGATGCGGGCGAGGGTGGTCTTGCCGACCCCGCGGGTGCCGGTGAACAGATAGGCATGGTGCAGCCGCTGCTGGTCCAGGGCGTGGGTCAGGGCGCGCACGACGTGCTCCTGCCCCACCAGCGTCTCGAAGGAACGGGGGCGCCACTTGCGCGCGAGGACCTGGTAGCTCATGGCGGGATTTTATCAGAGGGCCGGGGAGGCGCCTCCCGTTTCCAAATCGGCCGGGAACGCGAAGACGGAGCGCAGACAGTACACATTAAGTACGGCAAGCGACGTCGACAAAGTGCCCGGTCGATTTGGAAGCGGGAGGGGCGGCGAGCCTGACCCCCGGCACTTGCAGTCAATGGCTGTGGCTGCTTCCTTCCGGACCTGACCAGGTTCACCACCCTGCAATGCGGGGAGACCCGCCGCACGGCATTCTACCGCAACTCAGCCACCGCCCCGGGCGAAATACAGATCGAAGCGGCGGAAAAAGGCGGCGATCTCTTCACTGGCGTAGCCGCGAAACGAGAAAACGACGCGCCGCCGCTCGAGGCGGATCAGGCCATGCGTCAGATCCGGCAGCGGCGACAGGGCAATCCGCCAGCCGCGACCGGCATCGCCGTGCTCGACGACGCCGCCGCTCGAAACGAACGGCACTCCGGCCACGGCGGCCGGCAGCAGGCGCAGGAACTCCGCCTGCGTGATGGTCATCTCGCAATCGCGGGCGACGATGCCTTCGGCCACCCTGCCTCAACCGCCGGCAATGGGCGGCCAGATGGCCAGGATGTCGCCCTCCGCCAGCGCCCGTCCGGCCCGCTCTGGCGGCGGCACGAAATTGCCATTGACCAGCACCAGATGCACCAGCTTGGGCGGCAGGTTGAAGGCGTCGATCACTTCCGCCACGGTGCGGCCGGAAGGCACCTCGATCTCCAGGCTGTTGGTCTTCCTCGCCTCGTCCGGCAGGTGGTCGGCCAGCATGGCATAGAGCTTGAAGGTGATCTTCATCAGATCGGCCGGCTGCCCAGATAGCGCGTCTCGGCGCCCTGCGCCCGCGCCAGGTAGGCTTCCATGAGGCGCGTCGGGTCGGCCAGCAGGCGAGCCTTCCATTCGCCCAGGCGCACCCGCCCCAAAGTCAGTCCGCGCAGCACGCCGACATGGTCGGTCAGGCCGATGCTGGTGGCGCCGATCAGCATGTCGTCCTTGAACTGCAGGCTCAGGTAGCGGTAGTGCTTGTCATCCACCCGCTCCACCGACTCGCCGCCAGGCTCGCCCCACCACTGGCCGAAGGAGGCCGAGATCAGGCCGAGGGTGTCGAGCACGTTGATGGCCATGCTGCCGGGCAGCGTCGCCTGGCCGCCGGCCATGTTGATGGCGGCGATGCGCGCCTGGTCGGCGGCGTTGGGCTGGATGGCGTTGAGCGTCGGCTGGCCGCTGAAGAAATCGGCGGCCTCGGTGACGTCGCCGGCGGCGTAGATGCCCGCGACGCTGGTCTGCATCGCGGCGTCGACGCGGATGCCGCGCTCGGCGGCGATGCCGCTGCCCTTGAGAAAATCGATGTTGGGCGCCACCCCGGCTGCGCAGATGACGAGGTCGGCCGCCACTTCCTGGCCGTTGCTCAGTTTGGCCACCAGTTCGCCCTTCTTGGCGCCGGCGCGCAGGGATTCGACCTTGGCCCCGGTATGCACGCCCACGCCCTTGGACTCGCACCAGCGGCGGATCATGTTGCCGGCCTTCTCGGTCATCATGCGCGGCACCATGCGGTCGCCCATCTCGACCACCGTGAGCTGGGTGCCGCGCGAGGCGAGCGCCTCCATGATGATGCAGCCGATGAAGCCGGCACCGATCTGCAGCACGCGCGTCCCGGACTTCGCCAGCTTGGCGATGGCGCGCGCATCTTCCAGCGTCCAGCAGGTGTGCACATTCGGCGCATCCATGCCGGCGATGGGCGGCTTGAGCGGATGCGAGCCGGTGGCGATGAGCAGGCGGTCGAAGCCCAGCGAGGCGCCATCCTGCAGCTTGACGCTGCGGCCCTTGGCGTCGACCGCGGCGGCACGGCCGCGCACCAGCTTGATGCCAAGGGACTCGAAATGCCCCTTGCCCTTGCGCAGGTGGGTGCCCTCCTCGCCAACCTTGCCGATGAGGAAATAGGGAATCGCCATGCGCGAATAGGGCGGCTCCGGCTCGTCGCCGAGCAGGGCGATCTCGGCTTTGGGATCGGCCTTGCGCAAGGTCTCGGCGGCGATCACGCCGGCCGGGCCGTTGCCGATGATGACGTGCTTGGTCATGGATGCACCTCAGACAAAAACGCCAAGGCGCCGGCGGGGCCGGACGCCTTGGCGAGGAGGGTTGAAGATTACAGCCCCAGCCGCGCCAGGGTGTCCTTGGTCGGCACGCCCTCGGCAGACCAGCCGCGCGACTTGTAGTACTCCGGCTTCATCTTGTCGATGCCGGAGACCAGTCCCTTGGCCGGGCCGGACTTGGCCGGCTCGGTCTTCAGGCGCTTGGGCAGGTCGTCGTCCTTCGCCGTCAGGCCGGCCGCCAGGTTGTACTGGCGCTCCATGTTCCAGATGCGCTCGCCCACCTCGGCCAGTTTCTCCAGCGTCCAGCCGCCCTCGCAGGCGGCGTCGAGCTGCGGCGCGAGATCCCCCAGGGTCCAGGCGAAGGTGGTGAAGATGCAGGTGCCGGAGGAATCGAAGGCGGCGGTGGCATCCTGGAAGGCCTTGACCAGATCGGCCTTGCCGTCGGTGACCAGCGGATCGGTCTTGACCGGCACGCCGAGGATCTCGGAAGCCACGGTGTAGCTGCGCAGGTGGCAGGCGCCGCGGTTGGAGGTGGCGTAGGTCAGGCCCATGCCCTGGATGCCGCGCGGATCGTAGGCGGGGAATTCCTGGCCCTTGACCGACATCGACAGCTCGGGATGGCCGTATTTCTTGGTCAGCCGCGCCGAGCCGAGGGCGATCTCCTTGCCGAAGCCGCGCCCTTCCGCCGTCATGTGCGCCATCTCGATCAGCGCCTGGGCGGAGCCGAAGGGCGATTCGATGCCGATCTGCTCCTTCTTCAGCACACCCATCTGGTAGAGCTCCATGATGGCGCCGACAGTGGCGCCGAAGGAGATCGGGTCCATGCCGTCCTCGTTGCAGATCATGTTGGCGACAGTCAGCGCGTCGAGGTCGTCCACGCCGTTGGCGGCGCCCAGCGACCAGGCGTTCTCGTACTCGAGGCCGCCGGTGGCGCCCCAGTACTTCGGGCTGTTCACCACGCTCCAGTGGTTCTTGTCCACCTGCGAGACGCGGCCGCAGGCGATGGTGCAGCCGAAGCAGGCAGCGTTGGTCACCAGGTTGGACTTGCCGTCCCCGGGCCGCTTTTCGTGCATGGCCTCGGCGGAGATCTTGCGCGCGCCCTCGAACTGCACGTCGTTGGCGTTGCGCGTCGGCAGCGCGCCGACCTCGTTGATGACGTTCATCAGCACCTGGGTGCCGAACTTGGGCAGGCCCTGGCCGGTGACGGCGTTGTCGGCGAGCACCTTCTTGGCCGCCTTGGTCGCCTGCAGGAAGGCCTTGAAGTCGCGGATGTTGCCGACGCCGACGGTGCCGCGCACGGCCACCGCCTTGAGGTTCTTCGAGCCCATCACGGCGCCAACGCCGGAGCGGCCGGCGGCACGGTGCAGGTCGTTCACCACGCAGGCGTAGAGCACGCCGTTCTCGCCGGCGCGGCCGATCGAGGCGATGCGGATCTGCGGGTCCTGGTGCGCCGCCTTGATGGTCTCCTCGGTGTGCCAGGTGGTGGTGCCCCAGAGATGGGAAGCGTCGCGCAGCTCAGCCTTGTCGTTCTCGATCCACAGATAGACCGGCTTGGGCGACTTGCCCTCGAAGATGATCATGTCCCAGCCGGCCATCTTCAGCTCGGCGCCGAAATGCCCGCCCGAGTTGGAGCAGGCGATGGCGCCGGTGAGCGGCCCCTTGGTGACCACCGAGTAGCGCCCGCCGGTGGAGGCCATGGTACCGGTGAGGGGGCCGGTGGTCATGATCATCTTGTTCTCGGGCGAGAGCGGATCGACCTTCGGGTCGGTCTCGGCGACCAGGTACTTGGTCGCCAGGCCGCGCTGGCCCAGGTACTGTTGCGCCCACTGCATGTTGAGCGGTTCGGAAGCGCAGGTGCCCTTGCTCAGGTTCACGCGCAGGATTTTCTTGTTCCATGCCATGTCGTCTCTCCTCTCAGGCGCGCGGTTGGGTGTCGGTCTTCTCGGCCCATTGGCGCATCTTGCCCAGGCCGGTCCAGTCGGACTCGACGTAGGTGATGGCCCCTGTCGGGCAGGCCTCGGCGCAGGCCGGCTGGCCACCGCACAGATCGCACTTCTGCACCTTGCCGCTGTCGGCCACGTAGTTGATGGTGCCGAAGGGGCAGGCGATGGTGCACACCTTGCAGCCGACGCAGGTGTTCTCGAACACCACCTTGGCGCCGGTGGCGGCATCGATGCGGATGGCGTCGACCGGGCAGGCATGCAGGCACCAGGCCTCGGCGCACTGGGTGCAGGTGTAGGGCACCTTGCGCCCGGCGGACTCGAAGTTGAAGACCTTGATGCGCGACTTGGAAATGTTGAAGGCACCGTAGTTCTCGTAGGAACAAGCCATCTCGCACTGGAGACAGCCGGTGCACTTGTTGGGATCGATGTGCAACGACTTCTGCATGACGCCTCCTCGGAATTATTGAAGCATGTTCTTGATGTTTGCGCCGCAAGAGCGGACAACAGCTGCGCGCCGGACCATCATGGCATAGCTCCTGTCCAAAAAAAACTGTTTCAGAATGAGACAGTGACCGGGTTCCGCCGGAACTGCCATTCGGACCTTTTGCTTGCTGCATCGCGGCGGATAAAGTATTTTTAGCACAAGGGAGGCCTGAATGCTGGACCAAACGGCGAATGCGGAGCGCAGCGCCCTGAAGGCGCACCACCTGATGCGGCAGACCGGCCGGCCGCCGGAGGGAATCCTGCCGGCCGTCATCGAGTCCTCCTGGCACCGATGCCTGGCGGGCGGACCCCGGCTCGAATCGAAATCCGAATACGATCCCGGCCGCCGCGACGCCCTGGACCTCATGCGGCAGCGCAACAAAGCCCTGGTCGACCATGCGCTGCCCATCATGGAGACCCTCTACGAGCAGATCGCCAACACCCAGAGCATGGTGGTGCTGTCGGATGCCACCGGTTACATCCTGCATTCGCTGGGGGACGACGACTTCCTGGCCAAGGCCCAGCGGGTCGCCCTGTCGCCCGGGGTCGAGTGGTCGGAAGATTCCCGCGGCACCAATGCCATCGGCACCGCCCTGGCGGAAAAATCGCCGGTAGTGGTCCATGCGGCGCAGCATTTCCTGCCGGCCAACCACTTCCTGACCTGCTCGGCCGCCCCGCTTCGCGACCCTTACGGCAGGATCGTCGGGGTGCTCGACGTGACCGGCGACCATCGCCGCTTCAGCCCGCACACCCTGGCGCTCGCCAACATGTCGGCGCGGATGATCGAAAACCATCTGTTCTGCCATGCCTTCCCGGACGCCTATGTGGTCCGGCTGCATGCCCGGCCGGAATTCCTCGGCACCCTCTGCGAAGGCTTGGCCGCCTTCCGCGAGGACGGGTTGTTGATTTCGTCCAACCACAGCGGCAGCTTCCAGTTCGGCTTGCCGGAAAACCGCTTGCAGCAGCCGAGCTTCGAGTCGCTGTTCGGCATGCGCCTGTCCGCCGCCCTCGATCTGGCGTCCCGTGCCGCCCCGGCGCCCTGCCCCTTGCTGTTGCACAACGGCATCCGGGTCTTCGTCAGGATCGAAGCGGCGCAACGCCGATCCAAATCAGCCGCTGCCCTCGACCCGGCTCCGACTGTCGACGACCGGAACAGGGAGGCGCTCAATCAGGCATTCCTCCCGCTGGCGGAAGAGGCGGTTTCCAGCCGTACCCCGCTGCTCATCGAATATGTTGACGCGGCATCTGGCCAGGCCGCACAGGAATGCCTGCGGCGGCATCTCGGCAGGGATGCGGTCTGGATCGATTTCGATTGCGCCCATGCCCCGGCAGGTGAATTCGAGGCCATCCTGAACCGCCTGGCGGGCAGCGCGCCCGAACCTGGCGGGTCTGCAGTCGAAATACTCTTTCTCGGCGACATCCACGCACTGGATCAGGCACGCCAGGCCAGGCTGGTCTCGTCGCTGCAGCAGTCCCTGCGCCCGCCCTGCCGGGAACTGCCGCTGGCGCTGATCGCGAGCAGCCACGGGAAATTGAAAAGGCACGTTGCCCGCGGCGCTTTCCGGGCCGATCTCTACTACAGGCTGGCGGCCCGGGTGCTCGAACTGCACGGACGCGATCCCCAATGCGGCCCGACGTCGGGCGATCTCCACAGCATCACCCGCCAGGCCATCGAAAGCACCCTGGCGGAGGAAGGCGGCAACGTCTCGGCGGCGGCACGGCGGCTCGGCATCAGCCGCAGCACCCTCTACCGACGCCTGCGCGAGGGCTGAGCGTGGCAGACCGGCTTCTGCTAGAATGCGCGCCTTCCGGAGAGATGGCCGAGTGGTCGAAGGCGCACGCCTGGAAAGTGTGTATACGGTAAAACGTATCGAGGGTTCGAATCCCTCTCTCTCCGCCAACAAAAAGGGCCGCTTGCGCGGCCCTTCGTCTTCCCGGAAACCCGGCTGCGCTCAGTGCTCGCCCAGCACCGATACGGTGATGGTGGTCACGACGTCGCTGTGCAGGGCAATCTGCAAGTGCGCGTCGCCGATCATCTTCAGCGGACCCTGCGGCATGCGGATATCGGCCTTCTCCACTTCGAAACCCTGGGTCTTCAGCGCCTCGGCAATGTCGAAGTTGGTGACGGACCCGAAGAGGCGTCCATCCACTCCGGCCTTGCGGGTGATTTGCACCATCAGGCCTTCCAGCTTGGCGGCCTTTTCCTGGGCCCCGGCCAGTTTCTCGGCCTGCTGGCGCTCCAGTTCCGCGCGGCGCTTCTCGAACTCGGCCATGTTTTCCGGAGTGACCCGCTTGGCCTTGCCCTGGGGAATGAGGAAGTTGCGCGCGAATCCGTCGCGCACCTTGACGACATCGCCCAGGTTGCCGAGGTTGACCACCTTTTCCATCAGAATCACTTGCATGGTCGTTTCCTCTCTCAGTGCAGGTCGGTGTAGGGCATCAGCGCCAGGTAGCGCGCGCGCTTGATGGCGGTAGACAGCTGGCGCTGGTAGCCGGTGCGGGTGCCGGTGATGCGCGCCGGCATGATCTTGCCGTTCTCGGTGATGAAATCCTTGAGGATCTCGATGTCCTTGTAATCGATCTCCTCGATCTTCTCGGCGGTGAAGCGGCAGAACTTGCGCCGCTTGAACATGCCGCGCGAGCCCTTGTCGTCCTTGCGCTTCTTGGCGTCCTTGCCATTCTTCGGTTTAAAAGCCATGGTTACTTTCCTTCCATAAATTCGATTCGTTCAACATGCAGCACCGGCTGCTTCGACCTGGCGCTCCTGGCGGCGAGAAAGCCTGCCAGTTCGAGCTGATCGCCCGGCCGGGCGCCCTGCATCAGATGGGCGTTCGGCCCGAGGGCCACTGCCTGCAATTCGCATTCGACCCGACGCGGCAGTCCGGCTTCGATCTGTTCCGAGGCATGGGCCACCCTGAACTGCAGCACGGGCAGGCCGGCCGGGGTGTGGCGCAATTGCGCCAGCTCGATGATGCTCCCGCTGATCGTCAGCCGGTTCTGCGGCTCGGTCACATCAGGCCGCGGGCTGCTCGGCCGGCTTGGCTGCCTCGGCCGGCTTGGCCACCTCGGCGCCCGGCGTCAGCGACTTGGCCTTCTCCTCCTTCATCATCGGGGAGGGCGCCGTCACGGCGCGGCGCATCTTGATGGCCAAGTGGCGCAGCACGGCGTCGTTGAACTTGAAGGCGTGCTCCAGCTCGGCCAGGGTCTCGCCGTCGCACTCGATGTTCATGAGCACGTAGTGGGCCTTGTGCACCTTCTCGATCGGGTAGGCCAGCTGGCGGCGGCCCCAGTCCTCGAGGCGGTGGATCTGGCCGGCGCGACCGGTGACGAGCCCCTTGTAGCGCTCGATCATCGCGGGCACCTGCTCGCTCTGGTCCGGATGGACGATGAAAACGATTTCGTAATGGCGCATGCAGTCTCCTTCTGGGTTATACCCCCCGCCATGCGTTGCGGTGGGGCAAGGGTTGAAAGGGGCAGGATTGTAGCCCGTAACACTCCGCAAATCAAGTATAAATCAAGCGCTTGTCGTGAGCAGGGAGCGTTGCCGACGGGCCTCGAACAGGCAGATGCCGCTGGCGACGGAGACGTTCAGGCTTTCCACGCTGCCATGCATCGGGATGCGGACCAGGGAATCGCAGGTTTCCCGCGTCAGCCGGCGCAGGCCGCTGCCTTCGGCACCCAGCACCAGGGCCAGCGACGCCTGGAGGTCGGCGCCATAGATGTCCCCTTCCGCCTCGGCATCGGCGCCAACGGTCCGGACGCCCCGCTCCTGCATCTCCCGCAGGGCGCGCGCCAGGTTGGTGACAGTGACATAGGGCACGGTGTCGGCGGCGCCGCAGGCGACCTTGACCGCCGTGGCATTGAGCCCCACCGCCCGGTCCTTCGGCGCAATCACCGCATGCGCCCCGGCGGCATCGGCCACCCGCAGGCAGGCGCCGAGATTGTGCGGATCCTGCACGCCGTCCAGCACCAGCAGGAGGGCCGGCTCGGCAAGCGTGTCGAGCACGTCGTCCAGGGTGACGTGGCGCTGGGCGGCGGCGACGCGCGCCACCACGCCCTGGTGGCGGGCCGCCTTGCCATGGCCGCCGGCCATGCCGTCGAGCCGGGCCGGGTCGGTCGCAATGACGCGCACGCCCAGCGCTTCGGCCAGGCGGACGAGGTCGCGCGTGCGGCCGTCCTGCCGCCCGGCGGCGAGATAGATCTCCTGCACGCTGCCGGCGCTCTGCCTCAGGCGGGTATTGATGGCATGGAATCCGTGGATGAAGCGGGTGTCAGCCACGTCGCCCGCCCTTGCTGCCCGCTTCCTCGGCGAGGCGGAAATCGATCTTGCTGCTTTCCATGTCCACCCGCACCAGTTGCACGCGCACCCGGTCGGCCAGGCGGAAGCGCTTGCCTGTACGCTCGCCGACCAGCTGGTGCTTGGCGTCGTCGTAGTGGAAATAATCGCTGCCGAGGTCCGAGATGTGCACCAGGCCCTCGATGAAGACGTCGTCCAGCGCCACGAAGATGCCGAAGGACGTGACGGCCGAGACGCTGCCGGCGAATTCCTCGCCGATGCGGTCCTGCATGTAATAGCACTTCAGCCAGGACTCGACGTCGCGCGTCGCCTCGTCGGCGCGCCGCTCGGTCTGCGAGCAGTGGATGCCGATCTCGTCCCACTTGCCGGGGCGGTACTTCTCTCCGCGCAGCACCGCCTTGATGGCGCGGTGGATGAGGAGATCCGGATAGCGGCGGATCGGCGAGGTGAAATGGGTGTAGGACTCGTAGGCGAGGCCGAAATGGCCGACGTTGTCCGGGCTGTAGACGGCCTGCTGCAGCGAACGCAGCATCACGGTCTGCAGGAGCTGCATGTCCGGCCGGCCCTTGACCTGCTCCAGCAGTTTGGCGTAGTCCTTGGCGTGCGGCTCCTCGCCGCCGCTCAGCTGCAGGCCGAACTCCTTGAGGAACTCGCGCAGCTTCTCCAGCTTCTCCGGCGTCGGTCCCTCGTGGATGCGGTAGAGCGCGGGGTGCTCGTTGTCGTGCAGGAAGTCGGAGGCGCAGACGTTGGCCGCCAGCATGCATTCCTCGATGATGCGGTGGGCGTCGTTGCGGCTGGTCGGAACGATGCGCGCAATCTTGCCCTGGTCGTCGAAGATCATCTGCGTCTCGAGCGTCTCGAAATCGATGGCACCGCGTGCCCAGCGCGCCTTGACCAGCACGCGATACAGCGCGTCCAGGTTCCTGAGGTGCGGCAGCAGTCCTGCGAGCCGTTCTGCGGAGACCGACTTTTCCTCGTAGAGCGCCTCGGCCACCTGAGTGTAGGTGAGGCGGGCGTGGGAAAACATCACCGCCGGATAGAAGCGGTAGCGCTTGATGACGCCATTGGCGGCAATGGCCATGTCGCAGACCATGCACAGGCGTTCCACCTGCGGGTTGAGCGAGCACAAGCCGTTGGAGATCTTCTCCGGCAGCATCGGGATCACCCGGCGCGGGAAATACACCGAATTGCCGCGTTCGCAGGCATCCCGGTCGAGCGCCCGTTCGGCCTGCACGTAATGGCTGACGTCGGCGATGGCCACCACCAGGCGGAAGCCGCCCTTGCCGTCCTTGCCCTGGCGCTCGCAATAGACAGCGTCGTCGAAATCCTTCGCCGTCTCGCCGTCGATGGTCACCAGCGGCAGCTGGCGGAGGTCCTCTCGCACGCCGCCTTCCCATTTCCAGTCGCTCTTGCGCACGGCGTCGGGCAGCTTCCTGGCCTCGGCCAGGCCTTCCCGTGAAAACTCGAAGGGCAGCTCGTGCTTTCTCAGGGCGATCTCGATTTCCATGCCGGGATCGGCATAGTTGCCGAGCACCTCGACCACC
>JAEUNH010000074.1 GCA_016791205.1 Rhodocyclaceae bacterium | reverse complement strand
CGAGCGGCGCGGCTTCGACGCGCCGCTGCGGCCTGAGACGGGCCTCGATCTCCTCGCGCGTTGGCCGCGCCTCGCCGAGGCGTTCCGCGAGCAGGTCGCGCAGCTGCTCGACCCAGGCAAAAGTCTGTCTCCCCAGCACGGCGAAGAAGGGCGTCTCGGCGCGCGCGGCGATGCGGGCGGCGAAATCCGGCAGCCAGCGCAGCAGATGCGCGTCCAGCATCGCCGCCAGCCGGCGAATATCGTCGGCGCCGGCGGCGCGGCGCAGCGCATGGGCGATGTAAAGCAGCTGCAGGACAAGATGGTCGTCCGGCCGCTTGCGCCAATCCGCCGCGGCGAGTCCCGCTTCGGCATAGAGCCGGCGCAATTCGAACATCGGCGCCTGGCAGGCGAGGTGGTCGTCGTCCAGCCACACCGATTCGCAGGGCGAGGCGCCATAAGCGCCGGCGAGGTAGATGGCGGCGTAGTCCGCCGCCAGCAGGTCGAGGTCTGCCGCATGGGTTTCCGCCAGCGCGGCGGCCATCAGACGCCAGACTTCCAGGGATGGCTCGCCTGCCGGCAGCAGGCCGAGATTGGCCGGAAAGCCGACTTCGCGCAGGGCGGCGAGCGTTTCTGCCGTCAGTTCGCGGTCGTGCAGCGCCGCAAGCGCTTCGGCGTCCTCGGCCAGGGCCTCAGCCAATTCGCGCGCCAGGCTCATGCCTTGCCTTTGCTGTGGGGGATGAAGACGATAGACGGCCGCGTCAGCGCGGGATCGGCCATGTTCTTCACCTGCCGCACTGTCTTCTCGCCCGGCCCCAGCGCGGTGGTCTTCCAGGTGCCGGCGGCCAATTCGTCGATCGGGCCGATGTCGAGCACGCGCATCATGCAGGCCATGACGCAGTAGGGCTTGCGCCCGGCCTCCAGTTCGTCGATGCACATGTTGCACTTCTTGACGATCCGTTCCTTCGGGTCCCACTGCGGCGCGCCATAGGGGCAGGCCGCCTCGCAGCGGCGGCAGCCGATGCACAGCGTCGAATCGATGTCGACCACGCCATTGTCGGCCCGCTTCCAGATGGCGCCCGAGGGACAGGCCGGCAGACAGGCCGGCTCGGCGCAGTGGTTGCACGACATGTTCACCTTGTAGGCATACACATCCGGGAAAGTGCCGCCCTCGACGTACATGACGCGGCGGAAGCGCGGCCCGGCCGGCAGGTCGTTCTTGTCCTTGCAGGCGATCTCGCAGGCGCGGCAACCGATGCAGTCGACATTGTGGTGGATGAAGCCCAGCTGGGTCTTCGGCTGCACCGGCCGAGTGGTCTGGGCGACCTTGCGCTCCAGGGCCTTTTTGACTTCCGCCTTGTCGAGTTTCTTCGCCATGTCAGTAGTCCCGGCGGAAAACATGCGAACGCGCGGTCGCCTGCTCGTCCCAGCCCGGCTTGTGCGCCAGCGTCGTCTTCTTCACGTTGCAGAGAATGGTGTTATAGGCGAAGGCGCCGGCCGGCGAGGGCTCGTCGAGAGTCAGGAAGTCGGGATTGCCGGCGCGATCGACGCCCGCCTTGTCGCGATCCATCCAGGCGCCTTCGTACACCACCACCACGCCCGGCATGCAGCGCTCGGTGACGTAGGCCGGCAGCACGATGCGGCCGCGCCCGTTCCAGGCCTCGACCATGTCGCCCGTGCGGATGCCCAGCCGTTTCGCATCGCCGGCATTCAGCGTGATCTCCTGCCGATAGGTCTCGCGCAGCCAGGGGATGTTGTGGAAGATCGAATGGGTGCGCCAGCGCGGATGCGGCGTGATCATGTGGAAGGGATAGACCTTCGCCAGCGGGTGGTTGAGCGACTCGAAGGGCTCGATCCATTTCGG
>JAEUNH010000030.1 GCA_016791205.1 Rhodocyclaceae bacterium | reverse complement strand
CAGCGCGATCAGCCGGATGTGCAGCTTGGTCGGGACCGGCACCGCCGGCAGCGTCTGACTGCTGTCGATGGCGGCGGCCGGGCTTCCCTTGTCGAGGACCGTCTGGCCCGGCGTGGCCGGAGACGATTTCTTCTTGTAGGGCGCCTGTTTCTTGCCGGTGGGCTCGCTTCCGGCCGGAATGAAGGCGGTCAGATCAAGCTTGAAATGGTCGTAGTAGGCGTCGCCATCGTCGAGCAGGCCGGCGGGTTGCAGGCCGGGGTTGGCCGGAAAGGGCTGGGCGGCGATCTGCCAGCGCCATTGGTACGCGCCAGGATTGGCGGTTTCCCATATGAGGCTGACATTCGGCGAGTTCTTGTCGAAATCCCTTTCCGAATCTCCCCATGCAGGGTGGGTGGTGTCCGGCACGATCTTGCCGAAGGCGAGCTTCACCGCCGTCAGCTGGAACGGCTGCTTGACGACGACGGGTGGCAGCGCGGCCTGATTTGCGGGCGAGGGCGGCTGAAGCGGGGGCGGAGGCGGCAGCGTCATGCCGGTCCCGGCCGCCGCGGCGCTGCGCCCTTGCGCGGCAACGATGCTCAGCGTGGCGGGGCCCTGGCCGGACAGGTTTCCCGTCGTCACCCGCACCGTACGCAGGCCGGGCAGCGCGCCCGGCGCCACCCGCACGGCGAGCCGCAACTGTCCGCCGCCGGCCGCCTGGGGCGCCCCGAGGATCTCGATGCCCTCGCCGAACGAGAAGACGGCGCGCGGATTCAGGTTGCTGCCGGAGATCAGCAGTTCGTAGGCGCTGCCGGCGCTCAGCGCGGCGGGAGAGATGGAATGGACGGCCGGCGCCAGGCTGGCAGCCGGCGGAGGGCTCCGCGAAGCGTCGAGAACCGCGGGGGGCGGCGCCATCCTTGAAGCCTGGGCCGCCGCCACCTGAGAAAAGAGGGACAGCAGCAGGGCGAGGCCGAACGACGCGATGCCGGGCGCGAGAAGGCGTTTTGGCGAAAGGAAAAGCATTGCTGCCTCCTTCGGGTTTTCAGCGAATGGTGACGGAGCGCATCAGCGTCGCCGGCGGCCGGTTGGCGCCGGGATTGGCGTCGATGTAGCGAAAAGTCAGTGTGGCTGGCACGGCGAGGAAGTTGATTTCGATTTTCCCGTTGCGCGGGGTGGGCGGCAGGGCTTCGCCGCATAAGGGCACGGGAAATGTCGTCGGCCTGAAACGTCCCGGCGACAGCGCCGTCAGGGTCAGGACTTCGCGATCGCCCTGGCTGCTGAACACCTCGATCGTTGCGCTGGCCAAGCCGGCCAGATCGGGGTCGACCAGCTCGATGCCGAGCCCCGGGAAGGTGCCGGGGCAGAGAGCAAGGCTGGCCACGGGGATGAGGCTCGGCATCACGGTCAGCGTCGCCAGCACGCCCGACTCGCTGGAAAAGGGGTTGTCGCCGGAGACGGCGGCCAGCCGCCAGCCATCCTTGGCGCGGTGCATCAGGAAGGTGCTGCGGCCGGTGAACAGGCCGGGGGTGAAGCTGGCGACGCCGAAAAAGCGCTTCTCCCAGGCGGCCTGGATCATGGCCACGTCGGGTCCGGCGCTGACGTTGGCTTCGAACAGATGCAGGCGGGTCTGCTTGAGATTGGCGGTGTCGCGGCGCATGCCATCGAGGAAGCGCTGGAAGCCGATCATGGCCGGGTCGAGGCGTGCCTGGATGGCGCCGATGTCGCCGGCCTCGTAGGCGCGGATGATCTCGTCAAGGGCGGCGCGCGCCGCCTTCATGTCCTCGAAGCCGGCGAGCTGCGGCTTCTGTTCGTCCGCGGGGGCCTGGGCGGCGGCCGGCGTCGCCGTCAGTCCGGCGAGCAGCAGGGCGCAGGCTAAGACAAGTGCATTTCTCATGGGCGCTCCGTGGATGCCTGGTCGGTTAACGTCGCCGGCCCGGTCGCGGCTGACAGGTCAGAAGGCATAGCTCAGCTGCACCCCGGCGGTCTTGTCGCGGTAGGCGATGGCGCTGCGGTCCTGGAAGCTGCTCATCCCGCGCAGGTAGAGCCGGATGCCGCCGCGCTGGCCCAGCGCCCGCCCGGCATCGAGTTGATACCAGTGCTGGCGCAGCGCCCCGCCGGTGGCATCGTGGCCGCGGCTGCCGCCGAGGATGGCGGACAGGCGTCCCCAGGCGCTGCGTTCGCCCATCACCACCAGGTTGAGGGTGTTGAGGGTGGACGTGGTCCCGTTCTCCAGGTGCTGGCGCTGGAAGCTGCCCGAAGCGGTGGCGTTGAGCATCCAGGATGCGGGGGCGATGTCGGTGGCGTCGCTCCAGTTGCGCCCGTAGGAGGCCATCCAGGTGTCGCTGCGGCTGTCGCTGCCGGCGGCGAGGCTGTTCTTCAGCGTGCTGTTCTGATAGCCGAGCGAAGCGTTCCAGGCGGGACGCATGTAGCTCAGGCTGGCGCCCTGGTTGGCGTTGCGGTTGCTGCCGCCCCCGCTGCTCTTGCCGTGCGATTCGCCGACAGTGAGGCCCAGTCCCAGGCCCGGCACATCCGCAAAGGTGAACTGGGCGCGCAGGTTGGCGGCCTCGGTCTTGCCGACGAAGGGCGTATAGGGCGTCACCGGCGTCGGCGGGATGGTTGGCGTCGGCGGCGGAATGGGCGGCGCTGCCATCTGGTTCTCCGAGCGGCGCACGTCGCCCGTCAGGCTCATCCATGAAGTGGTCTGCCAGCTGGCGTTGGCATAGCTCTCGCGGATGCCGGCGCCGGCCAGTCCCGAGAGGCTGGCGTAGTAGCGCCCCAGGTCGTGATGGCCGAGGCGCAGGCCCAGCTTGTCGCCCTGCCAGCCGCCATCGACGATCAGCGCCCGGTCGCGGTGGCCGTCCAGTCCCTTTTCGCCGTAGCGACTGAGCCCGCCTTCGGCCTGAAGAAAGTAGCGGCCTTCGCGCCAGTTCAGTCCGGCGGTGGCGGTATTGCCCGAAGAGGGCACCAGCGCCAGGGCGTTGGCGCCGACCGAATCGCCGTCCTCGCGGTAGCCCTGCACCGTGGCGTAGGCCTGGAGGTTCTGGCCGAACGGCGTTTCCGCCTTGAGGGCATAGGCGTTCTTGAGGAACATCCGGCGCCGGCCCTGGTCGGCCAGCGCCTCCCAGCTCTCGGCGATGACGCCGGCCGAAGCCGATACCAGGGTCTGGCCGAAATAGCGCTGCGCCAGCAGGCCGCGCAGCGGCATGTTGGCGCCCAGCGAGGAATGATTCACCGCCACGTCGCCGAAGGCGACGCGATAGCCCAGTCCGGCGCGACCGGCGCTGAGGGTGTTGATCTGGGAATTGCCCAGCAGGATGGCGGAAGGATCGTCCGACTGGGTCAGGGCGAACTGCATCCAGGAGACGTCGCCCTCGGGGGCCGTCCCGCGCAGGTCGCTCTGCATGCCGATGCGGTGGTAGTGGCCGCCGCTATACGGCGTCAGCGTCGCCCCCCCGCTGGCGCTGCGCGAATAGAAATCGACCGTGGCGCCGCCGTGCCATTCGATCTTCGTGGCGCCGTCCTCGCCCGCCACGAGTTGGGGCGCAGGCCCGCCCGAGGCCTGGGCGAATTGCGCCAGCACGGTGGCGTTGTCCTGAAGCCCTTCGGCGGCGCCGGCGGGGGAACCGGCCAGGGCGAGCAGGGCGAACGGCAACGCCGGCCCGCACCATGCCGGCCATGCCACCACCCTCGCCTTTCGTGAACCCAGATTCACGACCCCCTCCGCAGCATTGTGTCCGGGCGAGCCTGGCCCGCGGGCAGCTGAGCTTCGGCGCGCCGCCGTCTTGATGCCGTCATCCTAGACCCGGCAGACGGGTCCGGCAAGCGGAGTTGGGGGTCAGGCCTGCCGGAATAGGGCGTGCCACCAGCGGCGGCGGCTTTCGGGAAGCGGCCCTGCGCGCAGCTGCTCGACGGGGGGCGCCAGGCTCATCACCCAGCCGGGCGGCGGCGGATTCTTGCTGAAGCCGCAGGAGACGCCGAGGTTGTTCGGGTCGTAGATCTTCACCATGCGCGGCGCCTGCACGTCGTCGGCGTAGACGATGCCGCAGTAGTCGTGGTGGTGTTCCTTGTGCAGCAGCGCGTCGGTTTCGGCGATGAAGCGCTCGACCTCGGCTGCCGTGGCCGGCGCGGTTGGCAGCGGCTCGCCTACCGCGTACAGATACCAGCCGGCCGCGCGGTCGATGCGTGCCCAGAAGTCGGTGAGCTGCTGCCAGGAGAGCAAGCTCCACAACCGGCCGCTGTAGAGCTGCTCGAAGGTCTCAGCGTTCGCCAAGCTGCTTCACGTCCCGCACCGCGCCGGTGTCGGCGCTGGTGGTCATGGCGGCGTAAGCCAGAAGGGCGGCGGAGACCGTGCGCTGGCGTTTGGCCGGTTTCCACGCGGCGGCCCCCTTCGCCTCCATCGCCGCGCGCCGTGCCACCAACACCGACTTTTCCACGGCGAGGTGGATGCGCCGGTGGGGAATGTCGATCTCGATGGTGTCGCCTTCCTCGATGAGGCCGATGGCGCCGCCGGCCGCCGCCTCGGGCGAGGCGTGGCCGATCGATAGCCCCGAGGTGCCGCCGGAAAAGCGGCCGTCGGTGAGCAGCGCGCATTCCTTGCCGAGGCCCTTCGACTTGATGTACGAGGTCGGGTAGAGCATCTCCTGCATGCCGGGGCCGCCCTTCGGTCCCTCGTAGCGAACGATGACGACGTCGCCGGCCTTGATCTTGTCGGCGAGGATCTTCTCCACCGCCTCCTCCTGCGATTCGCAGACGCGGGCGCGGCCGGTGAATTTCAGGATGGAGTCGTCGACGCCGGCCGTCTTGACGATGCAGCCCTTCTCGGCGATGTTGCCGAACAACACGGCCAGTCCGCCGTCCTGCGAATAGGCGTGCGCCTTGTCGCGGATGCAGCCGTTGGCGCGGTCGAGGTCGAGCTTCGGATAGCGGCGGCTCTGCGAGAACGCCGTCTGCGTCGGCACGCCGCCCGGGGCGGCGCGGAAGTACTCGTGAATCTTGGCATCGGCATTGCGCTTCACGTCGCAGCAGTCGAGCGCCTCGCCCAGCGTCGGGTAGAGCACCGTCGGGCAGCTGCGGTTGATGAGGCCGGCGCGGTCGAGCTCGCCGAGGATGGCCATGATGCCGCCGGCGCGATGCACGTCCTCCATGTGGTACTTCTGCGTCGCCGGCGCCACCTTGGCCAGGCAGGGCACGCGGCGCGACATGCGATCGATGTCGGCCATGGTGAAATTCACGCCGGCCTCCTGCGCCGCGGCCAGCAGATGCAGCACGGTGTTGGTCGAGCCGCCCATGGAAATGTCGAGGGCGATGGCGTTCTCGAAGGCCTTGAAGCCGGCGATCGAACGCGGCAGCACCGAGGTATCGTTCTTCTCGTAGTAGCGCTTCGCCAGGTCGACGATCAGCCGGCCGGCCTTGACGAAGAGCTTCTCGCGGTCGGCGTGGGTGGCCAGCAGCGAGCCGTTGCCGGGCAGCGCCAGGCCCAGCGCCTCGGTCAGGCAGTTCATCGAGTTGGCGGTGAACATCCCCGAGCAGGAGCCGCAGGTCGGGCAGGCCGAGCGCTCCATGGCGTTCACGTCGGCGTCGGAGTTCTTGTCGTCGGCGGCCTCGATCATGGCGTCGATCAGGTCGACCATGCGGTACTCGCCGTGCCACTTCACCTTGCCCGCCTCCATCGGCCCGCCGGAGACGAACACCGCCGGTATGTTGAGGCGCAGCGCCGCCATCAGCATGCCCGGGGTGATCTTGTCGCAGTTGGAGATGCACACCATGGCATCCGCCGTGTGGGCGTTCACCATGTACTCGACCGAGTCGGCGATCAGTTCGCGCGAGGGCAGCGAATACAGCATGCCGCCGTGGCCCATGGCGATGCCGTCGTCGACGGCGATGGTGTTGAACTCCTTGGCGATGCCGCCGGCCGCCTCGATCTGGCGCGCGACGAGCTGGCCCATGTCCTTCAGGTGCACGTGGCCCGGCACGAACTGCGTGAACGAATTCACCACGGCGATGATCGGCTTGCCGAAATCGCCTTCCTTGATGCCTGTTGCTCGCCAGAGCGCTCTGGCTCCGGCCATGTTGCGGCCGTGGGTGGAAGTGCGGGAACGGTATTCGGGCATGGCGCTGCTCCAGAGGTGGGGTCAATGCGTTATTTTACCTATTCGACCGGGCGCCCGATGTTGCGCCCCGGGCCGGGCCTAAGGACAAGACGAGTCAGGAGAAATTACCAATGCCATGCTTGCCGACGAGGCGGCGAAGGAGCTCGGCGATGGGATCTTTCAACAAGACAAGGGTCATGACGACGAACACCATGGTGTCCGCCCCGGCTGGATAAAAGCGCCCGGTCAATGCAATGACCTGGCCGAGCCCAAGGGCAGAGAAGAACGTGCCGGTCAGATTGCCCATGCCCCCCACGATCACCACCGCGAAAGCAAGCAGGAGCACATGAAATCCCATGTAGGGCTCCGCCACGGTGATCGGCGCATAGAGCACGCCGCCCATCACGGCCAGTCCCGAACCGATCACGAAGACGATGGAGAAGTATTTGTTGACGTCCAGACCAAGCGAACGCACCCCGTCTCGATCCTTGAGCGCAGCCACGACGATCTTGCCGATCACATGGCGTGAGAAGAACACGCGCAACGCAACGAACACCGCCACGGCGCAAAGAAATACGACCACCCGGTATGTCTGCACGGTGGTGCCGAAAATCTGGATCGGAATGCCTATCGGGTCGCTGACGGGCTTCGGCCCGCTGCCCCAGACAAGCTTGATCAGGTCGGTACCGATGAGCAGTATCGCGTAGGTGGCGATGATGGCATAGTCGATCCCATCGCCATAGAGACGGCGGATGACGAAACGTTCCACCAGGTAGGCGAGCGGCAGCATGACGGCAACGGCTGCGACCAGCGAGAGGGGAAACGATCCCCACAGCAACGGCAGCAGCGATATGAACAGGTACACCCCGATGGCGTAGATCATGCCGTGGGCGAAATTGATGATGTGCATCGTACCGAAGGTGATCGACAGCCCTATTGAAAACAGGTACAGGATCGCACCGATGGTCAGGCCGTAAAGAATCGTGTCGAACATTGGGATCTCCGTCCGCGCGCCGATGCGGCGGTTAGGGCAGTCTCTCAGCGGGTTTTCCTCGCGACCGCGAAAACTTCCGCGCCAGGTCGGCAATGTAGCCGGTGATGCCGCGCCTGAACCAGAAGACGAGCACAAGCAGCATGATGCCGAGGAACATTTCCCAACGCGGGATGTTCGTAGCCAGCAGGTTGATCATCGTCTCGAAAACTACGCCGCCGACAAGGGCGCCATACAGGTTTCCCGCCCCGCCGATTAGCACCGCGAAGATGACCCTGGCGTTCTCGAGAGGGCCCATGTCGCCGGGCGCGACAAAGCCCTTCACCAGGGCATGCAAGGTGCCGGCGAACCCCGCCAACGTGGCGGCAATAACGAAGGTCAACCATTTGTACCGGAGGGTGTCGTAACCGAGGAACTTGACACGCTCCTCGTTTTCCTTGATGGAGCGTATCAGAATGCCGAAGGGTGAGCGGGTCAGCATTCTGAGCAGGCCGAAGACGAGCAGAAGGCAGACGAGCATGAAGCCGAAAGCCACGGGCACCTTGTAGAAATCGAGAAAACCGATGGCACGGACGGAACTGGACAGTCCATCCTCTCCGCGGGTGTAGGCCTGCAGGCCGGACATGGCCAGCCAGAAGCCGATCTGGTTGAGGGCCAGGTTGACCAGGGCAAAGGTGGCGCCTTCGGTGCGGACCACGATGAAGCCAAGCGCCGAGGAGAGAACCGCGCTGGCGAAGATGCCGGCTCCGATGGCCAGGAACGGATTGGGCGCAAGATGGACCAGGGCAAGGGAAGCGGCATACATGCCGACACCGTAGTACAGCACATGCCCGAATGAGAGGCGACCCATGTAACCGTAGAGCAGGTCGAATGACAGCACAAGAATGCAAAAGACGGCGAAATCGGTCAGCCAATGCATCGGCATGACCACTGTCAACAGCAAGAAGGCGACGGCAATCAACGCCATGTCCCTCAGTATCGAGAGTCGCGTCGATTCGGCAAGCGGGCCGTGAAGAGGCCCGGCAGTCTTGAGTGATGTGGTGAAGGGCATGGCTATAAACAGGACTCCAGGGCGGCGACGTCGGCGATCTCTGCGGGGTCGGCTATCTCCCGTGCGATCTCGCCCTCTTTCATGATCAATATCCGGTCGGCCAGTCGCGACACGACCGATAAATTCTGCTCGACGATAACGCTGGATATCTTGTGCTTCATGCCGCTGAGGATGCGAAAAATGTCTTCGATGACGATCGCGGCCAAGCCTTCCGTCGGTTCGTCGATCAGGAGCAGGCGCGGCTCCCCCACCAGTGCGCGTCCGATCAGCAGGATCTCGCGCTGCCCGCCGGAAAGGTTCCCCGCCTTCTTTTCGAGGAAGCCGGCGAATTTCGGATACATGCCGACGAGGCGCTCCACGGCCTGGTCGAGCGATTCTCCGCAGGCATAAGCCGCCAGCTCCATGTTGTCCTTCACGGTCAGGTCGGCAAAAACCTTCTTGTCCTGGTTGACGAAGCGCATGCCCTGGCGTGCCAGTGCTTCCGCAGTCATGCCCTGCACCTGCCGGCCGTCGAAGTCGATGGCTCCCCGCACCGGCGACAGGAATCCCGCAAGGGTCTTGAGAAGCGTGGTCTTGCCGGCCCCGTTGCGACCGACGACAAACACCATTTCGCCCGGTTCCACGCCAAGCGACACCCGGTGTAGCACCTGGGCATGGCCATAGGCGACATCGATCGCATCAACCCTTAGCATTCGACACCTGTTTGCCCCAGTAACACTCCCGCACTCCAGGGTCGTTCAGCACTGCCTCGGGGTCGCCTTCGCAAATCAGCACGCCATCGTTCAGAACGCTGAGACGCTCGATGAGGTCCATGATCTTGGATATCTTGTGCTCGATAATGACCAGAGTGCAGTTCTGCTTCATCTCGTGCAACAGGTCCACCACGTCGCCAATCTCGTGGTCACTCAGCCCGGCCAAGGGTTCATCCAGCAGCAGCAATTTCGGCTTGAGCGAAAGAGCGATGCCGATCTCCAGCATGCGCTTGTCGCCGTATGAAAGCTCGGAAGTCCTTGCGCCGGCCTTGTCCTGCAAACCAACCCTTTCGAGGGCGCCAAGGCAATTCTCAAGGATGGTCTTGCTGCGGGCTGGCCCGAAGAAGAACTGTCTGTGTCCGCTCCCGCGGTCGGCAAAGCGGCCGGTGGACAGCACAAGGTTCTCCCAGACCGTCATGGAGTCGAAAACCGAAACCAGCTGGAAGGTTCTGGCCATGCCCATGCCGACGCGCTCATGCGGCGGCAACGCAGTGATATCGAGCCCACCGAACTCGATCTTGCCGACGCTGGGCGGCAGATGGCCGGTCAGCATGTTGAACAGGGTCGACTTGCCCGATCCGTTCGGCCCGATGATGCCGCTTGCCTGGCCCTCTACGAACTTGAGATTGACTTGATCGACTGCGGTTTGGCTACCAAAGCGCTTGGTCAGCCCTTGAGCGGAAATCAATGCCTGGCTCCTGCAGATAAGACGCGAAGCGGGAGAACCGCCGGACTGAATGTCCTGCGGCTCCCCCGGTGCGGGCGGAGATTACCAGCCGAGCGATTTCACGTCCGGCAGAAAGGCGTCTCCGGAATGCGAGTCGATGATCCGGCCCCAGTGGTTCTTGCTTGCGCGCTTGTCGGCAGGCAGGCCCGAAATGATCCAAGCGTTGTACTTG
Source organism: Rhodocyclaceae bacterium (assembly GCA_016791205.1). Classification (GTDB taxonomy): domain Bacteria; phylum Pseudomonadota; class Gammaproteobacteria; order Burkholderiales; family Rhodocyclaceae; genus Desulfobacillus. Next base: position 38,098 of record JAEUNH010000030.1, on the reverse strand, counting down.
TATCTCGGCCTGCCGTCTACCCTCCAGGTCGCCGGACCCTTGGCGGTCAGGAAGTTCGGGTTCTTCATCAGCGCCGCATACATCTTGTCGGGCTCGGTGGACCCCGAGGCCTCGATTGCGCGGATGATTTCCTTGGAGCCGAAATAGGCGGTCATGATGTAGGGATCGGGCGGCGCGCCGAAGCGGGCTTCGTATTTCTTGACGAAATCCTCCGTCAGCTTGGACACCTCGACATCGCTCACGCCGGACTTGTCGTGGTACCACCATGTCTGGCTATCCACACCTTCCAGGATCTCGGGGGGAATGCCAACCGCAACCAGGTCGATGATCCAGTTGACGAACAACTTGGTCTTGCTTTTCAAGCCCATTTCGCCGGCCTGCTTCAGGGCGGTGATCAAGTCCTTGCCCCATTGCCCGAGGGCGATCACATCGGGCTGGAATTCCATGGCCTGGATTAGCTGCGCGGTCACGTCGGCGGCACCGACCGGCGTCCAGATAACCTTGGCCTGAATCTGCGGATGCATCTTCAGAGTCGCTTCGGCACCGGCCCAGGCGCCCTTGCCGTAAGCATAATCCGGCATCAGGAAGACGATGCGTTTCGGTTTGTGCTTGCCGACCAAGTAATCGACGGTGCCGCGACCCACCATGCCCGTATCCCCGAGAATCGCCAGGGCATAGGGCGCCTTGGTCGCCTTCTCGAAGAAATTATCGGGCACGCCATTGGTGGTCATCAGGAAGAAGTTGTGCTTCTTGGCCTCTTCGTTGAGCGCCATCGAGACATGGGCGAAGGTGCCTCCCTGGATGATCTTGACGCCGCCGGTCCGCACCATTTCCGTGGCGCGTGAAATGGCGACCGCAGGCTTGGTCTCGTCGTCGCGTTGTACCACTTCGATCTTCATTTTCTTGCCGCCGACATTCACGCCGCCGCCGGCATTGGCCTCGTCAAATGCCATCTGCGCTGCTTCGGCCTGCTTGGGACCGAGCACCGAGCCGGCGCCCGTCATCGAGTAAAGGACGCCAATCTTTATCGTGTCTGCGGCATGGGCAACATTTCCTACCAGCGCCAACATGCCGAATCCGGCGGCCGCCAGCATGGTTTTTCGCACTGCATGAATCATGGTCATCTCCTCCATGGATAAGGACTGGACATCCTTCTTTTTTCAGCCTCGGCGCCCGGCCAGAACCTCGTGTTGAGCATCGCGGGTTTTCGACCCAGCCGGATTCGGCATGCGCCAGAACCGTTCCGGATGGTACATTGAAATCATATTACCCAACCGATTTCCGGTTGTTGCGATTTCGTGCCGATACTGCGACTAATGCGCAATTTTCCTCAATATTGATAATCCGATTGATTCAGTTCGGCCACTCTTGACGGCAAACGAATCATCTTTCGATCAGCACCAAGGTCGCAGGACCCGGCCAGCTACCGGATCCTGGGAAACTTAGCCGCCGAATGCGGGGTGTATCCAGCGGACTTCGTCGCCTTCCTTGATCGGCGTTGTTTCATATTCCGGTGGTGTGACCACCTTGCCATTGATCAGATAGCTGATATGGTCGTCACCCGTCCGCTCCCTGATCGCCTTCAGCATGGGGTCGTCCGCCGTAGTTGAGCGGACCAGGCGCACTACATCGATCAGCGAAGCCTGGTCGGGTAATCCCTGTTCGCGGTTATTGATCCTGATCTTCATAATCATCAAGCTCCCAGATAGCGCGCATAAAGCGCCCTGGCCACTGAAAGGTCGGATATCCCCTTGACCAGGACGCGCCCATCCCTGAAAACGACCAATTCGCAGTCATCGGCCATGAAATCCAGCAGATAGCCGTTATTGCTCACGCGCCCTACTGCAGCGAGAGTGCGTTGCAGGGCCTCGAGATCGATATGGGTCGGCTCGGGGGGCGATATCTGAACCATGTCGCGACCGCACAGCCGCAACGCCCGGCTCGTCCCGCCTTGGTCAAGAAAGGCGTATTCCCGCCGGACACACGCTGGACAATCGTCGCGCCGTTTCAAGTCGATGGCCTGGAACTGCATCTGCCAAGGGTCGACCGACAGAACCCCCGGCGCTGGCGTGGCACCGGTCAGAATTTTCAATGCTTCGGTTGTTTGCAACGCGGCCACCAGCGACGGTACGGTTGCAAGCACGCCCAGCGTGTCGCACGTAGGCATATTGCCTGGTGCGGGCGGTTCCGGATAGAGACATCGGAAACAAGGTCCGGCCGCGGGCATTATGCTCATGACCAGGCCACGCACACCGACCACGCCTCCATAAATCCAGGGTATCCCCCGCTTGAGGCAGGCGTCGTTGATCACATATCGCGTTTCGGCATTGTCGGTGCCGTCAAGCACCAGATCCACGTCCCGTATAAATTCCTCGATGTTGTCCGGTCCCGCATCGGCAACAATCGCGTCGAGGGCGATGCTGGAATTGATGCGTGCCAGCTTTCGTTTGGCCGCTTCCGCCTTCGGCAGCCTTTCGGCCACATCGTCCTCGTCGAAAAGGGCCTGCCGCTGCAAATTGCTCAGATCGACGAAATCACGATCGACGATGCGCAGCGAACCCACTCCGGCCCTGGCTGCCAGCGATGCAATCGCTGCACCGAGCGCGCCGCAACCGACGATCAGGATGCGCGAAGACAGCAAACGCTCCTGCCCACTGCGACCCAGCTCGGGCAGACGGCAATGGCGCGAATAGCGCGCATCGATCGCGTCTTTGACGTCCGACATCACGAACGCGCCTCGCGAAGGGAACGAACGGCTTCGGCTACCGCCCCGATCGTAAAGTCGATTTCTTCCCGGGTTGTTGCCATGCCCAACGAAAAGCGCAATGAGCCGGCCGCACCTTCCTGGTCGAGCCCCATCGCCGTAAGGACATGGGACGGCTTGCCGGTGCCGGACGAACAGGCTGATCCGTTCGAGGCCGCCACGCCGATAACATCCAGCATCATGGCCAAGGAAGCGCCATCGACACCTTCGAAACCGAGACTCAGGGTGTTGGGGAGCCGCTCAAGGCCATGGCCGTTGCGATAGGTACCGGCAACTTGTTCGAGAATCGCCCTTTCGAGCCGATCGCGCAAGGCAGCCATGCGGCTGCCCGCCTGATCCAACTCGTCCTTCGCCAAGGCGCAGGCGCGACCGAATCCCACTATTCCAGCTACGTTCAGCGTACCGGCCCGCCGTCCAAATTCTTGCGCGCCGCCATAACTGCGTGGCTTGATCGATATCCCTTTCCTGACATACAAGGCGCCAATGCCTGGCGGCCCGCCGATCTTGTGAGCCGAAAGCGAAAGCATGTCAACACCAAGGGCTTCGACGTCGAGATGAATGCGGCCGGCGGCCTGGACTGCATCCGTATGCACGCAAGCACCTCTTGTGCGGGCTAAGCCGGCAATTTCCGAAAATGGCTGCAAAGTTCCGACCTCGTTGTTAGCCAGCATGACGCTAACCAGTGCAACATCTTCCCCGATCGAACGCGCTGCTTCTTCCGGCCGGCATCTGCCATCGGCATCGACGCCCATGCGCCGTACCGGCGTTCCCGCCAGTTCCAGTTCGCGAGCCGCTTCCAGTATCGCAGGATGCTCGATAGCCGTCGTGACTAGTCTGCGACGCGATCCCTTGCTGCCTTCCAGGTAGCCGAACAGGGCGAGGTTGTCCGCTTCCGTGCCGCCGCTCGTAAAGACTATTTCCTGCGGTTTGGCGCCGATCAGGGCGGCAACCTTCGCGCGCGCCGTCTCAACCGCGTGCGAGGCTTTCTGCCCGTACCAATGCAGGCTCGCCGGATTGCCCCAGCATTCGCCAAGGAATGGCATCATCGCATCGCGCACCTCGACCCGGAGCGGAGCAGTCGCGTTGTAATCAAGATATACCCGCATGTCCAAATCAATGATAACCCGGCAATATCGCCTCATGCACAAGGGAAAAATATTCCTCAATCGTTGCTCGACATCCGCTTTTTCCTGATGTTTATTGCTTTGTCCAGGGCTTGCCGCTGCAACAACGCAATACCAGATCATCCGCCCGGGCTTAGAATCGAAAATGGTCTAAATTGAGCGGCTTGAACAACAACTACCGGAGGCAAAATCAAAAAATGGAGACAAGAGAAGACACTTGGGATTACCGCAATCCCTATGAATGGATGGCGCGGGTCAAGAACAGCTCCTTCTCTCCGGTCATCATCCAGGCCGCCATCACGGGGGGCTTCCACGGCAAGGAGGCGAATCCCAATCTGCCCGAGACGGCAGAGGAACAGGCCGACGCAACTTTCGAGGCCTATAAGGCGGGCGCCAGTGTGGTGCATGTGCATGCTCGCGATCCGAAAAATCTCGCACAGGCGACGCGCTGCCCGGACGATTATTCGCGAGTCAATCGATTGATCCGCGAGCGCTGCCCGGACATCATCATCAACAACAGCACGGGCGGCGGACCGACCCTCACGGCGGAGGAGCGCATGTCCGGGCTTTTCGCCGACCCAAGGCCCGACATGGCCAGCCTGAATCCCGGGCCTTTCATGCTCCGCTTCACTCAGGCGGAACGTCCCGAGCCGTTCGTGCACCCGCGCGGGGCGAAAAAAATGGACATGACCATGCCCATTACTTATGGGGAAGTGGATTTGATGGCGGATACCATGCGCGAGAAAGGCATCCGCCCGGAAATAGAGCTGTTCCATCCGGGCCACTACTGGGTAGTCAACGAACTGATCCGCAACGGGAAAATAACCCCTCCGTATTTCATCCAGTTCGTCTTGGGATTCCAGACCTCGATCTACCCGACTCCCGCCAACGTACTGAACCTCATTAACGAACTGCCACCGCAATCCCATTTCCTGATGTCGGGCGTGGGGGTTTTCCAGGTGCCCATGACGGCGCTGGCAATCATCCTCGGCGGCCATGTCAGGGTGGGCCTGGAGGACAATCTCTACCTGCGTCGTGGCGAACGTGCGGCGAGCAGCGCGCAGCTGGTGCAACGTGCAGTTCGCATGGCGCATGACATGAATCGTGAGGTGGCGACCCCCGCCCAGGCTCGCAAGATGCTGGGCTTGCCGGCGGCGTCCTAGTCGCGACAGAATGCACGGACAGCTGACATGAAGCCGGACTCTCGATGTCCGGATAACTGGTGAGTCATCGGAGGCGGACAATGAAAGGTGTTTGGAACAAGGTGTTGAAGGTCGATCTGACGGCAGGAACCTCGGTCATCGAGCAGGTTCCCGACCATATCTACGAATTTTTCCTGGGTGGGGCCGGTCTCGCCGCCTATTATTTGTGGAAGGAGTGTCCGGCCGGCACGACCGCTTTCGACCCGGAAAACAGGCTGACCTTCGCTGTCGGGCCGCTGCAGGGCCTGCGGCAAAGCGGCGCTGCAAAATGGAGTGCGGCTGCCATCTCGCCTTCGATAAACATGAACGCCGACTCGGGCGCCACTGCCGCCTTCGGCAGCGTCCTGAAGCAGGCGGGGCTCGATGCAATCGTGATGCATGGCCGCGCCAACCGGCCAGTTTATATCGTAGTGGACAACGACCGCGTGGAAATAAAGGATGCCTCGGCGCTGTGGGGCAAGGATGCTTACGAGGCACACGATGCCATCCGCGCCTTGGAAGGCGACCGATTCGAGGTTGCAACCATCGGCCAGGCCGGCGAGCGTCTGGTGCGCTATGCGAGTATCCAGACGGGCAAGAAATCATTTGTCGGACGCTGCGGCCTGGGCGCTGTGATGGGTTCGAAGAACCTCAAGGGAGTGGCCGTCACCGGCAATCAGGTCTGTCCTCTGCACGATCAGAAGGCCGCAGACAAGGCGTCGACCGAAGCGAATGCGCGCATGGTTGCCATCGACATGTCGAAGCCCGAGGAATTTCGCATCAAGCGGCTCGGCACGGCGATGGCCACGGCGCTTTTCGCACCGCAAGGAAACCTGCCGATCAAGAACTATCGCGAGGCCGATTTTCCCGAGGGTGTCGCCAAGCTGGGCGGAATGCCGTATGTCGAGCAGCTCAACGCAGAACCGTGGCCCTGTCGCGGTTGCGTCATCCAGTGCCACAACCACGTTACCGTGGAGCATGAAAAGTACGGCTATGTCGGCAAGGGCCCCGAGTACGAATCCTTCGCAATGATGGGTTTCAACGTCATGGTCGACGACATGAAGGCGGTGGCCTATGCCGGCGAACTCGCCAATAAATACTGCATGGACACCATTTCGCTCGGCGGTGTACTGGCGTGGGCTTTCGAGTCCTACGAAAAGGGCCTGATTGGCAAGGACGACTGCTATGGGCTGGACCTCGAATGGGGCAATGCCGACGCGATGGTGGAGTTGACGAAAAAGATCGGCGAGCGTGCCGAGGGGCTCGGTCACCTGCTCGGGGAGGGCACGGCCATAGCGTCCAGGACGCTCGGCGGCGGCTCCCAGGATTGGGCGGTGCAGATGAAAGGCCAGGAAATCGCCGCGCACAACTGGCGCGCCCAATACATCTCCGCTCTGAATTACTGCACCGGGGTAGCCGCAGGACCGAACCATGAACGAGGCAACTCCCAGCATATCTGGGTCGGCCACATCCTCCTGCCCGAATGGGGCATCGATCACGTCGAGAACGAGGAGCGCTGGTCATGGGACAAGGCTGCCGACCGCAATGCCAAATTCCATGATTATTGCAACCTGATCAACTCCGCCGTGCATTGCAAATTCATGGAGTTCCGCGGCTATACGCTCACCGATCTGCAAAAAACAATCAATGCCGCAACCGGCCTGGATTGGTCGATGGACGATATGCGCCGCTGCGGAGATCGCATCACGAACCTGCAGAAGCTGCTGAACATGCGCTATGGCTGGAAGAAATCCGATGATTTCAACTATCCGAAGCGCTTCATGGAGCCCGTCTCCACCGGTCCCGCAGCCGGCCGCATTCCGCTCGGACTCGACGAAGCCATCCTGGATTATTACCGCTGCCGGGGCTGGAGCAGCGATGGCAAGCCAACGCCTGAAACACTGCACAATCTCGGCCTGCGGGAATATGCAGCCTGACAAGACACCGACAATGCTAACCCTCTGCCAGTACTGGACATGAACGATGGCAACCATAGTCACTGACAATTGCGACCTGTGCCGCTTCACCGACTGCGTGACCGTCTGCCCGATGGTCTGTTTTCACGCCGACGACAAAATGCTCTACATCGATCCGGTGGTATGCATCGATTGCGGAGCCTGCATTCCCGTTTGCCCGGTTCGTGCGATTTATGAAGTCAAGAATCTGCCGCCCGACAAGCATCACTGGATCGCCATCAACGCCGAGCGTTCCGCCGCATTGCCGCTGATTACCGACAAGTCGCAACCCTTGCCGGGCGCGCTCGAGCGCAAGAAGCAGCTGGGTTTCTGAGACATCGGCGGGAGGCAAAGCGTGTTGAAGATCGCCGTTGTCGGCAGCGGCCCGAGCGGCTTTTACACCGCGGAGGCGCTGCTCAAATCTTCAAAAGCCGAAGTGGACATGCTCGAGCGTTTGCCGGTGCCGTACGGCCTGGTCCGCTACGGGGTCGCCCCGGATCATCCCAAGTTGAAGCTGCCGGCGACGACCTACGCGCGTACTGCCGCCTTGTCGGGTTTTCGCTTCGTCGGAGGCGTCACGGTAGGCAAGGATGTCAGCGTCGAAGAACTCAAGGACGCCTACCATGCCGTGGTCTTCTGCTGCGGGGCCGAAACCGACCGGGAGCTGGGCATTCCCGGCGAAAACCTGCCGGGCAGCCATGCCGCCACCGCGTTCGTTGGCTGGTACAACGGCCACCCCGATTTCTTGCAGCACAGTTTCGATCTGACCCAGGAGCAGGTCGCCATCATTGGCCAAGGCAACGTCGCTGCGGATGTCTGTCGCATTCTTGCCAAGCCGGTCGACGATCTCAGGCAAACCGACATTGCGGAACATGCGCTCCAGGCATTGGCAGAGAGCCGCGTGCGCGAAATCCACATCATTGGCCGCCGCGGCCCGGCACAGGCCAAGTTTACCGACAAGGAGCTGCGCGAACTCGGGGAAATCCCCCAGGCTGGCGTATCCCTGGACCCTGCTGATCTGGTTCTGGATCCGGCCAGCGCCAAGGAAATCGAGGATCCGAGAGGACAGACCGCCGCATGGAACATGGCGCTGCTGCGCGAATTCGCATCGAGGCCGCTCGCCCAGGCTCGGCGCCGGATACATTTCAGATTCCTGGAGAGCCCCGTGGCGCTGTATGGCGGCCAGAACCTGGGTGGAGCAGTTCTCGAAAAAAACCGGCTTGAAGGCCCCCCTTTCGGGCAATGCGCCCTTGGCACCGGCGTGACGGCTCGACTGGATTGCGGCCTGCTCTTTCGAAGCGTGGGTTACAAGGGACTGGAAATGCCCGGTCTGCCTTTCGACGAACGGCGTGGAATCATTCCGAATCGGGAAGGACGCGTGATCGGGGACGGACTTCCGCTCACCGGGATGTACTGTGCCGGCTGGATCAAGCGCGGTCCGAGCGGAATTATTGGAACCAACCGTGCGGATGCCGTCGAAACCGCAAACCATCTATTGGCGGACATGCACACCAACGCCAGTTTGCCCTCCAAGGCCGGCGCCTCTGCCCTGCTGCCGATGCTGGCGAGCCGCGGCCTTCGTTGCACAAGTTTCGAGGACTGGCTGAAGATCGATGCGGCAGAAATTGCGCGCGGCGCGGAGGCAGGCAAGCCGCGGGAGAAATTCGTGCGCATTAAGGACATGCTGGATATCGTCAGCCGTCAAGCAGCCGCCTGATCTGGCGTGAAGCCGCGAGAATGCCGCTGTCGCAGTACATCTTGTGATTCTTCTCGATTTCCTTCAGGGAATATAGGTAGTTAACCATCAACCCTGCCGATTGACGCAAGCCGCGAGGCGAGTTGTCGGCAAGCCAATTGATGCGGGCAAGGCTGGCGCCATTGGAGAAATGGAATCGGCCGACAGGATCGAGCGGGGCGTTTCCTCTTCGTTCCGTCAGCAGATAGCGAGCGCACTGCCGGCGCGTCCAGTCTTCTATCCTGCGCCCGGCCATTCTGTCCTGCCTGCCGACAATCGCCGCCTGAAGCCTGGAGGCACGCGTCCGGGCATCGCCGGAGACGATGAAATCGAGTTCGGGCGGCAGGTTCCGACCCAGTCCTTCGACATCCTGCCTTTGCAGCCATTCCATGAAGCCGGGCACCGGCGACAGGGTGGAAAATATCTTCAGCCCGGGAAACTCGATTTGCAATTGCTCGACAACGCGCTTGATGAGGAATTCGCCGAAGCTGACCCCTTTGAGCCCCGGCTGCGTATTCGATATTGAGTAGAAGACCGCTACGTTGGCGGCATTCGGATCCAGTGTTGGCTGAGACTCGTCGAGAATGGTCTGAACGCTGGCGGCAACCTCCCGCAGCAGCGCGACCTCGATGAATATCAGCGGCTCCTCCGGCATGCGCGGGTGAAAGAAGGCATAGCAGCGCCGATCCGAGTCGAGGCGGTTTCGCAGATCGCTCCATGACGTGATTTCATGCACCGCTTCGTAGCGGATCAGCTTTTCGAGCAAGGCGGCGGAGGAATTCCAGCCAATGCGCCTTAGCTCCAGGAAACCGACGTCGAACCAGGAGGCAAGCAACCGCATCAGGTCGCGATCGAGGGCGGCAAGCCCGCCGCATCCGTCATCGATGCGTTGCAGATCGGCGCGCATCCTGACCAGCTCCTCGACTCCCTCGGGCATCAGGTTGAACTGCCCCAGCAGTTTCAGGCGCGGCGAATCCAGATGATTGCGCAGGCTCTCAAGGGCCGATTCGCGCGTGCTCTGCTCGTCTGCCTTGAGGTAGGCATCGATCGCAACGCGTATGAGCTGGGGGTCGGGTCCGAAAGCCTCGTTCAGCTGCGTCAGAAAGCGACGCTTGTCACTGTCATCCGATCCGCGATAGAAACGCAACAGGCGACCGATGCGCGAGCGGGCGACGGCATCATGGCCTCCGAAGCGCGCTGATTCGTGCATGATTCTCGCAATGTCGGCCCAAGACTCGCCGTGCCGCGCCCGGGCAGGTGCGTTCTGCGCCCGGCCAAGAAATGTACTCAGCATCGCAGCGATTCCGGAGTCAGGCGGAACCTCCGGCAAACCTCCCGGCTGGATGAATTGCCGAATAATCCCGGCTCATGCGGCAAGATTGGCTCCCCCGCTTGCATGAGCCTCGAGCACGCGCAGCAAGGACGAGGTGTCTTCGCGCCCCCAGCCAAGAGCGAGCAGCCGCTCCAATTGCCGGTCGGCGACTGCAGTAGCGGGCATATCCATGCCGAGTTCCTGCGCCGCAGCGGCAACCATTGCAATATCCTTGGCATGGAGCCGCGCTTCAATGCCGGCTTGGAAATCCCGCACCGCCATTTTCGGCCCCATCAAATCAAGCATCCTGGAGCCGGCCATCCCCGCCGAAATCGCATCGATCACGCGCCCGGGATCAGCACCCATGCGCGCAGCGTAGAGCATGGCCTCGGCGATGCCCTGGATGTTGATCACCTGGATGATCTGATTGCAGGCCTTGGCGACCTGGCCGGCCCCGCTCGGGCCTATGTGCGTGATTTTCCCGCCCAGCAGGCGCAGCAGGGGCATCGCCCTGGTCAGCGCTTCCGCCTCTCCGCCGACCATGATCGAAAGTGTCGCGGCTTCGGCGCCCTTCACGCCACCCGATACGGGCGCATCCAGGAAGCTGATTCCACCCGCACGCAGGCGATCCGCGAAGCGAGCGCTGGCGGCTGGCGATATCGTCGAAAAATCGATGCAGATGCAGCCCGGGGCCATTGCCGCGGCTGCCCCGTCCTTCCCGAACAGCACGTCCTCGACATCTTCCGTGGCCGTGACGTTCAGAAGCACAAAGTCGGCTTGCAATGCCGCTGCTGCAGGCGACTCGAAACCGACAGCGCCGAGCGCTTCGACCTGGCTGAGCATCTCTTTGCGCCGCACGAAAACCTTGACGGCATGGCCCGCACCGGTCAGGTGCCGGATCATCGGCCTTCCCATATTTCCCGCACCGATGAAGCCGATATTCATTCGAGCATCAGTCACGCGCACTTTCCCCCTAACGGTTGCCGAATCGCCATCACAGGACGGCCCTGCGGAAATCGGACAGCATCCCTGCCAGGAACCCAAGAAAGCGAGCAGCCGCAACACCATCCAGCGCACGATGGTCCCAGGACAGGCACAGGGGAAGCACGAGTCGCGGCTGGAACTGGACGCCATCCCATACCGGACAAATTTCCGATCGCGCCACCCCGAGTATGGCCACCTCGGGGGCATTGATGATCGGTGTGAAACCGCTGCCGCCGGCGCTACCCAGGTTCGAAACGGTAAAACAGCCCCCCCGCATGCGATCGGGCCCAAGTTTTCCGGCCCGGGCCAACCGCACCAGTTCGTCGCTCTCTCGTGCGATATCCAGCAGGCCCTTTTTGTCTGCATCTCGAACCACGGGCACAACCAGCCCTTCGGGTGTATCGACAGCGAACCCTATGTGTCGGTAGCTTCTTACGATGGACTCGTTGCCATCGACAGTGCTGTTGAATGCCGGATAGCGCTGAAGGGCGAGTGCCGCCGCTTTGAGGATGAAGGGAAGCAGCGTAAGCCTGGCGCTGCCGTCCCGTTGTTCGGCATTGGCCTGCTTGCGGAATTCTTCAAGCGCGCTGATGTCTGCATGATCGAAGTTGGTGACATGGGGTATCGTTGCCCAATTGCGCGCCAGATTGTCCGAGGCTATCTGCCGTATGCGGCTTCGCTGAATCCGTTCGATCTTGCCGAAGCGCGAATAATCGACGGCGGGCCTGGCGGGCTTCTCGGCTTCCGCTCCTTTCGTCGGATCCGCCCGATCAGCGTGCATCTCCTCATGGACCGCTTTTCTTACCCTGGCGAGTACGTCTTCCTTCAGCAGACGTCCCTTGGGTCCGCTGCCCTTCAGCCGTCCGATATCGACACCGAACTCTCTCGCCAGACGCCGGACAGCGGGACCGCACGGGCCCACCTTCGAAGTCGAAGTGGCGAGAACCGGGGCGATGTGCGTTTCGGCGGCATGGGGCTGCCGGCGGGCAGATGTCTCGGCCGTTTCTGGTTGCGCCGGAGCAAGATCCGTCAGTACGGCGGCGGCGATTCTGTTGCGAACGCGAAGCACCGGGCTTCCCTGCGAAACCAGATCCCCCGCCCTGACCAACACCTCTTCAACCAAACCGCCGTGGCCCGCCGGAACATCCAGCGTTGCCTTGTCGGATTCGAGAACGACAACCGTGGTATTGGCCTCTACCCGGTCACCCGGACCGACGAGAATCTCGATGACCGGGACATCGCGGTAGTCGCCGATATCCGGTACGCACGCCTCGATCAATTTCCCCATGACTATGCCTTTTGGTGCGCCTCAATGATCAAGTGGAGCCGGCTTGTCCGGATCGATCCCAAGGCGCTCGATCGCCTTGGCCGGGATGTCGCTCTCAAGCTGGCCCTGATGCGCCAGACTGCCCAGTGCGCTCACTGTTATGTAACGCTCATCGATCTCGAAGAAATCGCGCAGACCCGCGCGCGTATCCGAACGGCCAAAACCATCCGTCCCAAGGACCGTGTAGCGCTGCGGCACCCACTCCCTGATCAGGTCGGGGTAGGCGCGCACAAAGTCCGTGGCGGCGATGACCGGGCCTCGCCTGTCGGCCAACTGCGCACTCAAATAGGCGACGCGCGGCGGTTTCCCGGGATGCAGCATGTTCCAGCGATTGCAGGCAATGCCGTCCCTGCGCAATTCGCTGAAGCTGGTGACGCTCCATACATCCGCCCCTACGCCGTATTCCGCTTCGAGGCGCTCGGCCGCCATGAGCAGTTGTCGCAGAATGCTGCCGCTGCCCAGCAGTTGAACGCGAGGAAGGGAATCATCCAGCGCGGAGGGTCGCAAGAGATATATGCCGCGACGAATTCCCTCCTCGGCGCCGGACGGCATGGCGGGTTGAGCATGGTTTTCGTTGTAGAGGGTCAAGTAGTAGAAAAGATTCTCTCCATCGCGCATCATGCGGTTGATGCCGTCCTCCACGATCACGGCCACCTCATAGCCGAAGGCCGGATCGTAGGCGCGGCACGTCGGAACCGTCGCGGCATATACCTGGCTCTGCCCATCCTGGTGCTGCAGCCCTTCCCCGGACAGCGTGGTGCGCCCTGCGGTGGCGCCGAGCAGAAAACCCCGCGCCTGCGAGTCGGCCGCGCACCAGATCAGGTCGGCGACACGCTGGAAGCCGAACATCGAATAGAAGATGTAAAACGGCAGCATCGGCTGATCGGTATGCGACCAGGCTGTTCCTGCGGCAATCCATGAACCGAGCGAACCCGCCTCCGTTATCCCTTCTTCCAATATCTGCCCTTTGACATCCTCCCGGTAAAAGGCGAGCTGCTCGGAATCCTGCGGCGTATAGCGTTGTCCCCAGGGCGAATAAATGCCGTACTGGCGAAACATGTCCTGCATGCCGAATGTGCGTGCCTCATCCGCCACTATTGGCACGATGCGCGGCCCCAGTTCCTTGTCGCGCATGAGTTTGCCGAGCATTCGGACAAAACCCATGGTCGTGGAAATTTCTCTCCCGTTTGCGATTGCATGGCCGCTTGCATAGACTGCCGCAGCCGGAACCGAGACCGGCCTGGGCTGCTCCTGCCTGCGCGGCACGTATCCGCCAAGGGCATCGCGACGTTGCCTTAAGTAGCGTATTTCCGCGCTTGCTTCGCTCGGATGAAGGAAGCGCAATGATTCCAGGTCGCTGTCGGACAGGGGCAAGCCGAAGCGATCGCGAAAACGTGCGAGATCCTCCATGGAAAGCTTTTTTATCTGGTGTGCGGTATTCGCCCCCTGACCGGAGCCCCCCATGCCGTAGCCTTTGGTGGTCTTGGCCAGGATGACTGTGGGCTGGCCCTGGCAGGCAACTGCCTCGGCATAGGCGGCGTGGATCTTGACCGGATCGTGGCCGCCGCGCTGCAGGGCGTCGATGTCCCGGTCGCTCATGTTTGCCACCAGTTCCGCCAGTTGCGGATATCGGGAGAAGAAATGCTCGCGGTTGTAGTGTCCGTCCGTGGCGGAAAGCTTTTGAAACTCGCCATCGACAGCCTCGGCCATACGGCGCAGGATCCAGCCATCGCGGTCTCTGGCAAAAAGAACGTCCCAGTTTGACCCCCAGAGGCACTTGATGACATTCCACCCGGCCCCCGCAAAAAGGGTTTCCAGCTCCTGGACGATGTTTCCGTTGCCGCGAACAGGCCCATCCAGCCGCTGCAGATTGCAGTTCACGACCAGGATCAAGTTATCCAGCTGCTCGCGCGCCGCCAGGGATATTCCGGCCAATGACTCGGGTTCGTCCATCTCGCCGTCGCCAACGAACGACCAAACCTTGCGGTCGCTGGGCTGGACGATGCCGCGGTGCTGCAGGTAACGCTGGAAGCGAGCCTGGTAAATCGCCGAAATGAGCCCCAGGCCCATTGAACCGGTAGGAAACTGCCAGAACTCCGGCATCAGGGTTGGATGCGGATATGAAGAGAGGCCGCGGCCGCGGCCGCCAGAAACTTCGCGGCGAAAATATTCGAGGTTGTCTTCCTTCAGCCTTCCCTCAAGGAACGCGCGTGCATAAACGCCAGGCGCCGCATGTGGCTGATAGTAAACAAGATCGCCGGGATGGTTGTCGCTGGCTCCACGGAAGAAGTGGTTGAATCCGACTTCAAACAGATCTGCAATGGAAGCATAGGTGGCGATATGGCCGCCAAGTTCGGGAAAATGGTTGTTTGCACGCATGACCAACGCCAAGGCATTCCAGCGGTGGATTGCGGTAATGCGTTTCTCCAGATCGAGATCGCCCGGATAAGGGGGCTGTGCGTCCACCGAAATCGTATTGCGATAGGGAGTGGTGTGTCGCGTATGAAAGCGGCCACCGGCACGCCGCCCTGCCTCGATCAAGCGATCGAGAATGAATTCGGCGCGTATCAAGCCCTCCCGGGCAATCACGTCATCCAGGCTCAATAGCCAGTCCTGCACCTCGGCTTCGTCATCTTCCAAGTTCGAACCCGACTGGCTGAAAGCCCAGGCATGGCTTGACATAACTTTCTCCCCATTTCGCGGGAAATGAATACCCGCCCTGTTAAGGGAGAAATTTTATGTTTATTGGCTCTTCAGGATATTGCTTTTCGATATGGCGGAATGATCTAATGCGCAATTATTGCTTAATAACTTCCCTATCATGCGCAACGTAAATCAGAAATCGCGTTTGGACGACATCGATATCAATCTGCTCGACAGGCTCCAGACCGATGCCCGCATAACAAACGTCGCACTGGCCGAAGCAGTCAGCCTGTCGCCGGCTCCTTGCCTGAGAAGAGTTCGTGATCTTGAATCTTCGGGCGTGATTCGCGGTTACGTGACGTTGATCAATCCTGAAGATGTAGGTCTGGAAATTTCGGCTTTCATTCAGGTCAGCCTCGAGAAGCAGGTCGCCAGCGGCCTCAGGGTATTCGAGGATCGGGTGCAGAGCTATCCCGAAGTAATGGAGTGCTATTTGATGACCGGCGATTCGGACTACCTGCTGAGAGTCGTGGTGTCCGATCTCAAGGCATTGCAAAGTTTTATCGTCGAGCATCTGGCCCGAATTCCGCATGTATCCAACATTCGTTCCAGCATCACCCTCAAGCAGGTCAAATACAAAACGGCTCTACCCATTTCCGCCAACTAGGCGTAACCGCCCTCCCGCTGGTGCCGGAGGGTCAGGACGAGCGCCGTATCCGCGGCGACATCGAAGCGGTAGAGGGCCACATAGCCGCTGCGTCCCCTCGAAATGACCAGTTCGCGCAAGCCGGCTTCGGCTTCGCGTCCGATTAGCGGGTGCTGTTTCAGGATGCCGAGGCCGTCGATCAGTATCCGCGCCGTGGCCACCGCGGCGCGCGCATCCTGTTCGATCAAAAATTCCGTCAGTCGGTCGATATCGCGCAGCGCGCCCGGCGCCAAGACGAGGCGGGTCAAGGCGGCTAGCGCTTGCGCGGCTTGGGTTTGGCCGCGCGCTTGCCCTCGGCCTTGGCCAGGATGTAGCTGAACACCTCGTCGGCATCGTAGACCAGGCCGTATTGGGCCACCTCCTGTTCAGCCTTCAGGGCTGAAGCGACAAAGGCCTTGCGGCGCTGGGCCAGCGCGGCCTGGGCTTCGATGGCTTCCACCATCCAGGCGTGGGGCGTCTTGCCTGCCGCTGTCGCGGCGGAAACGACGCGGTCTTTCAGTTCCTCCGGCAGTTTGAGGGTCGTCGTGACGGTCATGGCGGCTCCGGTAAAACAGGTAATACAAAAGTATCACCTCGACGGCGATGCGTCAATTTGCCCTTATCATCCCTGCCATGCTGACCTATCCCCAGATCGACCCCATCGCCTTTTCCCTCGGCCCGCTGTCGGTGCGCTGGTACGGGCTGATGTACCTGGCCGGCTTCGTCGCTTTCGTGATGCTCGGCCGCCGGCGCATCGCGCGCCGGCCCGACCTCAACTGGACGGCGAAGGACATCGACGACCTGCTCTTCTACGGTGTGCTCGGCGTGGTCATCGGCGGGCGGCTCGGCCAGGTGCTGTTCTACGAACCGGCGCACTACCTCGCCCATCCGCTGGAGATCCTCGCCGTCTGGAAGGGCGGCATGGCCTTCCACGGCGGCTTCCTCGGCGTGCTGGTCGCGATGGTCCTGTATGCGCGCAAGAAAAAGCTCGCCTGGTTCGCGGTGATGGATTTCATCGCCCCGCTGGTGCCGCCGGGGCTGGGCTTCGGCCGCCTCGGCAACTTCATCAACGGCGAGCTGTGGGGGCGCGCCGCCGATCCCGCGCTGCCCTGGGCGATGGTGTTTCCCCACGTCGACGCCATCGCGCGCCACCCGTCCCAGCTCTACCAGGCCTTCCTCGAGGGCGTCGTATTCTTCGCCGTGCTGTGGTGGTTCTCGGCGAAGCCGCGCGCACTGGGCGCGGTGTCGGCGGTGTTCCTCATCGGCTACGGCGCGGTGCGCTTCATCGCCGAGTTCTTCCGCGAGCCGGACGCCGGCATCTTCGGCCTCAGCTACACGATCAGCATGGGCCAGTGGCTGTCGCTGCCGATGATCGCCGCCGGCGTGGTAATGCTGGTCTGGTCGAAGAAGGCCGCGGCCACGTAGCTTTGCGGATTGGCGAACGCATCGCCAATCCGTCAGGCGGCGACAAACCCGGGCAACCTGGAAGCCTTCGCATGAAGGTGACTGCCGCCCGAGAGCCGGCTGATCCTCTATTTGAACATCGACCGCATCGAGCAAGCCCGAGACGGCCGCAATGAACAGGTGGTATCCGGCATCAGCGCGAACGTCATCTTGTTTGAGGCTGAGCCGGGCCTCAGAAGGGGCGACCAATCCACTAGTCTCCCGAAGACGGCGAGAAGTGTTCGCGGTGGGCGAAGCCGAGGGTGTTGTCGATGAGGTAGATGTCCGCCGGCACGAATTCGTACCAGCGGATCTTGTCGAGCGCTTCGAGGAGCTTGCGCGGCACGCCGGCGCCGCCGCCGATGAGGGGGTAGCGACGCTGGTAGAGGGCGCGCACGCGGGTTTCGTCTTCGGGTGTAACTTCGCGCACGGTGCCTACGAGCTGCAGGCCGCGGATGCCGGGCCAGTCGGCGTAGTCGCGCTGGATGGTGGCGGCGACGCGCGGCTGGCGCGCCAGGTTCTGCGCGTGGCGCGTGGTCGGCGCGGAAAGGAAATAGAGGCGACAATCGTCGTGGGCGTAGAACACCGCCGCCGCCCAGGGGCCGTCTTCGCCGGCGGTGGCCAGCGTCATGACGTGGTGCTCGGCGAGGAGGGCGAGCACGCGGCTGCGCAGGTCGGCGCCCATCTCAGCGCCCGCCCGGCCGCCCGAAGGGCGCTGAGCGCCCCCTTGGGGGGCAGCGAACGAAGTGAGCGTGGGGGCTGTTCATCCTAGGCTGCCACGCTGTTTTTCGCCGGCCGCTTCTCCGGCGCCGGCACCTTTTCCTGCTTGTCCGCCTCTTTCATGCGCTTCAGCCGGTAGGCGAGCTGCGGGCGGGTGATGCCGAGCAGGCGCGCCGCGCCGGAAAGATTGCCTTTCGCCTTGGCCACGGCGGTCTCCAGCAGCATCGACTCGACCTCGTCGAGGGTGAACACGCCGTTGAGCACCGATTCGCAGAGGCGCTCGCCCGGCTGCCAGCCGCGCGCCAGGTCGCCGTGGGCGTCGAGCCCGAGTTCCGGCGAGGCGCCGTCGCGCTCGGCGAGGAACAGCTGCTCGGCCTCGACGCGGGTGCCGTGCGGGGCGAGGATGACGGCGCGCTCGATGACGTTCTGCAGCTCGCGGATGTTGCCCGGCCAGGTGTAGGAGAGCAGCGCCCGCTTGGCTTTGTCGGTGAAGCCGCGCAGCCGCTTGCCGTGCACCGTGGCGTACTTTTCCAGGAAGGCCTTCGACAGCGGCGAGATGTCGTCCTTGCGCTCGCGCAGCGGCGGGATGAGGATCTGGTAGGCGTTGAGCCGGTAGTAGAGGTCGAGGCGGAACCGGCCCTCCTTGACCAGCTTGGCGAGGTCGGCGTTGGTGGCCGCCACCACCCGCACGTCCACCTTGCGCGGCTTCTGGTCGCCGAGCCGCTCGATCTCGCGCTCCTGCAGCACCCGCAGCAGCTTGGCCTGGGCGGGGAGCGGCAGGTCGCCGACCTCGTCGAGGAACAGCGTGCCCCCGTCGGCCCGTTCGAAGCGCCCCGGCCGCGCCGACTGGGCGCCGGTGTAGGCGCCCTTCTCGACGCCGAAGAGCTCCGATTCCACCAGCTCCTGCGGCATGGCGGCGCAGTTCACCGCGACGAAGTCCTTGCCGGCGCGCGGGCTCATCTCGTGCAGGCAGCGGGCGAAGACCTCCTTGCCGACGCCGGTCTCGCCGAGCAGCAGCACCGGGATCTGGCTGTCGGCGGCCTGCTTGAGCAGGCCGTAGGCGGCGCGAAAGCCCGGCGAGACGCCGATCATGTGCTGCGGCAGGGTCTCCTTCTCGCCGATCGAGGAGCGCAGGTGGGTGACCTGGGTCTGCAGGTCGATCAGCTGGTCGGCGATGGATTCCGGGTTGTAGTAGCGCATCTGCGCCTCGGCGTCCTCCCATTCCTCGATCGGCCGGCCGACGATGCGGCAGTTGTTGTCGCCGGCGCCGACGCACTCGACCTCCTTGTAGAGGATGCGCCGGCCCATGAAGGCCGAGGTGTAGCCCGAGGCGTAGCCGATCTGCGTCCAGCACACCGGCTCGTGGTGCACGCCGAAGTAGTGGCGGTGCCACTGGCCCTCCCAGGAATGCTCCCAGAGGAATTCGCCGTAGAAGGCGCCGCGCGGCCGGTCCATCTCGAGGCGGATCGGCGTCACCCGGACGATGCCTTCGAGGGTGTGCAGCTTCGGCCCGGTCATGAAGGCTTCCATGTCGTCGGCGCTCTGCGACTGCTTGCGCGCCAGTTCGGCGTCGCGCACTCCCGAGGCATAGCCCATCCGGGTGAGCAGGCCGCGCGCCCGCTCCATGCCGAGGGTGTCGATCAGCTCCTTGCGCAGCAGCGCCTGGGCTTCGGCATGCACCAGCAGCATGCGGTTCTCGTTGAGCCAGATCTGGCCGGTCTCGGCGTCGAAGTGCACGTGCGAGCGCAGGTCGTCGGCCGCCTTGGCGACGGATGTCAGTTTTCTCATGGTTCCTCCTGGCCCGTCCGGCGATTTGATCAAATGGTGAAGCGCCGGTCGGGGCTTATTCCTTGCCGCTCAAGGATTGCGGCGGCAAGTCGGGCCTGAATTCAATCAATTGATCAAATCCTACCCCAGTTTGCTTTTCTGTTTTATCAAATCGTCAAGCGCTGTGCTTGAAAAAATTCGACCTATCAATGCTGCACCGCAGGAAAAGTCGGTCTCCGCAACACGCCAAAGCACGCCCCTTCACCATGCCGCAGGCCGTATCCGGCGCCACCCGGCCGGCATGTTGCGGCGCAGATGGCACATGGCTTGCGATAGGCCACCCACGCACAGCCGGTGCACAACGCATGCCCGGCAACCCGGAAGACATCGATATCAATCACCGCGTGGAGGAGTAGCCGAAATGAAATTTCCTGTTCCGCATGACGTGAAAGCCGCCACCATTCCCGGCACCGAAGGCTGGGAGCGCATGTATCCGTACCAGTACCAGTTCGTCACCGACGACCCGGTGCGCAACCAGTACGAGAAGGAGATGTTCTGGTTCTACGACGGCCTGCACTATCCCGAGCCGCTGTATCCCTTCGACACCATCTGGGACGAGGCCTGGTTCCTCGCGCTGTCGCAGTACAACAACCGCATCTTCATGGTGCCGCCGGTGCGCGGCGTCGACCACCGCATGATCAACGGCTATGTCTACATCTCGCCGGTGCCGGTGAAGGACGGCGCGGAGATCGGCAGCCGCGTGCCGCACTTCATGGAGCGCGCCGGCCACTACTACAAGAACTGGGACGAGCTGGAGAAGAAGTGGAAGGTGAAGATGGAGGCCACCATCCGCGAGCTGGAGAAGCTGGAGATCCCGCGCCTGGCCGACATGGAGGACATCTCGGTGGTCACCGACGCCGTTGGCGAGTCGAAGGGCTACCACCTGCTGAAGAACTACGACGATCTCATCAACCTCGGCATCAAGTGCTGGCAGTACCACTTCGAGTTCCTCAACCTCGGCTACGCCGCCTACGTCTTCTTCCTCGACTTCGTGCAGAAGCTGTTCCCGAGCATCCCGGCGCAGCGCGTCACGCAGATGATCTCCGGCATCGACGTCATCATGTACCAGCCCGACGAGGAGCTGAAGAAGCTCGCCAAGCGCGCCATCGAGCTGGGCGTGGACGCCGCCGTCTGCTTCAGCCAGGAGTGGACCGAGGTCGAGGCCGCGCTGAAGAAATTGCCGAAGGGCGTTGAGTGGCTGACCTCGCTCAACCTCTCGCGCGAGCCCTGGTTCAACGTGTCGACGGGCACCGGCTGGTTCCACCACGACCGCTCCTGGAACGACGCCATGAACATCCCGCTCAACGGCATCCAGACCTACATCGGCAAGGTCAAGCAGGGCGTGAACATCGAGCGGCCGATGGAGCAGGTGCGCGCCGAGCGCGACCGCATCACCGCCGAGTACCGCGGCATGATCGAGAAGGAGGAGGACCGCAAGCAGTTCGACGAGCTGCTCGGCTGCGCCAAGACGGTGTTCCCCTACGTCGAGAACCACCTGTTCTACGTCGAGCACTGGTTCCACTCGGTGTTCTGGAACAAGATGCGCGAAGTCGCCGCCATCCTGGTCGAGCACGGCATCATCAAGGACGTCGAGGACGTCTGGCTGCTGCGCCGCGACGAGATCAAGCAGGCGCTGTGGGACGTCGTCACCGCCTGGGCCACCGGCGTCACCCCGCGCGGCACCCAGACCTGGCCGAAGGAAGTCGAGTGGCGCAAGGGCGTCATGAAGAAGTTCAAGGAGTGGAGCGCGCCGCCGGCCATCGGCACCGCGCCGGAAGTGATCCAGGAGCCCTTCACCATCGTGCTCTGGGGCGTCACCAACTCCTCGCTCGCCGACTGGGCCAAGGTGTCGGAGGTCAAGGATCTGTCCACCGTCAAGGAGTTCAAGGGCTTCGCCGGCAGCCCCGGCATCGTCGAGGGCAAGGCCCGCGTCTGCAAGACGGTGGAGGACATCCGCCAGCTGCAGGAAGGCGAGATCCTGGTGGCGCCGACGACCTCGCCGTCCTGGGCGCCGGCCTTCGCCAAGATCAAGGCCTGCGTCACCGACGTCGGCGGCGTCATGAGCCACGCGGCGATCGTCTGCCGCGAGTACGGCATGCCGGCGGTGGTCGGCACCGGCCACGCCACCAAGATCATCGAGACGGGCATGATGATCCGGGTGGATGGGTCCAGCGGCGCCATCACGGTTTCGCGCTGAAGCCGAAGGAGCAAACGCAACAATGGCAACACACCTCAACACGGCTGCCGGGGCCGGCTCATCGGCCCCGGAGCTGTGCTGGTTCGAAGAAGTCAGGAAGGACGACGTCGCGCTGGTCGGCGGCAAGTGTTCCTCCCTGGGCGAGCTGATCAATGCCGGCGTGCGCGTGCCGCCGGGTTTCGCCCTGACCACCCACGGCTACGCCCGCTTCATGCGCGACGCCGGGGTGAGCGGGGAGATCCCGGGCATGCTCGAGGGCTGCGGCCACGACGACCTCGATCACCTGGAGTCGGCCAGCAAGGCGATCCGCGAGATGATCGAGCAGCACCCCTTCGCCTGGGAGCTGGAGGACGCCGTCGCCGAGTATTACCGCAGGCTCTCCGTGCGCTGCATGGTTCCGGCGGTCCCGGTGGCGGTGCGCTCCAGCGCCACCGCCGAGGACCTGCCCGGCGCCAGCTTCGCCGGCCAGCAGGACACCTACCTGTGGATCCGCGGCGTGGACGACGTGCTGCACCACGCCCGCCGCTGCATCTCCAGCCTGTTCACGGCGCGCGCCATCGCCTACCGCATCCGCATGGGCTTCCCGCATGAGGAGGTGGCGCTGTCGGTCGGCTTCCAGAAGATGGCCAACTCCTACACCGCCGGGGTGATGTTCACGCTGCACCCGGGCAACGGCGACCGCTCCGTCATCGCCATCGATTCCAACTTCGGATTCGGCGAGTCGGTGGTCTCGGGCGAGGTGACGCCCGACCACTTCGTGGTGAACAAGATCACCCTCGACATCCTCGAGCGCACCATCTGCAACAAGGAGATCACCTACACCGTAGACCCCAAGACGCAGAAGTCGGTGAAGATCGAGACCCCCTTCGAGCGGCAGAACGTGCAGTCGCTGATCGACGAGGAGATCGTCGAGCTGGCGCGCATGGGCAAGGCCATCGAGAAGCACTACGGCCGCCAGATGGACATCGAGTGGGCGGTGGACAAGGACCTGCCCGCCGGCGGCAACATCTTCATCCTGCAGGCGCGGCCCGAGACGGTGTGGAGCGAGAAGCGCGAGAAGGAGGCCGCCGTCGCCGGCAAGGCCACCTCGGCGATGGACTTCATCCTCTCCAGCCTGCTGACCGGCAAAAAGGTGTCCTGATGATCGTCAGAAACTGGATGCAGCACAACCCGACGCTGGTCGACGGCGACACGCTGCTCGCCGAGGCCAAGCGCATCCTCACCGAGAACAACCTGCAGGCGCTGCCCGTCATCGAGAACGGACGCCTGCGCGGGATGGTGACGCGCCAGCACTGCCTGCGCGCCGCCCACTTCGTCTCCCGCACGCAGAATCCGGACGAATACCACTTCTTCGCCAACCGCCTCAAGGTCAAGGACATCATGGTGCGCAACCCGGCCACCGTGAACGCCACCGACACCATGGAGGAATGCCTGCGCCGCGGCCAGGATCTGGGCATCGGCCAGTTCCCGGTGATGGAAGGGGGCCGGGTGATCGGCGTCATCTCCTCGAAGGAGATATTCTCGCTGGCTGCCCATTTCCTCGGCGCCTGGGAGAAGCGCTGCGGCATCACCCTCGGTCCGCTGGAAATCAAGGCCGGCACCATCGGCCGCATCGCCGACCTGGTGGAAGGCGCCGGCGCCGAGGTGCAGGCCATCTATCCCATCACCCGCGGCGAGGATGGCGGCAACGGCCAGCCGCACCAGCGCAAGGTCATCGTCCGCTTCCATTCGGCCGAGCTGAGGAAGGTGGTGGCGGTGCTGGAGGCGGCCGGCTTCCGCGTCATCGAGTCCGTCGACACCAAGTGCGAAGAGAAGCATTGAACCACAGGAGACAAGCGAAAAAATGGACCTGAGATATTTCATCAACCAGTGCGCCGAGGCCAACGAGCTGAAGCGCGTCAAGGCGGAAGTCGACTGGAACCTGGAGATTTCCCACGTCTCCAAGCTGACCGAGGAGAAGAAGGGCCCGGCGCTGCTGTTCGAGAACGTCAAGGGCTATTCCTCGCCGGTGTTCACCGGCGCCTTCGCCACGACCAAGCGCCTCGCCATCATGCTGGGGCTCCCGCACAACCTGTCGATGTGCGAATCGGCGCAGGCCTGGATGAAGAAGACCATCACCTCCGAGGGCCTGATCAAGGCCAAGGAGGTCAAGGACGGCCCGGTGCTGGAGAACATCCTCACGGGCGACAAGGTCGACCTCAACATGTTCCCGGTGCCGAAGTTCTTCCCGCTCGACGGCGGACGCTACATCGGCACCATGGTGTTCGTCGTGCTGCGCGACCCCGAGACCGGCGAGACCAATCTCGGCACCTACCGCATGCAGATGCTCGACAACAAGACCTGCGGCGTGCAGATCCTGCCCGGCAAGCGCGGCGAGCGCATCATGAAGAAGTACGCCAAGCTAGGCAAGAAAATGCCGGCCGCCGCCGTGATCGGCTGCGACCCGCTGATCTTCATGGCCGGCACCCTGATGCACAAGGGCGCCAACGACTTCGACATCACCGGCACGGTGCGCGGCCAGCCGGCCGAGTTCCTGATGGCCCCGATGACCGGGCTGCCGATACCGGCCGGTGCCGAGATCGTGCTGGAAGGCGAGATCGACCCGGCCAACTTCCGCCAGGAAGGCCCCTTTGCCGAGTACACCGGCTACTACACCGACGAGCTGCACAAGCCGATCCTCAAGCCGGCGCTGGAGGTGAAGCAGATCCTCCACCGCAACAACCCGGTGCTGTGGGCCACCGGCCAGGGCCGCCCGGTCACCGACGTGCACATGCTGCTGGCCTTCACCCGCACGGCGACGCTGTGGACCGAGCTGGAGAAGATGAGGATCCCCGGCGTGCAGTCGGTTTGCGTGCTGCCCGAGTCGGCCGGCCGCTTCTGGGCCGTGGTCTCGATCAAGCAGGCCTACCCCGGCCACTCGCGCCAGGTCGCCGACGCGGTGATCGGCAGCAACACCGGCTCCTACGGCATCAAGGGCGTCATCACGGTCGACGAGGACATCATGGCC
Source organism: Rhodocyclaceae bacterium (assembly GCA_016791205.1). Classification (GTDB taxonomy): domain Bacteria; phylum Pseudomonadota; class Gammaproteobacteria; order Burkholderiales; family Rhodocyclaceae; genus Desulfobacillus. Next base: position 13,194 of record JAEUNH010000030.1, on the reverse strand, counting down.
GACGACCTGCAGCGGGTGATGTGGGCGCTGTCCTGCCGCTACGACCCGCTGCGCGGCACCGAGCTGATCAAGCGCGGCCGCTCGACGCCGCTCGACCCGGCGCTCGATCCCGATTCGAACAAGCTCATCACCTCGCGCATCCTGATGGACGCCTGCATTCCCTACGAGTGGAAGCAGAAGCCGGTCGAGGCGCGCATGGACGAGGAAATGCTGGCGAAGATCCGCGGCCGCTGGGCCGAATACGGAATCGATTGAGGGCGCAACCATGGAGAAAGCGAAAGACATCAAGCTGGTCATCCTCGACGTCGATGGCGTCATGACCGATGGCCGCATCGTCATCGACGACAACGGCCTGGAGCAGCGCAACTTCGACATCAAGGACGGCTTCGGCGTGGTCGCCCTGCAGATGACCGGCGTCGACGTCGCCATCATCACCTCGAAGAAGTCCGGCGCCGTGCGCCACCGCGCCGAGGAGCTGAAGATCAAGCACTTCCACGAGGGCATCAAGAAGAAGACCGAGCCCTACGAGGAGATGCTGAAGGCGATGAACATCAGCGACGCGCAGGTGGCCTACGTCGGCGACGACCTGGTCGACCTGTCGATGATGAAGCGCGTCGGCCTGCCCATCGCCGTGGCCGACGCCGTCCAGGAGGTGAAGGACGCCGCCGAGTACGTGACCCAGGCGCGCGGCGGCCATGGCGCCGTGCGCGAGGCGGCCGAGCTGATCCTCAAGGCGCAGGGCAAGTGGGACAAGATCCTTTCAAAAATATAAGGAGACGAGACGTGGCGGCACCCCGAAGCAACCGTGAGTTCATCGAGGCCTGCGTGAAGAGCGGCGACGCCGTTCGCATCAAGCAGGAAGTGGATTGGGAAAACGAGGCCGGCGCCATCGTGCGCCGTGCCTGCGAGCTGGCGGCGCCGGCGCCTTTCATGGAGAAGATCAAGGATTACCCGGGCTTCTCCTATTTCGGCGCGCCGCTGTCGACCTACCGGCGCATGGCCATCTCGCTCGGCATGGACCCGGCCTCCCCGCTGCCGGAGATCGGCAAGGAGTACTTGAAGCGCACCAACGGCGAGGTGATCCCGCCGGTCGTCGTCGACCGCAAGGACGCGCCCTGCAAGGAGAACATCCTCAAGGGCAAGGATGTGGACCTGTGCAGGCTGCCGGTGCCGCTGGTGCACGACGGCGACGGCGGCCGCTATGTCGGCACCTGGCACGCCGTGGTGACGAAGCACCCGGTGCGCGGCGACGTGAACTGGGGCATGTACCGGCAGATGATGTTCGACTCGCGCACCATGAGCGGCGCGGTGTTCCCCTTCTCCGACCTCGGCAAGGCGCTCAACGACTACTACCTGCCGCGCGGCGAGAGCTGCCCCTTCGCCACCGCCATCGGCCTGTCGCCGCTGGCGGCGATGGCCGCCTGCGCGCCCTCGCCGATCCCCGAGCCGGAACTGGTCGGCATGCTGGCTGGCGAGCCGGCGCGGCTGGTGAAGTGCGAGACCAACGACCTGGAGGTGCCGGCCGACGCCGAGATCATCCTCGAGGGCGAGATCTGCCCCGACTACAAGGTCGAGGAGGGCCCCTTCGGCGAGTACACCGGCTACCGCACCTCCCCGCGCGACTTCCGCGTCACCTTCCGGGTGAACTGCATCACCTACCGCAACAACGCCACGATGACCATCTCCAACATGGGCGTGCCGCAGGACGAGGGCCAGCTCTTGCGCTCGTTCTCGCTCGGCCTCGAGCTGGAGAAGCTGCTGAAGAGCCAGGGCATCCCGGTCACCGGCGTGTACATGCATCCGCGCTCGACGCACCACATGATGATCGTCGGCGTGAAGCCGACCTACTCGGGCGTTGCCCAGCAGATCGGCCAGCTCGCCTTCGGCTCCAAGCTCGGCCCCTGGTTCCACATGGTGATGGTGGTCGACGACCAGACCGACATCTACAACTGGGACGAGGTGTACCACGCCTTCTGCACCCGCTGCCATCCGGCCAACGGCATCCACATCTACAGGAACGCGCCCGGCACGCCGCTGTATCCGTTCGCCACGCCGCACGAGCGCAAGCATTCGATCGGCTCGAAGGTGGTGTTCGACTGTCTCTGGCCGACCGACTGGGACAAGATCAACGACGTGCCGACCCTGGTCTCGTTCAAGCATGTCTACCCGAAGGACATCCAGGACAAGGTGCTGGCCAACTGGACGGCCTACGGCTATCCGCCCGTGAAGTGAGGAGACAGGACCATGAACCAGTGGGAAGTTTTCGTTAACGACATCAAGGAACTGGCCGAGGACGCCGATCTGGAGCTGACCATCCGCACCCTCAACGCCGGCATCCACAAATATACCTACAAGCGCGTCCGCTGCCAGGTCTCCAGCGACCTGAAGAAGCATGCCGACCAGCTGCAGGTGCGCCTCGGCCGCGGCCAGCTGAGCGCCAGCCGCTTCTCGATCAAGGTGCTCGACGAAGTGCAGCGCTTGCCGGAGAAATACCGGTAGCCGGGAGCCGTCGTGGCCTATGCCGATCTGCGGGCGTTCCTGGAGGGGATAGGCGACGACCTGATCCGCGTCGACGCGCCGCTCGACCCGCGCTTCGAGGTGGCCGCGCTGCTCGCCGAGCTGCAGGCGAGCGGCCGGGCGGTGCTGTGCGAGAACCTCAAGGGCCGTCCCGGCGCGCGCATCGCCGGCAACCTGCTGGCCAGCCGCCGGCTGGCCGCGCGGGCTCTCGGCACGACCGAGCAGGGGCTCGTCGACACCTACATGGACCGCAGCGCCCGGCGTCTGCCGCCGGTGGCCGCCTCGGAGGCACCGGTTCACGAAGTCGTCCACCGCCAGCCGGCCGACGTCGGCGCCCTGCTGCCGCTGGTCACCCATTACGAAAAGGATGCCGCGCCCTTCCTGACCTGCGGCGTGGTGCTGGCGCGCGATCCCGCCACGGGGCAGCGCGGCATGGGCATCCACCGCATGATGTATAAAGGTAAAAACGGGGACGGCCGACGCTTCGGCATCTTCCTCGCCAATCCGCCGCTGTCAGCTTTCCTGGCCAACGCCGAGGCCTCGGGCAGGCCGCTGGAAGTCGCCGTGGCGCTCGGCGTCGATCCGGCCATGCTGCTCGCCGCGGTGGTGAAGACTGGCCCGCAGGGGCCCGACAAGATGGAGATTGCCGGCGGCCTGCGCGGCGCACCGGTGGCGCTGGTGCGCGCCCTGACGGTGGACCTCGAGGTGCCGGCACGCGCCGAGGTCGTCATCGAGGGCCATGTGCTGCCCGGCCTGCGCGAGGAGGAAGGGCCCTTCGGCGAGAACACCGGCAGCTACTTCAGCAACCTCAGCCCGGTGTTCGAGGCCAGCGCGGTGACGCACCGCAAGGATTTCATCTTCCCGGCGCTGGTGCCGTGGACGGCGGACGTCGACACCCTGCTCTCGCTGGCCGGCGGCGCCGAGCTGCTCGGCCAGCTGAAAGGCCTGCTGCGCGGCGTGGTCGACCTGGAGCTCACCCCCGGCACTTGCAGCTTCGCCGCGGTGATCGCCGTCAGGGATTGCCCGAAGACCGAGGTGCGGCGCCTGATCCACCTGGCGCTCGGCCTCGACCGGCGCCTGAAGAGCGTGACGGTGGTCGACGACGACATCGACATCCGCAATCCGCGCGAAGTGGCCTGGGCGCTGGCCACCCGCTGCCAGCCGGCGCGCGACAGCGTGATCCTCGGCGGGCTGGAAGGCTATGTGATCGATCCGTCCGCTGCCGCGGGCGGCGGCTCGAAGATCGGCTACGATGCCACGCGCGGGCCGCAGCCGATCTTCGACAAGATCGCCATGCCGCCCGCCGCCGTGGCCCGGGCGCGCGCAGTGGCCGCCACATTGACGGGAGCAAACTCATGAAGCTGGTGGTGGGGATTTCCGGGGCAAGCGGCGCCATCTACGGCATCCGCATCCTCGAGGTGCTGCAGAAGGCGAATGTCGAGACCCACCTGGTGATGTCCGACTCGGCCAAGCGGACCATCGTCTACGAGACGGACTACGCCATCGACGACCTGAAGAAGCTGGCCAGCCAGGTGCACGACATCAACGATGTCGGCGCCTGCATCTCGAGCGGTTCGTTCAAGCATGCCGGGATGGTCATTGCGCCATGCTCGATCAAGACCCTGTCGGCCATCGCCAATTCCTTCAACACCAACCTGCTGATCCGCGCCGCCGACGTCTGCCTGAAGGAGCGGCGCAAGCTGGTGCTGATGCTGCGCGAGACGCCGCTGCACCTCGGTCACCTGCGCCTGATGACCCAGGTGACGGAAGCCGGCGCGGTGCTGGTGCCGCCGCTGCCGGCGTTCTACCACCGGCCGAAGACCCTCGAGGACGTGATCATGCAGTCGGTGAACAAGGCGCTCGACCAGTTCGACCTCGATCTCGACCTGTTCAAGCGCTGGACGGGCAACGAGGAGCGGGAGGCCCTGAAAAATCGGTAAGCGGGAGGCGGCCATGGCGGTGACGGAGAAGCGGGTGGAGGCGGCAACCCTGGCGCTGGCAGGCGAGGCCTGTTCCGGCCTGGGCGAAGGCGCGAGCTTCACCGCGCTCGACTGGGTGCGGCGGGAATTCCTTGCCAAGCTCGGCTTCGAGCCCTACCCCGGCACCTTCAACCTGCGCATGAGCGGGCCGGAGTGGGCGGCGGCGCGGCGCCTGCTGGCGCAGGAGGCCGGCATCGGCATCACCCCAGAGGCCGGCTTCTGCGCGGCGAAGTGCTTCCATGTCGTGATCGCCGGCTGCATCACCGGGGCGGTGGTGTTCCCGGAAGTGGCCGGCTACCCGGACGACAAGTTCGAGGTGATCTCCGCCGTGCCGGTGCGCCAGGCGCTCGGCCTGGCCGATGGCGACCGCGTCGCCGTCAGCGTGGTCTGCTAGCCATGGCCCGCCATTGCCAGCATTGCGGCGCCGTCCTGGTGGAACTGACTTTCGCCGACGGCAAGGTGCGCGAGCAGTGCGAGCGCTGCGGCGCGGTGGCCTGGCACAACCCCGTGCCGGTCGGCATGGCGCTGATCGAGCACGAGGGACGCCTGGTGCTGGTCCGCCGTCTGGCCGAGCCGCTCGCCGGCTACTGGGCGCCGCCGGCCGGCTATGTCGAGAGCGGCGAGTCGGTGCCGCAGGCGGTGCTGCGCGAGGCGCGCGAAGAGACCGGCCTGGAGATCGCCCTCGACGGCCTCGCCGAGGTGTACTCGCGCGCCGACGTGAATGTGCTGATCGTCGCTTACCGCGCCCACGTCATCGGCGGCGCCCTGCGGGCCGGCGACGACGCCCTCGAAGCCGCCTATTTCGCGCCGGGACAGTTGCCGCAGGAGCCGCCGCCGACGAGCGGCGCAGCCATCGACGAATGGTTCTACGGCGTCATTCGCGACGCGACGGCGCACTGGCGCCCGACTTGAAAGGAAAACCATGATCGGCAACATCACCCCGCAGATGCCCGAGAAACTCGTCGCCTGCCTGCGCCCCGGCGCACCCGGCCTGCTGCTCACCAGCGGCGCCGACGACTATGCCACTTCCGCCTTCACCTGGATCGTCGCCCTCGACGCAAGTCGCGTGCGCTTCGCCGTGGACGAGGGCGGCTCGACCCTGGCCAACCTGCAGCGTGGCGGCCAGGCCTCGCTGCAGGTGATCGGCCAGGGCGACATCAGCTTCCTCGTCAAGGGCCGCGCGCGCCTGCTCAAGCCGCAGCTCGATGGCGCCGCGCCCTACGTCATTCAGCTGTGGGAGATGGAGGTGGTCGGTGCCAAGGACCAGTCCTGGCCGGGCGTATCGACCAGCGCCCTTGCCTACGAGTGGCCGGCCGCGCAGCGCGAGGCCATGCTGAGGATGGAACAGGCTGTGTACCAGGAGATGCGCGACGCGAAGTAGCAAGCGACAAAGCGGAGAGGCTTTTTTTCGAGCAACCTACATGACGTATTTCGACGAGAGCACCGAGACCCTGCCGCGCGAACAGCTCGCCGCGCTGCAGCTGCAGAAATTCCAGGCGATGAGCCGCGAGCTGTGGGGCAGGAACCGCTTCTATACGGAAAAATGGAAGCAGGCCGGCCTGCAGCCGGACGACATCAGGTCGCTCGACGACGTGGCCAGGCTGCCGCTGACCACCAAGCACGAGCTGATGGAGGACCAGGCCGCCCACGGCCCCTTCGGCCACAACCTTACTTATCCGATCGAGCAGTACGTGCGCTTCCACCAGACTTCCGGCACCACCGGCGTGCCGCTCAAGGTGCCCGACACCGAGGCCGGCTGGCAGTGGTGGGGGCGCTGCTGGGGCCATGTGCTGGCCGGCGCCGGGGTGACCGCCGCCGACCGCATCTTCATGGCCTTCTCCTTCGGCCCCTTCGTCGGCTTCTGGGCCGCCACCGAAGGCGCCCGCCAACTCGGCGCCATGATGATCCCCGGCGGCGGGCGCGATTCGCCGCAGCGCCTGGAGCTGATGCGCGAGGTCGGCGCTACGGTGCTCTGTTGCACCCCGACCTACGCCCTGCGCCTGGCCGAGGTGGCGCGCGAGATCGGCTTCGACCTGTCCACCATCCCGATGAAGGCCACGGTGCATGCCGGCGAGCCCGGCGCCAACGTGCCGTCGACCAAGGCGCGCATCGAGGAGCTGTGGAACGCCAAGTGCTTCGACCACGCCGGCGCCACCGAGGTCGGCGCCCATTCCTTCGAGTGCAGCGTGCAGCCGGGCGGCACCCATCTCATCGAGAGCGAGTACATCGCCGAGATCCTCGACCCCAGCGGCCGGCCGGTGGCGGAAGGCGAGCGCGGCGAGCTGGTCATCACCAACCTCGGTCGCTGGGGCTTCCCCATCGTCCGCTACAAGACCGGCGACATCGTCCGCACCACCACGCAGCGCTGCGAGTGCGGACGCACCTCGCTCAGGTTCGAGGGCGGCATCCTCGGCCGCGCCGACGACATGGTGACGGTGCGGGGCGTGAACGTCTTCCCGGCCGGCGTCGAGAACATCCTGCGCAAGTTCGGCGAGATCGACGAGTTCCGCATCACCGTGCACAAGGTGCGGCAGATGGACGAGATGGACGTCGAGGTGGAGCTGTGCGAGGGCGCCGATCCGAACGTGGTGCACGCCATCGCCGAGCGGCTCGACGCCATGCTCTCCTTCCGGCCGCGGGTGCACCACGTCGCCCGCAACGTCCTGCCGCGCTTCGAGCTGAAGGCCAAGCGCTTCCACGTCAATCGCGGATGAGTCCAGGCCTGCGCTGGCGCCGCTGCCCGCGCCCGGCGGGCGCCGCGCCGGCGGTCCCCCCGCCCGGCACGCTGGTCTACGCCATCGGCGACATCCACGGCCGGGCCGATCTGCTGGCCCGGATCCACGCCGGCATCGCCGATGACGCCGGCCGGCGCGCGGCGGCACGGCGGGTGCTGGTCTATCTCGGCGACTACCTGAGCCGCGGCAGCGACGCGCCCGCGGTGATCGAGCGACTGCTCGCCTGGCGGCCGCCCGGCTGGGAGATCGTCGCGCTGCGCGGCAACCATGAGGACCTGGTCCGGCGCTTCCTCGACGGCGAGCTGAACGCCGGCCGCATCTGGCTCGACTACGGCGGCGTCGACGCGCTCGCCCACTACGGCATCGTCCCGGCCGAGCCGCGGGCGCGCGATCCCGGCGCCATCGAGGACCTGCGCGCCCGCTTTGCCGCCGCGCTGCCGGCCGCGCACCGCGCTTTCCTGTGCGGCCTGGCCGTCTGCCACCGCGAGGGCGGCTATTTCTTCGCCCACGCCGGCGTCGCACCCGGGGTGCCGCTGGAGGCGCAGGACGAATCCGACCTGGCCTGGATCCGCAAGCCCTTCCTCGAGTCGACCCTCGACCACGGCGCGGTGGTGGTGCACGGCCACTGCATTTGCGCCGAGCCGGAAGTGCGCCGCAACCGCATCGGCATCGACACCGGCGCCTATCAAAGCGGCATCCTCACCTGTCTCGTCCTCGACGGCGAGGAGCGCGGCTTCCTGCAGACCGCTTAGCAGCGTACAGGCGGTAGAATCCGCCATGTCCGTCAGTAGCGAACTCCGCGACGCCCTCGGCACCCAACACGCCCCCACGCAAGCCGAACCCCGCATCGTCAGCCTCGTCCCCAGCCTCACCGAACTCCTCTGCGACCTCGGCCTCGCCGGCAACCTCGTCGGCCGCAGCGGCTTCTGCATCCACCCGCGCGCAACCGTCACGCGCATCCCCAAGATGGGCGGCACCAAGGACGCCGACATCGAAAGAATCCGCGCCGCCGCGCCGACCCACCTGGTCGTGAACATCGACGAGAACCGCCGCGAGCAGGTCGACGCGCTCGCGCAGTTCGTGCCGCATGTCGTCGTCACCCATCCCAACGCGCCGGAAGACAACCTTGCCTTGTTCCGCCTCTTCGGCGGGATCTTCCGCCGCGAGGCCGAGGCCCAGCGGCTGGCCGCCGATTTCCGCGCAGCCCGGGAGGCGCTGCGTCGCGCGACGCAGGATCTGCCGCGGAGCCGGGTGCTCTACCTGATCTGGAAGGACCCCTGGATGAGCGTCGCCCGCGACACCTACATTTCCGCCATGCTGGCGGCGGCGGGATGGGACACCCTGCCGGAGCGCAGCGAGGCGCGCTACCCGGTTGTCGACGCCGTGCCGGGGAGACCGATTTTTGCGGAGCGCGTGCTGCTGTCCACCGAACCCTACCGCTTCGCCGAGCGGCACCTCGCCGAAGCCGCCGCCCGCTTCGGCGCGCCGGCGCAGCTCGTCGACGGCGAAATGCTCTCTTGGTACGGCAGCCGGGCGGCGGCCGGCTTGCGCTACCTGGCGCGGCTGCGGCAAGACGAGGCTAGTTCGGCTCGGAGCCGTGGCTGAGCAGCAGCACCAGTTCCGGCGTCATGCTGCCGTCGGCATACAGGTGGCGGCCGTGCGCCTCCCATAGCCGGCCGACCGCCTCTTCATTGACCATGTGCCTGGCGGCGATCAGGCCCGCGTCGAGCGCGTAGCGGCGCCATACCGCGGTCTCGCCCGGTTGCGCGAGCGCCGCTTCGGCCGCCGCCAGCATGGCCGGCGCATCCCTCGCCGCGATCGCCTGGTAGACCCGCAGCCGCGAGCGGGCGTTGGCGGAGGTGCAGGCCAGCCAGGACGGGCTGCGCCACAGCGACTGCAGGCTTTGCCGGTCGAGGAAGGCCAGGGTCTCGAGGGCGATCTCGTGCACAGCCGATAGCGCAACATCTTCGCTTTGGGTACCGCATTCCTTCAACCGAGCCTGCCACCCCTTGACCCGGTTCGTCATGGCGGCATCCCGGACAGGCAGGCCGCGCAGCCCCGCGCTCGCCGAGAGGGCTCCGGCGACCTTCGCGTAGCGCCAGCTGGCGGCCGGGGTGAGACGGCCGGCTTCCCAGGCCGGGACGGTCCGGTCGAGCATTTCGATCAGAGGCAGCGGGTAGATCCCCAGCAGCGGGAACTCCCTGGCTTCGTTTCGCAGGAACCGGGCCCTGGGCGCATTCAGCTCGACGTGCGGATGGAAGTCCGAGTTGAGCGGGGCGCCAAGGGCGCGCAGCATGGGGCTGATCATGGCCGCAGAGCCAAGGCGCCGCAAAGCGATATCGTCCAGAGTGTTGATGCCGACGCGCCGCAAGTCCCCGGACATCTCGCCCTGCCTGAAGAGCTCGACGGATAGCGGGGGCAGTTTGCCGCTCTTGATGGCGACGATGAGGATGTTGCTGTCGTCGGTGAGATAGATGGCGTAGTCCGGGAAATGCCGGTTCAGCGCCAGGATCACCGAGGCGGCGAGGCGGGTGTTGAACTCGTAGAGGTTGAGCCACTGCACCAGCAGCCCGCGCTCGTCCAAGTAGCCCTTGATGCGCTGGTAGAACTCGTCCGAGAACAGACTGGCCACCCCGCTCACCCAGGGATTGGAGGGCTCGGAGATGATGATGTCGAAGGTTTTGTTGTGACGGGCGAACCAGCTCTTGGCATCCTCGACGTATAGCTTGCTTCTCGGATCGCCATAGGCGCGCTGGACCCTGGGCAGGAAGGCCCGCGCGCCGTCGATGACGGCGCGCTCGATCTCGATGGTCGATAGCTCGGCGATGTTCGGGTTGGCCAACACGGTGTGCGAAGTGAGGCCGGAACCGAAGCCGATATTGGCCACCCTGCGGGCATCGGGCCGGATGGCCATCGGCACGGCCGCCGCCATGACCATCGTGATCTCGTCGCTGTTGGCCGGCCGCGCCGGATCCATTTCGATGGCGGCATCGGGCTTGCCATTGGTCCTGATTACCACGGTCGAGTTGGACTTGGCGACGCTGATCGAGGACGTCTTGCCGTCCTGGTAGAAAAGCGTGGCGGCGTTCTCGATCTGCGGCTTGCCGGTGCGATACACCCCGCTGCCGAGCAGAGCGCCGTCGAGCGCCACGAAGCGCACGGCTAGCATCGGCACCAACAAGGTGGCGAAGGCCGCCAGCCAGAGCCTGAAAGGGGTGCCCGCAATGCGCAGGAGTGCGAGACCCAGCGCGATATCCAGCAGGGCGCCGCTTGCCAGGGACAGCTTGAGCCCCATCGCGGGCAGGCCAAGATGCACCGCATACACGACGCCGGCAATGGCGCCTAGGGTGTTGGCCGAATAGACCAGTCCGATACTCCGTTCGCCCTGGCCATCGCGGATCAGGACATGGGTGAACAGGGGCAGGGTCATGCCCGCCATGAAAGTGGCCGGCAGCATCACCGCGAAGGCGATGCCGTGACTGGCCAGGTTGAACAAGACGTAGCCGCGCTCATCCTTGGGCAAGGTTTGAACCAGCCCGCCCATCCATTCGAAAGAAAGGCTGTATACAGGCAGGGTGAGCACCGCCAGGGCGCCCATGGCCAGCTGTATGGCGGCGGCCAGTGCCAGAGGGTTTCGAACCCGGTCGATGTGCCGCTTGATGGCCAGGCTGCCCAGTGCCAGGCCGGTGATGAAGGCGCTCAGCATCAACTCGAATGCATGAAATGTGCTGCCCAACACCAGACTGAGCATTCTTATCCAGTTCACCTCGTAAATGAAGGAGGCGGCGCCGGTGACGAAGGCGGCAGCGAGGAACAAGGGCAGAAGATGACGATTGCCGCCAGCCGCGGACGAGGCGGCGCGAGGCGGAGGCGCTTCGGGGCTGCGGGACATCAGGAACACCGAAACACCGATCAGCAGGTTGATGACGCCGGCAAGGGCGAGGGTGCCCGGCAATCCCATATGGCCGATCAGGAGGAAAGAGGCGGTCAAGACGCCCAGCGCGGCGCCGAGGCTGTTGGAGAAATAAAGAATGGACAGATTGCCGCCATCCCGGCCCGGATACCTTCTGAGCATGGCGCCGCTCATCAGCGGGAAAGTGGTTCCGAGCAGCAGGGAGGGCGGCAGCAGCAACAGCAGCGCCACGCCCCATTTGTAGCCTTCAATCGCGGCGGGCGAGCTCATGCCGGGCATGAGCGTGCCCAGGGAATAGTCGACAACGACGGAGAAGAGCGGGTGGAATCCCAGGGCCAGGAGGCCGATCCCGATCTCCGCCATGGCATACCCGGCCAGCAGGTTCTCCAGACGGGAACTCAAGCGGCTGGCAACGGCCGCGCCCACGGCCATCCCTCCCATGAAGATCACCAGCACCAGGGATTGCGCGTAGGCGGCATGGCCCAGGAACAGCTTGAGGTAATGAGACCAGAGCGACTCGTAAATCAGCCCGGTGAAGCCCGAGGCAAAGAAAATCAGGATCAGCAGCCCGCGTCGCGCGTCTTGTTTCATCGTTCCCCCTGAAAGCCGGAATGTTCGGTGTTATCGTGATCGACGCTTCACTGTCCTTGGAGGATGAATGGGAACCACTCTGCGTCGAATCGATGCGCATCAGACAGGCGGCCGCCCCACGGCCGCAGCGCGATCATATCCCGAAGATGGCCGGCTGCCGCGTTGTCCGAAAGGGGAATTCCGATGCTGCGCTTCGAGCCGCTGATGGAGCTCGCCGTCGATGTCGGCGAGATGGTGAGTCTGGAGGAGGGGCCGCTCGGCGAGCGGCGGGTGGTGGCCATCCTGGGCGGGACCTTCGAGGGGCCGGGGCTGGACGGCGAGGTGCTGCCCGGTGCCGACTGGCAGCTGGCGCGCCGCGACGGCGTGCTGGAGATCGACGCGCGCTATGCCCTGCGCGAGCGCTCGGGCGGCATCGTTCGGGTGCTGAGCCAGGGCTACCGCCATGGCCCGCCCGAAGTGCTGGCGGCGCTGGCGCGGGGCGAGGCGGTGGACCCCGCCGCCTATTTCTTCCGCACCGTGATGCGTTTCGAGACCGGCCATGAACGGCTGGCCTGGCTGAACCGGGTCATTGCCATCGCCAGCGGCGCCCGCCGGGCGCGCCAGGTGCTGCTCAGCGCGCACAGCCTGCTCTGAACCGCCGTATCGCGGAGACCGACTTTTTTCGGCGCTCAGACGCGCACTTGAACATGCATACAAATATGCATAACATAGCGCCATGCGCTACACCTATGATCCGGGGAAGCGGGCGGCGAACCTGAAGAAGCATGGATTCGACTTTAAGGATGCGCGGCGAGTGATCGAGAGCGATAGGACGGTGACCTTCGAGGACCGGCGCTTCGGTTATGAGGAACAGCGGTTTGTGACGCTCGGTGTGCTGCGCGGAAAAGTGGTGGCGATCGTCACCGCCGAGACGGACGAGGAAATCCGGGTTGTTTCAATGCGAAGGGCTGAACGCAATGAGGAAGAAATCTACTACCGCAACGTTTGACCAAGATGCACCCATTACCCAGGCCGACATCGATGCCGGCCGGCTGGTGTTGCGCAAGCGGATGGACGGCCGGCTGGTGCAGCCGAAGAAGCGCGTTACGCTTTATCTGGACGCCGGCATCGTGGACTACTTCAAGGAGAAAGCCGGCCAGCGCGGCTACCAGACCCTCATCAACGAAACACTGAAAACCTCGCTGGGCCAGGCGGATATCGAGGCGACCCTGCGGAAAGTCATCCGCGAGGAACTAAAGGGCCGCAAAGCCGCCTAGTGTTAGGCAGGAAGTGGTTACTGCGACCTTCCGCTTCTATGAGGGGTTGAACGACTTTCGGCGACCGCTAGATCGTCGAGCTTTCAATCGCCGAGGACCGCATCGTGCTGACGCGCGACCGCGAGCTGCCCCGCGGCTGCTACGTGCACGCCCTCAAGCCATCGCAGCGGTTCAAGGAGATCCTCGTCCGCCTCGACCTCGTC
>JAEUNH010000267.1 GCA_016791205.1 Rhodocyclaceae bacterium | reverse complement strand
TCCTTGTCCGACGGCTTGCGCGAACCGACGGCGTCGGCGACGACGAAGACCTCCTTGCCCTGCGCACGCAGGTCGAGCACGGTCTGCAGCACGCAGACGTGGGACTCGGTGCCGGCGACCACCACTTGGGGCCGCTCTGCGCCGGGCAGGCGCTCCAGGCACTTCGCCGCGACGCAGGAAAAATGCAGCTTCTCGGCGACGGCTTCGGGAAAAGTCAGTCCCCGTAATACGGCGACGGTAGGGCCGATACCTTTCGGATACTGCTCGGAGAACATCGCCGGCACGCCGAGGCGTTGGGCGAGCTTCACCAGCCAGACGGCGTTGGCGAGCACCGTCTCGCCCTCGTGGATGTGCGGCAGCAGGCGCTCCTGGATGTCGATCACCAGGAGGGAGGAACGCTCTCGTTCAATCAGCATGACAGCTCCGGACGGTTGCGAAACCAGTCGAGCGCTTCGGGATTGGCCAGCGCCTCGACGTTCTTCACCGGCTCGCCGTGCACGATGTTGCGCACGGCCAGCTCGACGATCTTGTTGCTCTTGGTGCGCGGGATGTCGCCGACCTGGAGGATCTTGGCCGGCACGTGGCGCGGGGTGGTGTTCACGCGGATGACCTCCTTGATGCGCCTGGCCAGCGCGTCGTCGAGCGCGAGGCCCTCGCGCAGCTTGACGAAGAGGACGACGCGGGTGTCCTTCTCCCAGTCCTGGCCGATGACGAGGGATTCGAGCACCTCGTCGAGTTTCTCCACCTGGCGGTAGATCTCGGCGGTGCCGATGCGCACGCCGCCGGGATTCAGCGTGGCGTCGGAGCGGCCGTAGATGATGTAGCCGCCGTGGGCGGTTTCCTCCATGAAGTCGCCGTGGCACCAGATGTTCGGATATTTCTCGAAGTAGGCGGCGCGGTACTTGGCGCCATCCGCATCGTTCCAGAAGCCGATCGGCATCGAGGGGAAGGGCTTGAGGCAGACCAGCTCGCCCTTGGTCTTGCGCACCGGGCGGCCCGCCTCGTCGAGCACCTCGACGGCCATGCCGAGGCCGCGGCACTGGATCTCGCCGCGCCACACCGGGCCGATAGGGTTGCCCAGCACGAAGCAGGAGATGATGTCGGTGCCGCCGGAGATCGAGGCGAGCTGCACGTCGCGCTTGATGTTCTCGTACACGTAGCCGAAGGCCTCCGGCACCAGCGGGCTGCCGGTGGAGAAGATGGCGCGCAGCTTATCGAGGTTGTGCGTCTTCGCCGGTGCCAGGCTGATCTTGGCGATGGCGTCGATGAACTTGGCCGAGGTGCCGAAGTGCGTCATGCCCTCGGCCTCGGCGTAGTCGAAGAGGATGTTGCCGCGGCCGACGAAGGGCGAGCCGTCGTAGAGCAGCAGCGTCGCCCCCGAGGCGAGGCCGGAGACCAGCCAGTTCCACATCATCCAGCCGCAGGTGGTGAAATAGAACAGACGGTCGCCCGGCTTGACATCGCTGTGCAGCCGGTGTTCCTTGAGGTGCTGCAGCAAGGTCCCGCCGGCGCTGTGCACGATGCATTTCGGCACGCCGGTGGTGCCGGAGGAGTACATGATGTAGAGCGGGTGGTCGAAGGGCAGCCGCTCGAAGCGGATCTCGCGTTCGCCGGCGAAGGGGGCGAGAAAGCCGGACAGAGATACGCCCTGCCTGACGGTGGCCATGTCCCCGCCGCCGGCATAGGGTACGATCACCACGCGCTCCAGGGAAGGCATGCGCGCGGCGATCTCGGCCACCTTGCCGAGGCAGTCGATGACCTTGCCGTTGTAGTAATAGCCATCGCAGGCAAAGAGCACCTTGGGGGCGATCTGGCCGAAACGGTCGAGCACGCCCTGCACGCCGAAGTCCGGCGAGGCGGAGGAGAAGATGGCGCCAATGGAGGCGGTCGCCAGCATCGCCACCACGGCGGCCGGGACGTTGGGCAGATAGGCGGCGACCCGGTCGCCCTTGGTTACGCCCATGTCGCGCAGGGCCCAGGCGGTCTGCGCCACGGCGCGGTAGAGCTCGGCATGGCTGGCGCGGCCCTTGACCTTGTCCTCGCCCCAGAAGACCAGCGCGTCGGACGTGTCATGGCTGCGCAGCAGGTTCTCGGCGAAATTCAGGCGCGCGTCCGGAAACCATTTCGCCCCGGGCATCCTGTTGGCGTCGACCAGGGCGCGCTCGCCGCGCCTGTCCGCCACCACCCCGGCGACATCCCACAGCGTGGTCCAGAACTGCTCGGGATGGGTCACCGACCAGCGATGCAGCGCCTCATAGTCGGCGAACTCGGGCCCCCAGCGCCGGGTGGCCGAGCGCGTGAAGGCGGTCAGGTTGGCGGCGGCGATGCGCGTCCTGGAGGGCTTCCAGAGGGGCTTGCGGTCGGGCGTGCTCATAGGGCGTGGGCTCTCATGTTGTCCGGCAGCGGGATGGAGCGGCCGCTGGCGGGATTGATCCAGACGATTTTCGCGTCGCCGTGGGCGTACAGGGTGTCGTCGCCGCTGCGGCGCAGTTCGTAATGGGTCGGCAGGCTGCTGCGGCCCGGCTGGCCAAGATACATGCGCACCTCCACCGCACCCGGGTAGACCAGGGGCAGGAGGAAAGTGCAGCTGGCGTTGACGATCACCGGCCCCTCCTGGGCGTGCTGGCCGGTGTCGAAGCCCAGGCTGTCGAACCACTCGATGCGGGCCTGTTCCATGTAGCGAAAATAGACGGTGTTGTTGACGTGTCCCATGGCGTCCATGTCGCCCCAGCGGATCGGCAGGGTCGTCGTGAATATCAGCTTGCGCTTGTGTTCCATCGGGTCGGTGAGTGGCCGGAGAAAAGCGAATTATAATGTTGGCCACTCGAACCAGAACAAAACAACAGGAAACAGCATGCAACGCGAAGCCATGGAATTCGATGTGGTCATCGTCGGCGGCGGCCCGGCGGGACTGGCCGCGGCGATCCGCCTGAAGCAGCTCGACGCCGGCATCAACGTTTGCCTGATCGAGAAGGGGGCCGAGGTCGGCGCCCACATCCTCTCCGGCGCGGTGATGGACCCGCGAGCCCTGAACGAACTGGTCCCCGACTGGCAGGAGAAAGGCGCCCCGCTCGACACGCCGGTGTCGGAAGACCGCTTCGTCATCTTCTCCGAAACGGGCGGCTTCAAGGTGCCCAACGCCCTGCTGCCCGGCTGCTTCCTCAACCACGGCAACTACATCGTCAGCCTGGGCAACGTCTGCCGCTGGCTGGCGCAGCAGGCCGAGGCGCTCGGCGTGGAGATCTACCCTGGCTTCGCCGGTGCCGAGGTGCTCTACAACGAGGACGGCTCGGTCAGGGGCGTCGCCACCGGCGACATGGGCATCGGCCGAGACGGCCAGCCCACCGATGCACACCAGCCGGGCATGGAGCTGCTGGCGAAGTACACCCTCTTCGCCGAGGGCTGCCGCGGCCATCTCGGCAAGCAGCTCGAGGAGAAGTTCCGCCTGCGCAACGGCGCCGACCCGCAGGTCTACGGCATCGGCATCAAGGAGCTGTGGGAAATCAAGCCGGAACGGCACGTCAAGGGCCTGGTCATGCACACCGGCGGCTGGCCGATGCAGCCTGACACCTACGGCGGCGGCTTCGTCTATCATCTCGAGGGCAACCTGGTCTCGATCGGCTACGTGGTCGGCCTGGCCTACGCCAACCCGCAGCTCTCGCCCTTCGAGGAGTTCCAGCGCTACAAGCTGCACCCGCTGGTGAAGCCCTTCCTCGAGGGCGGCAAGCGCATCGCCTACGGCGCCCGTGCCCTCACGGCGGGCGGCCTGCAGGCGCTGCCGAAGCTGATCTTCCCCGGCGGCGCCCTGATCGGCGACGACGCCGGCTTCCTCAACGCCGCCCGCATCAAGGGTTCGCACTCGGCCATCAAGAGCGGCATGCTCGCCGCCGAATCCATCCACGAGGCGCTCGGCGCCGGCCGCAGCGGCGACGAGCTGACCGCCTATCCGCAGAAGTTCCGCGAGTCCTGGCTGTTCGAGGAACTGCACCGCACCCGCAACTTCAAGCCGTGGATGAGCAAGGGGCTGTGGCTGGGGTCATTGATGTTCGGCATCGACCAGCAACTGTTCCGCGGCAAGGCGCCGTGGACGCTGCGCCTGACTGCCGACCACCTCAAGCTGAAAAAAGCGGCCGACTGCCCGCCGATCGCCTATCCGAAGCCCGACGGCGTCATCACCTTCGACCGGCTCTCCTCGGTGTTCCTGTCGAACACCAACCACGAGGAGAACCAGCCCTGCCACCTGCGGCTGAAGGACGAGACGGTGCCGATCCGGGTTAACCTGGCCCTCTACGACGCCCCCGAGCAACGCTACTGCCCGGCCGGCGTCTACGAGATCGTGCGCGACGCCGACGGCGCCAACCCGCGCCTGCAGATCAACGCCCAGAACTGCGTGCACTGCAAGACCTGCGACATCAAGGACCCGACCCAGAACATCGTCTGGGTGGTGCCCCAAGGTGGCGAAGGCCCTGTCTATCCCAACATGTGATCAGCTGACGCTGAGGCTCTCGAGCACGCCGTGCACGGCGCGCTCGAACATCGGCGTCTCGGTCACGACCTGCGCCATGCCGACCCTGAACTGGTAGGCCAGCGCCTCCTGCGAGATCGAGGTCGCGCGCGGCGAGCGCGGATTGGTGAACAGGAAGATGCCCCGCTGCGGGCTGATCCACGACAGCCGCGCCCGCGTCGGCGGCCCCTCGGCCTGGCCGAACTCCACCCAGTCGCCGCGGCCCAGCGCCGAGACCTGCTGCAGGTGCCGGTCGCCGGCCGTGACCACCGCCGGGCTGGCGCCCACCAGCGCCACTTCCTCGATCTGCACATCGTTCTCGCTGATGCGGGTAATGAACAATTCCCCTTCCGGGTTGACGCTGTACTGGGTTTCCTGGGCAGGCGCCGGCGAGGACTCAGCCGACGCTGCCACCGCGGCGGCAGCGGCCTCGGCGCCATTCAGCCCGGCCTTGACCGCGGCCGAGTGGAGGGCCACCAGGGTGTCGAAGAAGCGGCGGCGCAGATCCTGAGACAGGTTGATGACGTCGAGCCCGTGGTGCATGGCGCTCAGCAACCCCGGCAGGGTGTTCACCAGCTGCTTGCGCTCGTCGCTGCTGGTCTTCGGCGCCACGCTCCAGATGAGGTCGTCGACCATGGAGACGGCGCTCAGGTAGGCATGGTGCTCCTCGCCGTGGCGGATGTAGAGCTCCTTGAGCACGTACTGCCAGTGGTCGAACAGGAAGCGCTGCACCTCCTGCGGCACAGCGGAGGTGATCCGCTGGGTCACCGCCTCGCCGGCGACCACCCAGGCGATCTCCTCGGTCTCGCGCTTGCGCATGATTTCGGCCGAGCGCTCGGCAATGCCCTCGGCCATGGCGTCACGCTCGGCCTGGACCGCACCGAGCAGGTTGAGGGCGTCGGTGAAAATCTGGACGTCGCGCTCGAACTCGTCCTGGATGCGATCGACGATGAAGGCGATTTCCTGGAACAGCGGATCATCCTGGTCGACCGAGCTTCCCCAGGCGACGGCGGCATGCGAAATGCCGTCGAGCAGCCGGCGCGCCGGATGGGCCTTGCTCGAGAAGAAGGACTTGTCGAGCATGGCCACCTTGAGCACCGGGATCTGCAGGCGACCCACCAGGGCCTTGATGGCGTCCGGGATCTTGGCATCGTCGAAGATGAAGTCGAACAGCATGGCGACGATGTCGATGGTGATGGCATCGAGCTGGCCGACCCCCTGCGCCAGGCTGTTGGCCTTGATCTGGTGCAGCACGTTCACCGTGCCCAGCGCCTGGCAGAGATCCGGCAGGCCCTGGACTCTGCCCTTCTCCTGCATCAGGGTGTCGAGGCGCTGCATTTCGGTGAGCGACTCGATGAAGACGGCCTGGCGGTTGTCGGCGGCGGGCGCGGCGGGCGGAACGACGGCCAGACCTGGCGCGACGGCGCCGTCCAGCGGCTGCCCGCGCAGCGGCGCCTGCATCAGCTGATGCAGGAACGACAGCAGGTCGCCGCCGCCGGCATCGGCCTGCTGCGGCGGGGCGGCGGGGGCGGCCTCTTCCTCCTTGCGGGCCGCGGGGCGCGGGGCGGAGGACGAGGTGACCGGCTTGCGATAGGCGGACTTCAGCTCCGGCAGGATGTTCCAGCGCACCATCTCGGTGTTCAGGTCGGCATACACCGACTGCAGGGCCTTCGACACATGCTGCTCGATCTGCTTGAGCAGCACCAGCTTGAGCTTGACGCTGCCCTCGATCTCGTCGCAGGCGCGCTTCAGGGCGTCGCAGACCGCCAGCGGGCTGACCGGGTTTTCCTCTTCCCTCAGGTCATTCTTGCCCAGGAGCAGGCCCACCCGCTCGCCCAGCAGGGACAGCTCCGACTCGTTCTGCTCGCGCAGACGGGTCGACAGCTCCTGCAAGGCGATGCTCTCGGCCAGGTCGTCCTCCTCGACCAGGCGCAGTTCCTGGGTCGAGCTGGCCAGGGTCTTGACGGCGCCGCTCATCTCGCCGCGCATCTTGTGGTTGAAGATGTCGACGAAATGGCGCGAGAAGGCGGCCTCGATCTTGGGCCATTTCTCCTTGGCCTTGCCGCGCACCTCGAGATAGAGGTTCTGCATCTCGCGGTCATAGCTGGCCTCGGCCATCTGGAAGAGATCCTCCTCGACCTCGGACAGCATCTCGCGCAGCGACGAGGACAAGCGCCGCATGGCCAGCTCGCGGCAATCGTTGAGCATGCGGCTGGATTCGGCCGCGCTCAACTGGCGTCGCTGGTTCAGGTCAACAACATTGCTCAATGCGCTTGCAGCCATATTCGCCTCCATGCAGTGGGCCGCGCGGCAGCGCGGCGGACAGCATTCAGACCGTTGCCGAAATGGCAGCGGCTGGCGGACGAACCCGGACGGCGGGTGACGGGCGCAAACAGCGGGTCAAGCGGGAGGCAGGCGAAGGCGTATGCCGGAAACCGCTTTCCGGCGAAACATTGACAGAATCAAAGGCACGACTCATTGCGACCCCTATCTGGCAACTCCGCTGCCATAGAACCTCCCGACATCGGGATGTTCCTTAGACCGGTTGTTTTGCGCCCCCACCTTTCAGTGGGTTTGCCCTTATCAGATGCTGCGATCCGTATGCATCAACCGCAATCGGACCTTTTTCTTGAGGCCAGCGAGCCGGAAAGCCTCAGGAGCCACCGTGAATATTTCACGGCTTGAGGCTATGAATAACACGGTTCGATTCAATATGCAACTGTCGTCGAACAACGACAGTATCGCTTTGTCTTGACGGTTAATTGTTGAGAATCATGAAGTTAGCCGGCGAGACGGGGGAAGCACTCGCCGGCCAATTATTTTAGAGCGCCTCTTCGGGAATGCCCAGCGCGCCCGCCCCGCCACTGACGACGGTGGCCGCCAGACCGGGCGCCTGCGACAGCAGGTGGTCGGCATAGAAGCGCGCAGTGGTGATCTTGGCCTGGTAGAACCGCGCGTCGCCCTCAGCGGCGGCCAGTTTCTGCTGGGCCACCAGGGCCGCCCGCGCCATCTGCCAGCCGCCCGAGACGATGCCCATCAGGCGCAGGAACGGCACGGCTCCGACATGCACGCCCTTGATGTCCTGAGCGAAGCGGGTGGCGATGTGGGTGGCGGCCTCCGTCAGCGCCTGCACGCCGCGCGCGAAGCCGGCATGGATGGCGGCGAACTCCTCGCCGGGCTGCTTGGCCAGCGCCGCCTCCACCTGCTTCATGATGCCGACGACGGCCTTGATCGTCGCCCCGCCCTCGCGGGCGATCTTGCGGCCGATGAGGTCGTTGGCCTGGATGCCGGTGGTGCCTTCGTAGATGGTGGTGATGCGGGCGTCGCGCAGGTACTGGGCGGCGCCGGTCTCCTCGATGAAGCCCATGCCGCCGTGGATCTGCACGCCGAGCGAGGCCACCTCGATGCCGGTCTCGGTGCTCCAGCCCTTGACCACCGGGATCATCAGGTCGACGAAGGCCTGGTTGCGCTTGCGCTCCTCGGCGTCGGGGTGGTGGGCCGCGGCGTCGTGGGCGGCCGCGACGACCAGGGCCAGGGCGCGCATTGCCTCGGTCTGCGACTTCATCAGCATCAGCATGCGGCGGATGTCGGGGTGGCGGATGATCGGCACCGGGCCGGAACCGTCGGCCAGGTCGCGACCCTGGATGCGCTCCCTGGCATACTCCAGCGCGCGCTGGTAGGCACGGTCGGCGATGGCGACCCCCTCCAGGCCAACGGCGAAGCGCGCGGCGTTCATCATCACGAACATGTACTTGAGGCCCTCGTTCTCCTTGCCGACGAGGTAGCCCGTGGCGCCGCCGTTGTCGCCGTAGGCCATGACGCAGGTCGGGCTGGCGTGGATGCCCAGCTTGTGCTCGATGGAGACGCAGCGCGCGTCGTTGCGGGCGCCCGGGGTGCCATCGGCGTTGAGCAGGAATTTCGGCACCACGAACAGCGAGATGCCCTTCACCCCTTCCGGCGCGTCCGGCGTCCGCGCCAGCACGAGATGAATGATGTTCTCGGTCATGTCGTGCTCGCCGTAGGTGATGAAGATCTTCTGGCCGAAGACCTTGTAGCTGCCGTCGCCCTGCGGCACGGCGCGCGAACGCACCAGCGCCAGATCGGAACCGGCCTGCGGCTCGGTCAGGTTCATGGTGCCGGTCCAGCTGCCTTCGATCATCTTCGGCAGGTAGGCGGCCTTCAGTTCGGGCGAGCCGTTGAGGGTGATCGCCTCGATGGCGCCGGTGGTGAGCAGCGGGCACAGCGCGAACGAGAGGTTGGCGCTGTTGATCATCTCGATGCCGGTGGTGGCCACCAGCTTGGGCAGTCCCTGGCCGCCGTAGTCGGCGGGGAAATGCAGCCCCTGCCAGCCGCCCTCGCCGAACTGGCGAAACGCCTCCTTGAATCCCTTGGGCGTGGTCACGCTGCCGTCGGCGTTGCGCACGCTGTGCTCGACATCGCCGCTCCAGTTGAGCGGCGCGAGAACCTCGCCGCAGAAGCGCGCGTTCTCCTCGAGGATGGCGTCGACGGTCTCCTCGGTGGCGTCCTCGCAGCCGGGCAGCCGGTTGATGACGTTCAGCCCGGCGAGTTCCTTGATGACGAACTTCATGTCCTTGACGGGTGCGGCGTAGCTCATGGAGATGCTCCAGCGGTGCTTCGAAAAAAAGGGCGCATCGCGGCGCCCT
>JAEUNH010000211.1 GCA_016791205.1 Rhodocyclaceae bacterium | reverse complement strand
CGCCGCTTCGTCGAATCCTTCGGCCTGGAGTTCAATCCCTACACCATCCAGATCGAGCCGCACGACGCCATGGCCGAGCTGTTCGACGCCATCGCCCGCGCCAACACCATCCTGCTCGACCTGAACCGCGACGTCTGGATGTACATCTCGCTGGGCTATTTCCGGCAGAAGCTGAAGGACGGCGAGATCGGCTCCTCCACCATGCCGCACAAGGTGAACCCGATCGATTTCGAGAATTCGGAAGGCAACCTCGGCCTGGCCAACGCCGTGCTGCGCCACCTCGCCGACAAGCTGCCGGTCTCGCGCCTGCAGCGCGACCTGACCGACTCGACGGTGCTGCGCAACATGGGCGTGGCTTTCGGTTACACGCTGCTGGCCTACGACTCCTGCCTGAAGGGACTGGGCAAGCTGGAGGCCGACCCGGCGCGCCTGCGCGCCGACCTGGCCGACTGCTGGGAAGTGCTGGCCGAGCCGGTGCAGACGGTGATGCGCCGCTACGGCGTCGAGAATCCCTACGAGCAGCTGAAGGAACTCACCCGCGGCAAGGGCATCACCCGCGAGGGGCTGCACGCCTTCATCCAGGGACTGAAGATTCCGGAGCCGGAAAAGAGCCGCCTGCTCGCCATGACGCCGTGGAACTACGTCGGCAAGGCGGCCGAACTGGCGAAGAGAATCTGATGGCCTTCGCAGACAACCTGAAGAAGATGCCTGGCGTTGCCCATGTCGAGGCGATCCGCCTGCTCGACGGCGAGGAGGAAGTCGCCGTCATCGAGCACAAGCAGGGCCAGGTCGGCTCGCTGACGCTCTACAACCACCTGGCGCAGATCTACGGCGCATTGACGCCGGAGGCGGCGCGCGCCGGCATCGAGCTCTACGCCGAGCACAGCGAGGACGCCCGCGCCAACCCCGGCAAGCATCCCAACATCGACCGCCTGCTGGCGCTCGCCGAGGGCGGCCGCACCCTGCGCGTCAAGCACGTCTTCTTCACCTGCCAGGAATAAAAACAAGAAACCGAAGCCAGCCGGGCCGTCCGTTGCCGCAGCAGCGCGCTCAGTCCTGTTTCACATCCGATCCCGCAACCCACTTATCGTCAGGAGCCTCACGATGTCCCGTCGCACCCGTCCCTTGCTTGCCGCCGGCGCTGTTGCCGCGGCGTTCCTCGCCTTCGGCAGCCAGCCGGCCATGGCCCAGGTCGATTGGGCCAAGAGGGTGCAGGAATTGAAATTAGAATCCCAACTCATGCAGCAGGGCGTCAGCCTGATGATGGATGGCCGGGGGCTGGAAGCCGCCGAGCAGATGGAGCAGCACATGCGCAGCGCGGGCGTCACCCCGACGCGGCTCGCGCAGAAGTGCAACTACCTGGAATTCGCCGGGGAAATGGGATTGTTTTCGGACTGCGTCAAGGCCTACCGCGGCCTGCTGGTGAATGGCAGGATTCCGCCCCGCCAGAATGAACCGACGCCCGCCGAGACGGCCCAATCCGAAACCGACCTGGTCTATTTCAACCTGCCGCGCTTCTACAAGACCCTGGGGGATTACAAGAGCGCGCTCGAAGTCGGCGAGGCCGGGCTTGGCCTGGTCAAGATCCGCAGCATACGGTTCCTGCTCCTGGAGCAGGTCGCCGGCGTCCACCTCAAACTCGGCAACCGGGACAAGGCCCAGGCGATCCTTCGCGAGGTGGAGCGCTGGCAGCCGAACGCAGGTGAAATCGTCAGCCGGAACGCCGCCATGCAGAACCTCTCGGCGGCCCTCGGCGATTTCGACTCGGCCCTGAAATATTTCGACGAGATCGAGAAAGGCGCGGCATCGCCCGACAAGGTCGCCCCGGGCCTCAGGGAGTCTATTCAGGGAATAACGGCCACCCGGGCGATGGTGCGCGCCTGGTTCCTGCTGGAGTTGAAGCGCCTGCCGGAGGCACGCTCCGAGGTGGAGCGGGCGGAGCGGCTGGTGCCCGGCATGAGCGAGGGAATCTGGGCTTTCCAGTACTGGGTCGCCCAGATTGCCGAGGGGGAGGGCAAGACGGAAGCGGCGCTGGCGGCCTACCGCAAGGCCATCGCCATGATCGAGTCGCAGCGCGGCAAGCTGAGCGGGGAAGAGGCGCGCATCGGCTTTGCCGGCGACAAGCAGGAGGTGTATGCCCGCCTGGTGGCCCTGCTGCTCAAGACCGGCGCCGCCAGCGGCGCCTTCGAGGTCGCCGAGCGGGGCAAGTCGCGCGCCCTGGTCGACCTGCTGGCCAGCCGCGGCAGCTTCGTCATCCGCGCCGCCGGCAATGCCGAGGAGGCCGAGCGGCTCTTCAAGGAATACCGCCTGGCCGACACCGCGCTGGCCACCGCCAGCGCCGGCCAGGCCGCGCCCGCAAAGGTCGCCCAGACCCGGTCGGTCGCCACCGAAGCGGCGCGCCGGCTGCGGGAGAAGGCGCCGGAGCTGGCGGCCCTGGTCAGCGTCAGCCATACGCCGACCGCCGAGGTGCAGGCCCTGCTGCGTCCCGACGAGACCATTGTCGAATATTTCGGCCACAAGGACCGGCTCTTCGCCTTCGTCGTCGGCCGCCAGCGCGTCGAGGGCGCCGCCCTCGACGCCGCCCTGCTCGGGCGGGTGGCCGCGCTGCGCAAGTCCTTGCAGAGCCCGGACAGCAAGGATGTCCAGGAACAGGCGCGTGCCCTGCACGCCGGCCTGATCGAGCCGCTGCGCCTGCCGGCCGGCGGGACGCTGATCGTGGTGCCGCATGGCGCCCTGCATTACCTGCCCTTCGCCGTCCTGGAGAATGGCAAGAGCAGCCTGCTGGATCGCTACACCCTGCGGGTGCTGCCCAGCGCCAGCGTGATGCCTCTCCTGGCCCGCCGGCCGGCGCCGGCCGGCCGCGAGACCCTGATCCTGGGCAATCCGGACCTGCGCGACGCGCGCTACGACCTGCCCGGCGCCCAGAAGGAGGCCCAGGAGATCGCCCGGCTGCGCCCCGGCGCCAAGGTGCTGATGCGCAAGGAGGCGACCCGCGAGGCGCTCAGCGCGCTCGGCGGCCAGTACGCCTACCTGCACCTTGCCTCGCACGGCACCTTCGACGCGAGCGCGCCGCGAAGCTCGGGCCTGCTGCTCTCGCCCCGTCCCGATGCGGCGAATCCCCTCGACGGCATGCTGACCGTCGACGACCTCTACGGCCTGCGCCTCGATGCCGAGCTGGTGACCATGAGCGCCTGCGAAACCGCCCTGGCCGATGTGCAGAGCGGCGACGACGTGGTGGGCCTGAGCCGGGGCTTCTTCTATGCCGGCGCCAACAACATCCTCGCCAGCCTGTGGCAGGTCGACGATGCGTCCACCGAGCAGCTGATGGTGCAGTTCTACAAGGGCCTGTCCGGCCCCGGCGGCAAGGCCGAGGCCCTGCGCCGGGCGCAGCTCGCGCTGAAGGCCAAGCAGCCGCACCCCTTCTTCTGGGCGGCCTTCCAGCTGGCCGGCATCGATGCCCAGCCGTCCGGCAAGGCCGTCGCCGCGCCGGCCCGCGCGGCGAAGGCGAAGTAGCACCGCCCTACGCAAAAAACAAGGCCCGCCGGAGCGGGCCTTGTGCCGTGTTGGGCAGACCGACTTTTCAGACGACGGCTTCTTCCTTCGGTTTCTGCGGCTTGACGAACTGCTCGCGCGAGACGCCGAGCCACATCACCAGCGGGCTGGCCA
Source organism: Rhodocyclaceae bacterium (assembly GCA_016791205.1). Classification (GTDB taxonomy): domain Bacteria; phylum Pseudomonadota; class Gammaproteobacteria; order Burkholderiales; family Rhodocyclaceae; genus Desulfobacillus. The sequence goes on along the minus strand of JAEUNH010000211.1, from coordinate 5,599 downwards.
CCAGCACCGAGGAATAGATGCCGAAGAGGATGCCGATGGTCAGCGCCAGGGCGAAGTAGTGCAGCACCTCGCCGCCGAAGATCAGCATCGAGAGCACGGCCAGCTGGGTGCTGCCGTGGGTGATGATGGTCCGGCTGATGGTGCTGGTGATGGCGTTGTCGATGATCTGCGGCACCGTCGCCTTGCGCAGCTTGCGGAAGTTCTCGCGCACCCGGTCGAAAACCACCACCGACTCGTTCACCGAATAGCCCAGCACCGCCAGCACGGCGGCCAGCACCGGGAGCGAGAACTCCCACTGGAAGAAGGCGAAGAAGCCGAGGATGATCACCACGTCGTGCAGGTTGGCGACGATGGCCGAGACGGCGAAGCGCCATTCGAAGCGCAGCGCCAGGTACACGATGATGCCGAAGATCACCAGCAGCAGGGCGATGGCGCCGTTTTCGGCCAGCTCCTTGCCGACCTGCGGGCCGACGAACTCGACGCGCTTCAGTTGCGCGCCGGCGGCGTCCTGCTCAAGCGCGCCGATCACCGCGGCGCCCAGCGCAGCGGAATCCTGGCCCGGCTTGAGCGGCATGCGGATGAGCACGTCGCGGCTGCTGCCGAAGTTGGCCACCTGGGTATCGGTGTAGCCGGCCTTGGTTAAAGTGTCGCGGATCTTCTGCGTATCGGCGGCCTGGGCGTAGCTCACCTCGATCAGGGTGCCGCCGGTGAACTCGACGCTGAAGTGCAGGCCGCGGGTGGCGAGGAAGAACACCGCGGCGACGAAGGTGATCAGCGAGATGACGTTGAACACCAGCGCATGGCGCATGAAGGGGATGTCTTTGCGGATCTTGAAGAATTCCATGGTGTTCCCCTTTTACTTCCAGGCCACGTTGCCGATCGACAGCCCGGCCAGCTTGCGCCGGCTGCCGTAGACCAGGTTGACGATGCCGCGTGAGACGACGACCGAGCTGAACATCGAGGTGAGGATGCCCAGGCAATGCACCACGGCGAAGCCGCGCACCGGGCCGGAGCCGAAGATCAGCAGCGCCAGGCCGGCGATCAGCGAGGTGACGTTGGAGTCGAGAATGGTGCCGAAGGCGCGCTCGTAGCCGGCGGCGATGGCCGCCTGCGGCGTGGCGCCGTTCCTCAGCTCCTCGCGGATGCGCTCGTTGATCAGCACGTTGGCGTCGATGGCCATGCCCAGGGTCAGCGCGATGGCGGCGATGCCGGGCAGGGTCAGGGTCGCCTGCAGCATCGACAGGAGGGCCACCAGCAGCAGCAGGTTGGTCGACAGCGCCACCACCGAGATCAGGCCGAACATCAGGTAGTAGATGACCATGAACACGGCGATGGCGAGGAAGCCGTAGAGCGTCGAGTTGAAGCCGCGCTCGATGTTCTCGGCGCCCAGGCTGGGGCCGATGGTGCGCTCCTCGATGATCTCCATCGGCGCGGCGAGGCTGCCGGCGCGCAGCAGCAGCGCCACGTCGTTGGCCTCGACGGTGCTCATGCGGCCGGAGATCTGCACGCGGCCGCCGCCGATCTCGGTGCGGATCACCGGCGCGGTGATGACCTCGCCCTTGCCCTTCTCGATGAGCAGGATGGCCATCCGCTTGCCGACGTTCTCGCGGGTGACGTCCTTGAAGATGCGGGCGCCGGCCGAATCGAGAGTCAGGTGCACCGCCGGTTCGTGGGTCTGGCTGTCGAAGCCGGGCTGGGCGTCGGTGAGGCGGTCGCCGGTGAGGACCACCTGCTTCCTCACCAGCAGCGGCGCGCCGCTGCGCTCGACGTAGTACTCGGTGCCGATCGGCGGCTGGCCGCGGGCGGCTTCTTCCATCACCGCCGGGTTCTGGCTGTTCTCGTCGTCGACCAGGCGCACCTCCAGGGTGGCGGTGCGGCCGAGGATGTCCTTGGCCTTGGCCGTGTCCTGCACGCCGGGCAGCTGCACGACGATGCGGTCGGCGCCCTGCTGCTGGATCACCGGTTCGGCCACGCCCAGCTCGTTGATGCGGTTGTGCAGGGTGGTGATGTTCTGTTTGATGGCGAATTCCTGGATGCGCTTTTGCGCCTCCGGCTTCAGCGTGGCGGTCAGCTTCAACTCGGCGCCGTCCTGGACTTCGGTCACCAGCAGGTCGGGCTGCTGGGTCTCGATGGCGGCGCGCGCCTTGTTGCGCATCTCGGCGTCGCGGAAGCGGATGGCCAGCTGGTCGCGTTCGCGGGCGATGCCGGCATGGCGCACGTTCTTGTCACGCATCAGGGAACGCAGGTCGGCGGCGGTGGCGTCGAGGCGCTTGGTCAGTGCTCCCTTCATGTCCACCTGCAGCAGGAAGTGCACCCCGCCGCGCAGGTCGAGGCCGAGGTACATGGGCAGGGCGTGCATCGAGGTCAGCCAGGCCGGCGAGCGCGACAGCAGGTTGAGCGCCACCACGTAGCTGGCGTTCTCCGGGTCGGGGTTGAGGGCCTTTTCGACGACGTCCTTGGTCTTGAGCTGGGTCTCGGTGTCGCCGAGGCGGACGCGGATGCTGTTCTGGTCGGCGAACAGGCCCTGATGGGCGATGCCGGCGGCCTTGAGGGTCTCCTCGACGCGGCCGAGCAACCGGGTATCCACCTTCACCGCCGTCTTGATGCTGGAGACCTGCACCGCCGGCGCTTCGCCGTAGAAGTTCGGCAGGGTGTAGAGCAGGCCGAGGGCCAGGGCCAAGGCGATCAGCAGGTATTTCCAGAGCGGGTAGCGGTTCATGGCGCGGTGCGGGACGGGCGGGCCGTCCCGGATCAGGGTGGGTCAGAGCGTCTTCAGGGTGCCCTTGGGCAGGATCGCGGTGACGGCGTTCTTCTGCACCGAGATGACGACGTTTTCGGCGATCTCGACGCCAATGTAGGTCTCGTCGACCTTGGTGACGCGGCCGGCGATGCCGCCGTTGGTGAGCACTTCGTCGCCCTTCTGCATGGCCTCGACCATGGCCTTGTGCTCCTTGGCGCGCTTCATCTGCGGCCGGATCATGAGGAACCACAGGACGACGAACATCAACAGGATGGGCAGCATGCCCAAGAGGCCGCCGCCGGCGTCCGCGGCGGCGGGCGCAGCTTGCGCCCAGGCGTTCGAAATCAGCACGTTGGTCTCCGTGAGAGTTAAAAAAACGCGAAATTATAACAGCTTGGCGGAGCGGGCCGCGTGGAATTCGGCCACGTAGTCCGCCAGCCGGCCGGCGCCGATGGCCTCGCGCAGCTCGGCCATCAGCTGCTGGTAGTAGAACAGGTTGTGCAGGGTGTTGAGCCGCGCGCCGAGGATTTCATTGACCCGCTGCAGGTGGTGCAGGTAGGCCCGGCTGTAGTTCCGGCAGGTCGGGCAGGGGCACGTCTCGTCGAGCGGCCGGGTGTCGGTGGCATGGGCGGCGTTGCGGATCTTCACCGTGCCGCGGCGGGTGAACAGCCAGCCGTTGCGGGCGTTGCGGGTGGGCAGCACGCAGTCGAACATGTCGATGCCCTGGGCCACGGCATTCACCAGGTCTTCCGGCGTGCCGACGCCCATCAGGTAGCGCGGCCGCGCCTGCGGCAGTCTTGGCGCGGTATGGGCCAGGATGCGCTGCATGTCGGCCTTCGGTTCGCCCACCGAAAGCCCGCCGATGGCGTAGCCGTCGAAGCCGATCTGCGTGAGGCCGGCGAGCGACGCGTCGCGGAGGTCCTCGAACATGCCGCCCTGGACGATGCCGAACAGGGCGTTGGGGTTGCCCTCATGCGCCTGTTTCGAGCGTTCGGCCCAGCGCAGGCTGAGGCGCATCGATTTTGCCGCCTCGGCGGGCGTGGCGGGGTAGGGCGTGCACTCGTCGAAGATCATGACGATGTCGGAATTCAGCACGCGCTGGATGCGCATCGACTCCTCCGGTGTCAGGAACAGCCGGTCGCCATTCACCGGCGAGGCGAACTTGACGCCCTCCTCGGAGATCTTGCGCAGGGCGCCCAGGCTGAAGACCTGAAAGCCGCCGGAATCGGTGAGGATCGGCCCGTCCCAGCCCATGAAGCGGTGCAGGCCGCCGTGGGCAGCGATGACTTCCAGTCCGGGGCGCAGCCAGAGGTGGAAGGTGTTGCCGAGCACGATCTGCGCGCCGAGGGCCTTCACTTCATCGGGCGACATGGCCTTCACCGCGCCGTAGGTGCCGACCGGCATGAAGGCCGGCGTGTCGACCGTGCCGTGGGCCAGCGTGAGACGGCCGCGGCGGGCGGCGCCGTCGGTTGCGAGAAGCTCGAATTTCATGGTGCGTCTTGTCTTTTGATGAACATGGCGTCGCCGTAGCTGAAGAAGCGGTAGCGTTCGGCCACCGCATGCCGATAGGCCTGCCGCAGATTCTCCAGCCCGCCGAAGGCCGACACCAGCATCAGCAGGGTCGACTTCGGCAGGTGGAAGTTGGTGATGAGGGCGTCCGCCGTGCGGAAGCGGAAGCCGGGCAGGATGAAGAGGTCCGTCTCGCCCGGGCCGGCCAGGATCCCGCCTTCCTGGGCGGCAGCTTCCAGGGCGCGCAGGGTGGTGGTGCCGACGGCGACGATGCGCCCCCCGCGGGCGCGGGCCGCGACCAGCGCCGCGGCGGTGTCGGCCGGTATGACGTAGCGCTCGCGATGCATGCGGTGCCGCGCCAGGTCGTCCACCCGCACCGGCTGGAAGGTGCCGGCGCCGACGTGGAGCGTCAGCCAGGCCAGTTCGACCCTCTTGGCGCGCAGGGCGTCGAGCAGGGGCTGGTCGAAATGCAGCCCGGCGGTGGGCGCGGCGACCGAGCCCCGCGCCTGGGCGTAGACGGTCTGATAGCGCGCCTCGTCCGAAGCTTCCGCCGGACGCTGGATGTAGGGCGGCAGCGGCAGCTTGCCGTGCCGTTCGAGCAGATCCACCAGGTCGTCCGCGGCGGGAAAGCGCAGCAGGAAGAAGGCCCCGTCGCGGGCCACCACATCCACTTCCAGCGCGCCTTCCAGCCGCAGCCGGCTGCCGGGCCAGGGGGCATGACTGGCGCGGATCTGCGCCAGCGCCTCGTGGCGGCCGACCGGGCGCTCGATCAGCACCTCCACGCGCCCGCCGCTGTCCTTCAGGCCGTGCAGGCGGGCCCGCAGCACCCGGGTGTCGTTGAACACCAGCAGGTCGCCAGGGTGCAACAGGCCGGGCAGGTCGGCGAAACGCCGGTCCTCCCGGCGCGCGCCATCGACCACCAGCAGGCGGCTGGCCGTGCGCTCCGGCAAAGGGAACTGGGCGATCAGCTCCGGTGGCAGTTCGTAGTCGAAATCGGCGAGGGATAGCGGCATGGGTTTGATTCGGGGGTGCCGGATGCGGGATAATGCCGGCTCTTTGCTCGGCCGGCAATTTTACGCGGCCGATCCCAGGCCGGGATGGCGGAATCGGTAGACGCAGCGGACTCAAAATCCGCCGGTGGAAACACCGTGGGGGTTCGATTCCCCCTCCCGGCACCAAGCATTCATGCGGCTTTCCAGAGGGAAGGCCGTTTTTCTTCCTGTCCTGAATTCCAGTCATGGGACACTGGCGGGACACTCACGGGGAAATATCTACCCAAGCCAAGCCGGCCAGACCTGTGGATAAGTGGCAATTCCCTGGCCTTGCTGTCCCGTAGGAGTCCCGCTGCCG
>JAEUNH010000171.1 GCA_016791205.1 Rhodocyclaceae bacterium | reverse complement strand
TCGAACGACCTGCTGATCGTCACCGGCGCGCTGGTCGGCTCCTCCGGCGCGATCCTGTCGTACATCATGTGCCGAGCCATGAACCGCAACTTCATCAGCGTCATCGCCGGCGGCTTCGGCACCGGCGGCGGGGCGCCGGCGGCCAAGCCGGGCGAGCAGCCGGCGGGAGAAGTCAGTCCCGTCAGTGCGGCGGAGACGGCGGAGCTGCTGCGCGAGGCCAAGAACGTCATCATCGTGCCGGGCTACGGCATGGCGGTGGCGCAGGCCCAGCACACGGTGTTCGAGATCACCAGGCACCTGCGCGAGAAGGGCGTCAACGTGCGCTTCGGCATCCACCCGGTGGCCGGCCGCATGCCCGGCCACATGAACGTGCTGCTGGCCGAAGCGAAAGTCCCCTACGACATCGTGCTGGAGATGGACGAGATCAACGAGGACTTCCCCGACACCGACGTCGCCATGGTGATCGGCGCCAACGACATCGTGAACCCGGCGGCGCAGGACGACCCGACCAGCCCCATCGCCGGCATGCCGGTGCTGGAAGTGTGGAAGGCCAGGACCTCCATCGTCATGAAGCGCAGCATGGCCTCCGGCTACGCCGGCGTGGACAATCCGCTCTTTTACAAGGAGAACAATCGCATGTTGTTCGGCGATGCGAAGAAGATGCTCGACGAAGTGCTGGTGGCCTTGAAATCATGAGCAATCCGTTCGATGAGAAGTCCACCGGCCTGACGATTTCCAATCTCGAGATCCTGCCCGGCAAGCGCGTGAAATCCCACCTCGGCGTGGTCCAGGGCAGCACGGTGCGCGCCAAGCACGCCGGCAAGGACATCCTGGCCGGGCTGAAGAACATCGTCGGCGGCGAGCTGAAGGGCTACACCGAGCTGCTGCAGGAGGCGCGCGAGGAAGCCACCGAGCGCATGGTGCAGCAGGCCAAGTCGGTCGGCGCCAACGCCATCCTCAACGTGCGCTACACCACCACCTCGATCACCATGGGGGCTGCGGAGATCCTGGCCTACGGCACGGCGGTGATCCTCGAATAATGTCCTGGGTCGACTATCTCGACTGGATCGTTTTCCTGACGCTGCTGGCGGTCGGCTATTTCGCCGGCCGCGCCGCCGAGTCGCGCCACTTTGCCTCGATCCGCAAGCGCGAAAAGGAACTGGCCAAGGTGCTGGCCTTCGCCACCAAGTACCCGCCGGCGGCGCATCTGCCGCAGCAAGTGCGGCTGGTGAGCGGCTCGGCGGTGGTCGGCTCCGATTATTTCAAGCAGTTCGTCGCCAGCCTGCGCACCCTGATCGGCGGCCGCATGAAGAGCTACGAGAGCCTGCTCGACCGGGCCCGCCGCGAGGCCATCCTGCGCATGAAGGAAGAGGCGCGCCGCCACGGCTACCGCCTGGTCGTGAACGTCAAGATCGAGAGCAGCAACATCACCGGCGGCAACCGCGGCGGCCTGCCGGCCGTCGAGGCCTTCGCCTACGGCACCGCGCTGAAGCCCGTCGCTCCCGCCGAGCCCGACCGTGCGGTTTGAGAACCGCGCCCCCGAAGAAACCGTCAACTACGCCGACGAGCACCCGCTCAAGGAGTTCGCCCTCCTGGTGGTCGGGGTGCTGGGCGCCGTCGCCCTGGGCGCGGCCCTGCTCGGCTTCTTCGCCGGCGAGCTGGCCGGCCGGGTGCCCTTCGCCACCGAGCGCGAGTACGCCGCTTCTCTCACCGAGCGCTTCGAGCAGGCCAAGCTGACGCCCGCCCAGCGCGACGCCCGCGACGCCTTGCGCGCGCTGGCGGCGAAGCTCGCCGCCGCCATGCCGCTGCCGCCCGACATCGCAGTCAGCGTGCACTATGCCGACGAGCCGACGGTGAACGCCATGGCCACCCTCGGCGGCAATCTGGTGTTCTACCGCGGCCTGCTGCACAAGCTGGAGAGCGAGGAGGCCGTGGCGATGGTGCTGGCCCACGAGATCGCCCACGTCCGACTGCGCCACCCGGCGGCGGCGATGGGGCGCGGCGTCGCCGTCGGCCTGGTGCTCTCCGCCGTCTCGGTCGGCGCCGGCCGCAGCCTGGGCGGCGACGCGGTGCAGCGCGCGGCGGTGCTGCCGCTGCTCAAGTACAGCCGCGACCAGGAGCGCGACGCCGACGAATTGGCGCTCGGCGCGCTGGTCAGGGTGTATGGCCACGCCGGCGGCGCCACCGATGCCTTCACGGTCCTCAGTCAGGCCGCGAAAGGCGAGGCGGGGCGCGTGGCCATCCTGCAGACCCATCCCCTTACCGGGGAACGCATCGGCCTCCTTCAAGCAGCGGCGCGGCAGAACGGCTGGCCGGTGGACGGAATGCGCACGCCGCTGCCGCCGGCCCTGCGATCGGCCGCGGCAGGCAAATAGCGCGCGGCTCGGCATTCCTCCCATGAGCAACCCGGTTCACGGCACCGTTGCAGTCGTCGGCGGCGGCCCCGCCGGCCTGATGGCGGCGGAGGCGTTGAGCCAGGGTGGCGCGCGCGTCGATGTCTACGACGCCATGCCCTCGGTGGGCCGCAAGTTCCTGCTGGCGGGCAAGGGCGGGCTCAATCTCACCCACGCCGAACCGCAGGACGCCTTCCTTTCCCGCTACGGCGAACGCCGTGCCCGCATCGAACCGCTGCTCGCGGCCTTCGGCCCGGAGGACCTGCGCGAGTGGGCGCGAGGGCTCGGCGTCGACAGCTTCGTCGGCAGTTCCGGCCGCGTCTTCCCCGTGGACAAGCAGGCGGCGCCGCTGCTGCGCGCCTGGCTGCACCGCCTGCGCGCGGCCGGCGTGCGCTTTCATGTGCGCCACCGCTGGCTGGGCTGGGATGGCGAGGGCGCGCTGCGCTTCGCCGCGCCGCTGGGCGAACGCGCCGTGTGCGCCGAAGCGGTCGTCCTGGCGCTGGGCGGCGGCAGCTGGCCGCAGCTCGGCTCCGACGGCGCCTGGCTGCCGCTGCTGGCGCAGCGCGGCGTGGAGGTTGCGCCGCTGCGGCCGGCCAACTGCGGTTTCGACGCCGGCTGGAGCGAGCGCTTCCGCGCGCGCTTCGCCGGCCAGCCCGTCAAGTCGGTGGTGGCGCGCTGCGTCGATGCGGCGGGCGCCGAATCGCGGAAGCAGGGCGAGTTCGTCGTCACGGAGACCGGCGTCGAGGGCGGCCTCATCTACGCGCTGTCGGCGCCGCTGCGCGAGGCCCTCGCCGCCGGCGGTCCGGCGACGCTGCGCCTGGACCTCGCCCCCGGCTGGGAACCGCCGCGCCTGGCGGCCGAGCTGTCGCGGCCCCGCGGTGCGCGTTCGCTCTCCAGCCACCTGCAGAGCCGCGTCGGCATCAAGGGCGTCAAGGCCGGCCTGCTGCGGGAGCTGCTGCCGGCGGGGGATTTCGCCGATCCTGCGCGCCTCGCCGCCGCCATCAAAGACCTGCCGCTGCCGCTGATCGCGCCGCGGCCGCTCGCCGAGGCCATCAGCAGCGCCGGCGGCGTCGCCTTCGAGGCGCTCGACGCGCGACTGATGGTCCGCGCCCTGCCCGGCGTCTTCTGCGCCGGCGAGATGCTCGACTGGGAGGCGCCGACCGGCGGCTACCTGCTCACCGCCTGCTTCGCCGCCGGACGCGCCGCCGGACTGGGAGCGTTGGCCTGGCTGGCGGAAAAATAGAAAAAGCCGGTCCAAACCGGATCCGCTCACCGTGCGATTCACCCGCCGGCAGCGCTTGTTGCTTTAGGCCTAAAGGGCCACAATGAGAGCATGGACACCCTCGGCCGCATCCGCATCCTCGGCTTCAGGAAATGGTACGAGCGCCAGCTCGTCGAGAGCCATCTCTACCTGACCAGCTGTTTCCTCGGCATCATCGCCATGGCCTCTTCGCTGGAGCTGTTCGGTTCGCGCGAGGGGCCGCTCGGCCTGATCGTGTCGCTCGGCGTCGGACTGGGCGGCGTCTGGGCGACGCTGTTCTGCTGGGAGCGCTACAAACGGATCATGCTGGTGGCCGAGCACATCGGCGACCACGCCCACTGTCCCGGATGCGGCGCCTACGCCAGGTTCAGCGTGATCGAGGCCGGCCGCGCGCTGCACCAGGAGCCGGCCAGCATCGAGGACCCCAAGGAAGTCTGGCTCAAGGCGCGCTGCCGCAAGTGCGGCTGCGAGTGGACGATCTAGAAAAGCCGGTCTCGGCAGAACCTCGAAGCCTGCACCGACCGTCGATGCAGGCATGGCCCCGCTCTCAGTCCGGCCTTGACAGCAGCGCTTCAGCAATCTGCCTGGGGGAGTATAGGGTGACGCCGCCGAAGGTCTTGCCATAGCCGGCGCCGAAATGCGTGCGATCGCCCGTGACCAGCGCCTGACACTTGAGGCGTATGGCGGCGGCCAGCACCGGCCGATCCTTGTCTGGCAGCCAGTCGAGTTCGACCGATTTGGACGGGATGGCTTGCAGCGCGCCGACCTTCAAATGCGGTAGCAGCGCATCGAGCGCCGCCGTGGCGCCGCCGCCCTTGGCGACGAGGTTGCGGCGGGCTTCCTCCACCACGTAGCCGTCTACCCAGCACGCGTGCTTGGCCTCGATCAGGCGGCGAAGCAGAGTACGCACGGCGCCGTCCGATTTCGCCGCGGAGAAAAGGATGTTCGCGTCGAGAAATATCCGCATCGACGGACCGCTGTGCCTGGTCAGCGGGAGGGCTTCCGGGTCTTGCGAGGCGCGGTCCGTTTGGGGGCGCCGCTCCCCAGCAGGGCGGCCAATTCGGCCTCGGCCTGGTCGAACTCGCGCTCGCGCTCAGGCGAGTAAAGCTCGATCGGCAGGGTCACGGCCGGGCGCAGCAGCAGGCCTTCCGGCGTGGTTTCGGCGATCAGCTGGTCTTCGCCCTTGAGGCCGAGCGCCTGGCGCAGCTTGGCCGGCAGCGTCACCATACCGCGGCTGGAAACTGTGATGGTGGTTTTCATGCATTGCAGTATAACAGCAAAGCAGCATATCAAGCATCAGCCTTCCGGCGGCGTCGGCCCTGCATGGACAGGAAGCCGGCCGCCAACGACGTCCCCGACGCCTGGCTGGCCGCAGCCGACGCTGCTCGCCCCAGCGTGGTTGCCGGAAAAGTCGGTGTGCCCGGGACGGCGGGATCAGGGCCCCAGGCAATCGCGGCCGCGGTCGCTGAAGCTGCAGCTGGCTTCCTGGATGTGGCCGGGGTAGTGCCGCTCGAAGGCGCGGCAGAGCTCGGGCCTGAACAGCCACTCGCCGGCGGCGTCGGCGAACAGGCGGGCCTCGATGGGGGTTTCGCGGTCGCGGTAGATCTCGAAGATCTCGACTTGCAGCGGGCGGACGCCGCGGCGGTGCAGGTGCTCGATCAGGCCGCAGATGGTGTCGGAGAGATAGGACTGGTGTTCGCCGCCGTCCTCGAAGAGGCGGATGCGCGCCTCGTAGCTGTAGGGCAGGCTGCGGTCGTACTTGGATTTCGGCCCGAGAATCCTGTCGAGTATGCCCATGCGCGCTCCTTCTCGTCGGACGATGACGCCGCCCTACCAATAGGTTTCAATGCTGATCTGCCCCGGCTCCTTGCGCCGGTGCTTGCGCATGCCGCGGGCGGCGAGGGCGGCGAGGGCGTCTTCGATCATGGCCGGGTTGCCGCAGAGCATGACGTGGGCGAGGGCCGGCTCCAGGGCCAGCCCGGCGCGCGCCTCCAGCCGCCCGTCGGCGATGGCCGCCGGGATGCGCCCGGCGAGCGCGTAGTCGGCCGGCTCGCGGCTGAGCATGGGCAGGTAGCTGAAGCGCTTCGGCTCGGCTTCGAGGAGGCGGGCGATGGCGCGGCGGTAGGTGAGTTCCTCCGCCGCGCGGGCGGCATGCACCAGCACCACGCGCTGGAAGCGCTGCCAGGGCTCGGCCGTCTTGAGGATCGACAGGAAGGGGCCGATGCCGGTGCCGGTGGCGAGCAGCCAGAGGTGGATCGAGGGCGGCACCTCGTCGAGGACCAGGAAGCCGTTGGCCTTGGGCGCGAGCTGGATCGGGCTGCCGGCGTCGAGTTGGGCGAGGCGCGGCGAGAGCGGACCTTCCGGCACGGTGGAGAAATAGAATTCGAGCAGGGGCTCGCCGGGCGCGCTGACGATGGAGTAGGGGCGGCCGACGATCTCGCCGCCGATCTCCAGGCCGAGCTTGGTGAACTGGCCGGCCTTGAACGGCTCGATGGCGGCCTCGATGCACAGCGAGTGCAGGCGCGGCGTCCAGTCGATGCGCTCGATCACCCGGCCTTCAACCCACTGTGCCATGCGACCTCCGCTTGACTCCCCTCTCCCCGCAAGCGGGGAGAGGGGGTTGCTGGGATTACTTCTCCGGCTCCGCCTTCGGCAACCCGCCGAGCAGCGCCGGCACCGGGCGCCTGGGCCGATGATGGGAGCGCTTCGGCTCGGCCGTCGCCGTCTCGGGGAGACCGACTTTCGGTTCGTAGGGCTTGCTCGGGTCGAAGTCGAGCTTGGGGTACTTGGGCTTGGCCGGCTCGACCCGGCGCGGTTCGCGCGGCTCGCGCGGCTCGCGCTTCTCGCGCGACTCGCGCGACTCGCGCGGCTCGCGGCGCGATGGCTCGCGTTTTTCGCGCGGCTCGTCATTCCCGGCGCCGCGGCCGCGGCGGCCGCGCGTTGCCGGCCCGGAGAAATCCGCGCCCGGCTCGAAGCCGGGCACGATCACCTGCTCGATCGGGCGCTTGATGAGTTTCTCGATCTCGGCCAGCTTGCCGCGCTCCTCGGCGCAGACCAGCGAGGTGGCGTCGCCTTCCTTGCCGGCACGGCCGGTGCGGCCGATGCGGTGCACGTAGTCTTCCGGCACGTGCGGCAGCTCGAAGTTGATGACGTGCGGCAGGTCGTCGATGTCGAGGCCGCGGGCGGCGACGTCGGTGGCCACCAGCACGCGCGCGCTGCCGTTCTTGAAGGCCTCCAGCGCCTCGGTGCGCTGCTGCTGGCTCTTGTCGCCGTGGATGGCGGTGGCGTTGATGCCCTGCTTCTCCAGGTAGTGGGCCAGCCGGCTGGCGCCGAACTTGGTGCCGACGAAGACCAGCACCTGCGAGAGGCTGCTGGTCTTCAGCATGTGGGCGAGCAGTTGCCGCTTGTTGTCCTGGTCGACAGGGTGCATGCGGTGGGTCACGGTCTCGGTGACGGCGTTCCTGCGCGCCACCTCGATCAGCACCGGCGCCTTCAACATGGAGTCGGCGAGCTTCTTGATTTCCTCGGAGAAGGTGGCGGAGAAGAGCAGGCTCTGGCGCTCCTTCGGCAGCATGGCCAGGATGCGCTTGATGTCGGGGATGAAGCCCATGTCGAGCATGCGATCGGCCTCGTCGAGCACCAGCACCTCGACGAAGTTGAAGGCGACGCTCTTCTGCTGGACGTGGTCGAGCAGCCGGCCCGGCGTGGCGACGACGATCTCGACGCCTTTCCTCAGCGCCTCGGTCTGCGGCTTGATGTCCACGCCGCCGTAGACGACGAGGTCGCGCAGCGGCACGTACTTGCCGTAGGTCTGCACGCTCTCGTGCACCTGCATGGCCAGCTCGCGCGTCGGCGTCAGGATGAGGGCACGCACCGGATGGCGCGCCGGCGAGGGGCTGGTGCTGGCGTGGCGGGCCAGGCGCTGCAGCAGCGGCAGGACGAAGCCGGCGGTCTTGCCGGTGCCGGTCTGGGCGCCGCCCATGACGTCCTTGCCTTCGAGCACGACGGGGATGGCCTGGGCCTGGATGGGGGTGGGCTCGCTGTAGCCGGCGTCGGCCACGGCCTTGAGCAGTTCGGGCAGCAGCCCCAGTTCTTCGAAAGACATCGGTTCTCCTGAATCGGCCTGCGCTTTTCGGCGTACCGGTTCAGGACACGAGCGTTGCTGTTGATAGTGGGTCGGGATCGACCGGACAGGTCTGCGGGCGCTAACCGGCGGAACGGCAGACGGGGGCCATTATAGCGCATGGCCCCGTCCACGCCGGCAATCCGCATGGAATAGCGGGTAAACTCGACCCTACCGGCGATACAGGCTGCGATACAGGCAAGGGATCCCAAATGGGCGTGGCGGGACTGCAGCGCATTGTCATCACGACGCCGCGAGCGGCGCTCGACGAGGCGGCGTTCCAGCGCCTCAAGCACGAGGATTTCCGCCGGCCAACCCTGACCATCGCCAGCGCCTGCGCGGTGCTGGTGTTCTCGCTGTGGCTGTGGGACTGGGCCATCGATCCGCGCCACGCGCCGCAGACGTTCTGGCTGCGGGTGACGCTCGCCGTCTCGACCCTGGCCTATCCGCTGGCGCTGCGCGCCGGCCTGCGGCGCCGGCTGCCGGTCATCTTCTACGCCATGCTGGTCTGGCTTCAGGCGGTGTTTCTGCTGATCCTTGGACGTCTGGAAGGCGGCGCCCTGCACGGTGTCGCCGGCTTCCTGTTCTGGTTCATCGTGCCGCCGCTGATGAGCTTCATCCTGCCGCTGCGCGCCAATATCGTCGGCAACCTAGCGGTGCTGGCCGCGCCCAGCCTGATGGCCGGCACCTTCGGGATGCTGCCGGGGCTCGACCTGATTCACCTCAATGCCGTGCTGGTGCCGGCCTGCGGCATCACCGTCGTCGGCCACCTCATGGTCGACCGTCTGCTGAGGCGGATCTACGATTACCGCTGGCAGCTGGAGTGGCGCTCGGTGGCCATCGACGCGCTGGCCGAAGGGGTG
>JAEUNH010000159.1 GCA_016791205.1 Rhodocyclaceae bacterium | reverse complement strand
GTCGACGCCGCCGGTTTGTGCCTGAAGGCCGGCAACGCGGCCATCCTGCGCGGCGGCTCGGAGGCTCTCCGCTGCAACCGCGCGCTGGCCGCCCTGGTGCAGGAAGGATTGCACTCCGCCGGCCTGCCGGAAGCGGCGGTGCAGGTCGTGGACACCACCGACCGCGCCGCCGTCGGCGAACTCGTCACCATGCGGGAGTTCGTCGACGTCATCGTGCCGCGCGGCGGCAAGGGGCTGATCGAGCGCGTCTCGAACGAAGCGCGCATCCCGGTCATCAAGCACCTCGACGGCAACTGCCACGTGTATGTGGACGATGCGGCCGACGCGGAGAAGGCCATGCGCATCGTCGACAACGCCAAGACGCAGCGCCTCGGCACCTGCAACACCGCGGAATCCCTGCTGGTGGCGCGCGGCGTCGCCAGGACGTTGCTGCCGCAGCTCGGCGCCATGCTCGCCGGCAAGGGCGTGGAGCTACGCGGCTGCGCCGAATCGCTGACCCTGTTGCGCGGCGCCGGCATCGACGCGGCGAAGCTCAAGGAGGCCACGGAACAGGACTGGTACGAGGAATACCTCGCCGCCATACTCGCCGTGAAGGTGGTGGCCGGCGTGGACGAGGCCATCGCCCACATCAACAAGTACAGCTCGCAGCACACCGACGCCATCGTCACGGAGGACTACACGCGGGCGATGCGTTTCCTGCGCGAGGTCGATTCGGCCTCGGTGATGGTGAACGCCTCGACACGCTTTGCCGACGGTTTCGAGTACGGCCTCGGCGCGGAGATCGGCATCTCGACCGACAAGATCCACGCCCGCGGCCCGGTCGGCCTGGAGGGGCTGACCAGCCGGAAGTGGATCGTGCTGGGCAACGGAGAAGTCAGAATGTAAAGTCAGTCTCTGCAGCACGGCGATTCAGCCACAACAACGACAAGGAGGAGAAGCCATGAAGCACCGCAACGCCATCGCATCGCTCGCCGCAATTCTCGTGCTGTCCGCCTGCGCCACCGTGCCGCCGGAAAGCCGGCAGCTCGCCACCAACTTCAATGCCATGCAGCCGACCTCGGGACTGGCCAAGGAGATGAGCATGGAGGAGGCCGCCCGCATCCGCGCCGGGCTGGTGGAAGAACTCGCCGCCAGCCAGGGTAAGCCGGTCGGCTACAAGGCCGGTCTCACCAACCCGGCGGTGCAGAAGCGCTTCGGCCACAACTCGCCGGTGCGCGGCGTGCTGCTGGAGAAGATGCTGCTGGAGGACGGTGCCGAGGTGCCGGCGAAGTTCGGCGCCGTGCCGGTCTTCGAGGCCGACCTCGTCGTCGTGGTCAAGGACGAGGGCATCAACCAGGCGAAGACCCCGGCCGATGTGATGAAGCACGTGGCGAGCATCCGCCCCTTCATCGAGCTGCCCGACCTGGTGACAGCCAAGGAGCAGCCGATCACCGGCGCGGTGCTCAACGCCATCAACTCGGGCGCGCGCCTCGGCGTGCTGGGCAAGCCGATCGCGCCCACGCCCGACATGGTCGACATGCTGGGCAAGATGATGGTCGTCATGCGCGACCAGGACGGCAAGGAATTGGCCAAGGCCCCCGGCGTGGCCATCCTCGGCCATCCGCTGAATGCCGTGATCTGGCTGGCGCAGGATGTCGCCCGGTCCGGCGGCAGGCTGCGCGCCGGCGACATCCTCAGCCTCGGCTCCTTCTCCGCACCGATGCCGCCCAAGCCGGGCATGAAGGTGACGGTCACTTACGAGGGGCTGCCGGGCAACCCGAGCGTGTCGGTCCGC
Source organism: Rhodocyclaceae bacterium (assembly GCA_016791205.1). Lineage (GTDB taxonomy): Bacteria > Pseudomonadota > Gammaproteobacteria > Burkholderiales > Rhodocyclaceae > Desulfobacillus. The sequence goes on along the minus strand of JAEUNH010000159.1, from coordinate 1,239 downwards.
TTCAAGTAAGAGGACAAGTCATGAAAAGATATCTGCTCGCGGCAATCGCCGCCTTCGCCCTGAGCCTCGCCCACGCTGCCGAACTGGAAGGCTTCAAGTTCGACGACAAGATCAAGCTCGGCAACGCCGAGCTGGTCATCAACGGCACCGGCGTGCGCTCCAAGTTCGGCAAGCGCTACACCATGGCCCTCTACCTGCCGGCCAAGGCCACGGAGGCCAAGTCGGCGCTCGCCGCCAAGGGGCCGAAGCGCGTCGACATCCGGCTGATCAAGGACGTCTCCGGCGACACCTTCGCCAACGCCTTTAGCGGAGGCATCGACGACAACAGCTCGGATGCGGAAAAGGCCGCGCTGAAGGACCGCATCAAGCAGTTCTCCGACACCGTCAGCGCCTTGGGCGAGATCAAGGCCGGCACCGTCATCGTCTTCGATTGGTTGCCGGAGAAGGGCATGGTGCTCACCGTCGGCGGCCAGCAGAAGGGCAAGGACATCCCGGGCGAGGACTTCTACACGGCCCTGCTGCGCATCTGGCTGGGCGAAGATCCGGCGCAGGGCAACCTCAAGGACGCTTTGCTCGGCAAGCCGCAGTAGAATCGACCCACAAACAACGGAGGAGACCATCATGCGCGTTTCGCATCGCACCCTGCTGGCGCTGGCTGTCGGCGCAATCATCGCCCTGCCCGTCCAGGCGCAGCAGTTCATCAACGTCCTCACCGGCGGCACCAGCGGCGTGTATTACCCGCTCGGCGTCTCGCTGTCGCAGATCTACGGCAAGGCCCTGCCCGGCGCCAAGACGGCGGTGCAGGCGACCAAGGCCAGCGCCGAGAACCTCAACCTGCTGCAGGCCGGCAAGGGCGAAGTGGCGCTGACCCTCGGCGACGCGCTGTCGGACGCCTGGAAGGGCGATGCGGAAGCCGGCTTCAAGGCGCCGCTGAACAAGCTGCGCGGCCTGGCGGCGATGTATCCGAACTACATCCATCTGGTTGCCTCGGCCGATTCCGGCATCAAGAGCCTGGCTGACCTGAAGGGCAAGCGCGTCGCCGTCGGCGCGCCGAAGTCCGGCACCGAGCTCAACACCCGCGCCATCCTCAAGGGCGCCGGCATGAGCTACCAGGACCTCGGCAAGGTGGAATACCTGCCCTTCGGCGAATCGGTCGAACTGATGAAGAACCGCCAGCTCGACGCCACGCTGATCTCCGCCGGCCTCGGCGTCGCCGCCGTGCGCGACCTGGCCACCGCG
>JAEUNH010000110.1 GCA_016791205.1 Rhodocyclaceae bacterium | reverse complement strand
TGCGGCAGTCGAGCACGCCGGAGAGCGAGACGTCGTCGGCGACGCGGTCGTCGAGCACGACGCGGCCCATGTCGAGTTCGACGACGCGGTTGACCAGGGCCGCCACCTCGTTCAAGCGGTGGCTGGAGATCAGCATGGTCGTGTCGTCCTGCCGCTCGGCGAGCAGCTCGAAGAAGATCTTGCGCGCCTCGGGGTCGAGGTTGGCGGCCGGCTCGTCCATGATGAGCAGCTTCGCGTCGCGGCCCAGCGCGATGGCGATGAGGATCTTCTGCTTCTGCCCGCCGGAGAGCTTGACGAAGGGCTGGCTGCGCACTTTCTCCACGTCGAGGCCGAGGCGCAGGGCGATGTCTGCGATGCGTTTCTCGTCCGAGCCGCACAGCGAGGCGGCGAAGCCGATCAGCTGGCCGACCGGCATCTTCAGCGGCGGCGGCAGCTGCGGCACGAAACCGACTTTCGCCAGCACTTCGGTGCGGTGCGCGCGCGGGGCGAGGTTGTCGATGGCGACCTCGCCCTCGTGGGTGTACTCGCCGAGCAGGCAGCGGATCAGCGTGGTCTTGCCGGCGCCGTTGGAGCCGATCAGCGCGACGCGCTCGCCCAGCCCGATGTCGAGGCCGATGCCGTCGAGGACGCGGTTGCGCTTGAAGGTCTTGGTGACGTTCTGGAAGTGAATCATGAAGGGGCAAATTATACGGTCACAGCAGCTTGGAAAGCCCCTTCACGTCGTAGGTCAGCGAACCGGTCGGGCAGACGTCCACGCACAGGCCGCAGCGCGTGCAGTCGGGGCCGATCGGCACCTCGGTGTGCACGGCGCGGCCCTTGATCACCGTGTCGAGGACATGCGGCACCAGGCAGACCTTGCGGCAGTTGCCTTCGTGGAAGCAGCCCTCCAGGGTGTACTTGATGCGCAGCGGCGAGAGGATGCCGACCACGCCGTAGGTGAGGCCGATCGGGCAGGCGTAGCGGCACCAGGCGCGGCGCACGAAGAAGACCTCGAACACCAGCAGCGCCAGCACCCACAGCAGGGCCAGGCCCGGGCCGTAGATGAGGGTGCGCGAGACGATGCCGGTGGGCGAGATGGCTTCGTACACCGTGTAGCCGGTGGCCACCGCCAGGAAGGCGAAGACCACCCAGAACACCGTGCGCAGGCGGCGGTCGACCGGCGCGTCGACCACCAGCTTTTCCCGGACCAGCCGGAGATGGATCTTCTCCGCCCACTCGGCGAGCAGGTGGTAGGGGCAGACCCAGGAACAGAAGCTGCGCCCGCCGAAGAGGATCCACAGCACCAGCACGGTGCCGGTGCCGATCAGGAGATTGGTGATGATGTTCCGGTGCGCCAGCATTACCTGCAGCGCCGAGTTGAGGTCGATCAGGTGGAAGCCGATGAAGCGCGAGGCGGTGAGGGCGCCTTCCAGGATCTGGATGTCGAAGTAGTACGAGAACACGAAGAACAGGTTCACCAGCACCAGCACCGCCCAGCGCCGGTTGCGCCACTTGTGCGAGGTGTTCATGTGCGCCTCGGCGTGCGCCGCCGCGGCCTGCAGCTTCTCCTTGTTGCTGGTGCGCTTGATGAGGTGGATCTGCTGCGCCGGCTCGCTGATCGCCTCCGGCTTCTTCGGCTCGCGGCCGAACATCACCATGATCTGCTCGCGGAAACGCTTTCTCAGAAAAGTGTTCATGCTCGCCATACCTCCCTCGGCACGATTTCGATGCTGCCCGGCTCGGTCGGGCAGATCATCTCGCAGACGCCGCAGCCGACGCAGGGCTCGTGCACCACCGGCGACTTGCGCAGGCTGCCGTCCGGCGCATACACCGTCTCGATCGAGATGGCGCCCTTGACCGGGCACTCGCGCACGCACAGGTCGCATTCCTCGACGTCGTAGCGCACCCCGGCGATGGGCACCGGCTTCCAGCGGTCGATGCGGACATAGCGCATCTTGCCGCGGAAGGTGTGGCCGCGCGCCGGGCCCTTGACGCCCTTGCCCTTGATCGCCAGGCAGACTTCGGGCCGCGTCAGGCGCGCCACGCCCATGCGCTCGCTGAGGTTGAGCGTCGGCTCGGGATCGTTTTCCTTGGCGAGCAGGATCGGCTTGGCGGCGAGCGGCGCGCCGGGACGCGCTTCGAGGAAGGCCGGCTTCTTGTAGGTGAGCGAGCCGGTCGGGCAGGCGAGGATGCACTGCACCGCGTCGCAGGAGAAATCGCAGGCCTGGCGGCGCGCGTCGATGTAGGGCGCGCCGACGCCGACGCCGTCGACGAGGTCGGCCAGCCGGATGGCGTCCACCGGGCAGACCTGCACGCATTGGCCGCACTTGATGCAGGAGGCGAGGAAGTCCTTCTCGTCGAGCGCGCCGGGCGGGCGCAGGCGCGGCGTGCGGGCATAGACCAGCGGCAGGAAGCCCGACAGGCCGGCGCCGACGATGCCGCCGGTGAGCAGCAGGGTGCGCAGGAACTTGCGCCGCAACTCCTGGCGCTTGGCGCGCGAGAGCGGCGGCTTGGCCCTGGCGGTCGGCTTTTCGGCCGCTGCGGGCGGAGCGTCCGGTTTTTCGTCTTGGCTCATGAGGCCTTCCTTTCTTGCTTGCGGAAGCGCGGCTTCTCGTCCTTCAGCATGAGGTCGGGCGAGGAGAAGGGCGCCAGGCGTTCGAGGAAATCCAGCAGTTCCAGCGCCGGCGAGGTCTTGAAGAAGCGCGCCTGCGGGATCTCCATCCAGATGCGGTCGGCGAAGGCGTACAGCTCGTAGGGCGTGTCGCCGACGTTGTCGCGGTCGCGGTCGAAGCCCTGGTAGTCGTCCCAGAGGTTGCCGCGCCATTCGTTGAGGCCGCCGGTGTTGCGGCCGGCCTGGGCGACGTGGGTGAGGTTGCCCTCGAAGACGTTGCCGCTGGCGACGTTGCCGCCCAGCTCCGAGGTGAACAGCATGCCGATGCCGTTGTAGGCGATGCGGTTGCCGCGGAATTCGATTTTCGTGTCGGGCTGGAAGGGCGAGAGGTCGGAGTGCACGCCGACGGCGCAGTAGATGATCTCGTTGCCCTCGATGACGGCGGCCGAGGCCTCCTTGAAGCCGAGGCCCATGCCGGTGGCGCCGGTGGCGTGGGAGATCACGTTGTTGCGCACATGCACGCCTTCCGTGTACATCAGGTAGACGCCGACGGCGTTGTCGTAGAAGCGGTTGCCCACCACTTCGTTGTCGTCGGCGAACATGAAATGGATCGAGTAGCGGCTGCGCCGGCCGAGGTTGTTGCCGAACAGGTTGCCGTTGGAGTACCACACCACCATGTCGCGCGAATCGATGACCTGGTTTTCCTCGATGCGGTTCCTGTGGCTGTACCACAGGCGCAGCCCGTCGCCGCGCACGCCGAGCGGCAGCGGCTTGGAGGAAATGCGGTTGCCGCGCACCCGGTTCTCGTTCGACTGCTTCAGGTCGATGCCGAACAGGCAGTCCTCGATGACCAGTTTTTCCAGGGTGTTGCGGTGGCCGCGCACGTCGAGGCAGGCGTCGTCGGTGTCGTGGGAATCGCCTGAGCCGCGCAAAGTCAGTCCGCGCAGCACGGCGCCGCCGGCTGCCAGCAGGAACACCGTGCCCTTGCCGCCGGCATCGATCGTCACCTGGCCGCCGCCGTCGATGACCAGGGGCTTGTCGAGGCGGACGGGGCCGGCGTAGGTGCCGGGCGGCGGCTGCAGGGTCGAACCGGCCGGGGCGGCATCGACCAGCGCCTGGAAGGGCTTGAGGCCATGCACGCGCTTGTCGCGCTCGTGCAGCATGAAGGTCGGCTTGGGGCGGTCGACGTCGGCGCGCACGCCGCCGTGGGCGGCGGCGTCGACCTTGCGCGCGGGCTCCTCGCCGTCGCCCAGCGCAGTTGCGGCGACCGCCATCGTCAGCAGCGCAAGCAGGCGCCGCATGATGCTTATTCTGCCGTGCCTTCGCGCAGCTGCTTGCGGCGGATCAGCAGCGCCGGCATCAGCGTGACGAACATCAGCAGCAGCAGGGCGTAGCCCCAGT
>JAEUNH010000011.1 GCA_016791205.1 Rhodocyclaceae bacterium | reverse complement strand
GCCATCGCCGGCTTCGCCGACATCGGCGAATTCATCGACCAGCCAGTGAGAACCTACTCGAGCGGGATGTTCGTCAGGCTGGCGTTCGCAGTGGCGGCACACGTCGATCCCGACATCCTGGTTGTCGACGAGGCGCTGGCGGTCGGGGACGCAATCTTCCAGCAAAAGTGCTTCGATCGCATTCACGACATGCAGTCGCGGGGCACCACCATGTTGGTGGTCTCGCACAACCCCTACCAGCTCGAACGCCTGTGCGGCCGCGTCGCCGTCATGGACCGCGGCCGGCTCTCGCCGCTGGCGCCGGCGAAAGAGGCGCTGGCCCTCTACCAGGGGCTGGTGCATCGGGAGCTGTCGCCGCAGGCGGGAAGCGACCTCGCCTTGCGCGAAGGCACCCACGCCGTTCGCTTCGAGCGGGTCGCGGTCGAAGGCGCACGCGACCCCGCCGACGGCGCCTTTCGCACCCATGCCCCGCTGCGGATCGTCGCCGAGGTCGTCGCCGACCGGCCGGTCGACGACGTCCGCTTCCGCTTCGAGCTGTGCGCCGGCGGCGACCTGATCGCCATGATGTCCACCATCGGCCTGACCGAGCGCACCGCGTTCCACGGCCGCCACCGCATCGCCTTCAGCATGCCGCGCTGCCAGCTGACGTCGGGCTGGTATCACATCAACGCCGTCGCGGTCGGCCGCAACGTCCGCCTCGATACCTGGCCGCGCGCCGCCGAATTCAGCGTCCTCCTCAAGGACGCCGCCGCCCTCGATCTGACCGGCGACTGCGGCATCTACGTCTGCCAGGGCGACTGGGAGATCGCCTGACGTTATGGCTACCCCCAGCGACCGCTATGCGATCAGGGCCGACTACCGGGAGAACCTGGTGCAGGCAACCTACGACCCGAGCGAGGATCCCGCCTACTGGAACGAGGGCCGCCTGCTGAGCGCCGCCAACTACCAGTGGGACGTCTACGAGGCCGCCGCCCGCCTGGTGCGCGAACAGCACCTCAAGAGCTTGCTCGACGTCGGCAGCGGTCCGCCGGTCAAGCTGAAGGCGCTGATGCCGGCCGATCTGGACATCTGCCTGGTCGACCAGCCGAACGCCGCGCAGCATGCCGCCGAGATGCTGCCGGCGGCACACTTCTTCGCCGCCAACCTTGATCGCGATTTCCCCGCCATCGGCAGGACTTTCGACCTGGTGCTGTGCGCCGACGTCATCGAGCACCTGGTCGATCCCGACCCCTGCCTCGACTTCATGCGCCGCCATCTTGCGCCCGGCGGCCTGCTGCTCATCTCGACGCCGGAGCGCGACGCCCTGCGCGGCAGGGACTGCGTTGACTGTCCTCACCCGATGCACGTTCGCGAATGGAGCTTTCGGGAATTTGGCTCCTTTCTCTCCAGCCGGGGCCTTGAAATCCTGGGACAGCGCCGCCTGCCGCAGCAGCGCAGCTCGGCGCCGCGCAAAGCCTTCGGGCGCCTGATGGCCGCCCTCGGCCGGCCGCCATCGTGGTATTCCTGCCAGCTGGCGATTTGCCGCGCGTGAGACTGACGCCATGTTCGGCAAGATCACCCGCCACCTGTCTCGCCTGCGTGCCGCCGCCGAGCTGGCCTTCGGCGCGCGGCCGGACATGCTTGCCGAGGCGCGGCGGCTGATGGCGCTGGAAGCGATCGCCGACCCGAAGGAGCGCCACGACGCGTTCTTCGAGTACCTCAACTGGAAGGCCCTGCGCGAGGGCTTCGAGATCTACAACAAGAACCTGATGTGGCAGGACGAGCCGGCCTTCTGGGACATCTGGAACGCCTCGCCGTATGCCGGCACGCAGCGGCACGACCGCAAGTTCGTGCTCTGGTCGATGGCGCGCAGCACGCGCCACCTGCCCGGCGACACCGCGGAATGCGGCGTGCTCGACGGCGCCTCCAGCTATCTGATCTGCAGCGCGCGCGAGGACGGCGGCCTGTCCGAGCACCACGCCTTCGACTCCTTCGAGGGTCTTTCGGCGCCGGGCCCGGAAGACCGTCCGCGCACCTCGGCCGCCTTCCACTGGACGGCGGGCGACTTGTCGGTGCCCATCGAGGAGACCATGCTCAAGCTCGGCCGCTTCGGCAACGTCCGCTACCACCGAGGCTGGATTCCGCAACGCTTCGGGGAGGTGGCGGCGCGCCGCTTTTCCTTCGTGCACGTCGATGTCGATCTCTACCAGCCGACGAAGGACTCGCTGACGTTTTTCTATCCGCGCCTGGTGCCGGGCGGCATCCTGCTGTGCGACGACTACGGCTACCACACCTGCCCGGGCGCGCGGCGGGCCTTCGACGAATTCGCCGCGACCACGCCGGAGCGGTCGGTGGTGCACCTGCCGACCGGCCAGGGCTTCCTCGTCAAGCGCGGTCCGCCGGCGGACGGAGGCTGAGCCGGCATGTGCGGCATCCTTGGATCCGTCGGCCGGACTCCCGCCGCGGAAACGTTCGACCGCATGCTCGACACGCTGGCCCACCGCGGCCCCGACGGGCGCGGCGTGCGCGCGCTGGATGACGGCGCGGTGCTGCTCGGCCATCGCCGCCTCGCCATCATCGATCTCAGTGCCGACGGCGCACAGCCGATCGGCAACGAGGACGGCACGGTCTGGCTCACTTTCAACGGCGAGATCTACAACTATCGTGAACTGCGCGAGCAGTTGCAGCGGCTCGGTCACCGCTTCGCCTCGCGCACCGATTCGGAAGCGATCGTGCATGCCTGGGAAGAATGGGGCGCCGAATGCGTCACGCGCTTGCGCGGCATCTTCGCCTTCGGCCTGTGGGACCAGCGGGCGAAGACCCTGTTCCTCGCCCGCGACCCGCTCGGCGTCAAGCCGCTGTATTACGCCCGCTACGGCGGCCGCCTCACCTTCGCCTCGCAGCCGAAGGCCATCCTCGCCGACCCGGACTTCCGTCGCGAAATCGATCCGCAGGGACTGCGCGACTTCCTCTCCTTCGGCTACGTCTCCCACGCGCGCTGCGCCTTCGCCGGGATGGCCAAGCTGCCGGCCGGCCACACCGCCACGCTGCAAGGCGACGCGCTGCGGCTCTCCTGCTACTGGCGGATCGACGACCGGCCGGATCTCGACGATCCCGCCGAGGCGCTGAGTCGCCTAGGCGAGGGGCTGGCCGATGCGGTGCGCTCGCAGCTGGTCTCCGACGTGCCCGTCGGCTGTTTTCTGAGCGGCGGCATCGACTCCAGCCTGCTGGTCGCGCTGGCGCGGCCGCACCTCGCCGAATTGCGCAGCTTCACCATCGGCTTCGAGGAGGTGTCCTGCGACGAGCGCGACCATGCCCGCCTAGTCGCCGCGCATTTCGGCACGCGGCACCATGAGGGCCTGGCCCTGGAACGCGACCTCCCCGGGCGCCTGTGCGAACTGCAGGAGTACTTCGACGAGCCTTTCGACCCGAACGGCCCCCTGCCCTTCTTCGAGGTGGCCCGTCTGGCGCGCCGCCACGACACGGTCGTCGCCCTCGGCGGGGACGGCGCCGACGAACTGTTCGCCGGTTACCTGCGCTATGACGACTTCGACCGCCCCGCCTGGGTTCCGCCGGGGCCGGCCGCGAGGCTCTGGCGAGGTCTGCGCCGCCGTGGCCTGCTCGGCGCCCGCCGCTCGGTAGCGGGCGACCTGGCGCGCTATTTCGGCTACGAGGGCTGCCTCGACGACGACAGCCTGCCGACCCTGCTGGAGCCATCCTTCCTCGACCGCTGCGGCGAGGACGCCGAGGCGGTCATGCGGCCCTACCACCGTCCCGGCCTGCCGGCGGTGGCGGCGGCCCAGCACCTCGACATGCAGCTCTATCTTGTCGACCACATCCTCTGCAAGGTCGACCGCGCCTCGATGGCCCATGGCGTGGAGGCGCGGGTGCCCTTTCTCGACCCGGAGCTGGTGCGGCTCGCCTTCCGCATCCCGCTGGCGCTGCACTACCGCCGCGGCGAGCGCAAGGCGCTGCTCAAGCGGGTGGCAAGGCAGTGGCTGCCGGCCGCTGTCGTCACCGAGCGCAAGAAGGGTTTCAGCAGCCCGCTGGGGAGCTGGTTCGACGCGCGCAGCGATGCCCTGCTGCAGGACTGGCTGGAAGACGGCATGCTGGTCGACTCGGGCATTCTGCGTCCGGACTGGCCGCGACGCCTCGCCGTCCTGCAAGCCGGGCACGGCGTGGCGGGGTTGCGCGCCCGCTGGCTCCTGCTGACTGCCGAACTCTGGGCGCGGCGATGGATTGCCGGGCAAAACCTGCAGGAGGCGACGACTCCGGGACGTTAGACGGCACCCGCCGGGATGCGGACGGCATCCGGCCCTGCGCGGCGGGGTGCTAACATCCGGCCAAAGCCGAATCATGACCAGCATGTTTGCCGAATCGCTCTATCGCCTCTCGAAGCGCAAGTCGCGCGAAAACCTGTACGCCTGGCTGGCCGAGGCGGCGCAGCGCCAGTCGATAACGGCCGCGGCGCGGACGCTCAATATCGGCGCCGGAGGCGACATCGCCGCCCGGCTGGAGGCGCTCGGCATCCGGGCGCGCTCCCTTGACAGCGACCCGCGGCGGCAACCCGACATCGTCGCCAGCGCAGAGGCGATGACGGGAATCGAGGATGACGCCATCGACGCGCTGTTCTGTTTCGAAGTTCTGGAGCACGTGGAATCTCCCGAAGCGGCGGCATCCGAGTTCCTGCGGGTGCTGCGGCCGGGCGGCTGCCTGATCGGCTCGACGCCCTTCCTGCTCGGCATCCACGACGCACCGGATGATTATCGCCGCTTCACCCGCCACGGCCTGCAGCGGCTGTTCCGCGACTTCGAGGCGGTCGAGTTGCGCGAGCGCAACGGCTACTTCGCCGCCGCCGCCGTTCTGGTCTATCGCCGCTTCGTTCTCGACGCGCCACTGCGCGGCGTCGCCCTGCTGCGCGCACCTCTGCTGCTGCTGCTGGCCCTCGGCCTCGAACTGCTCGACCGGCTGGCACCATCGCAGGACGGCACCACCGGCTATTTCTTCGTCTACCGCAAGCCGCACCGCGACGCCGGCCAGGCGCCATGAACGGAAAGCACGAACCGCTGACCGAGGCCGAGATGGCCGGGTTCAGGCTGGACGCGGCGCTTCTCGATCAACTGCGCGCTTTCGCCCCTCCGCCGGCGCGCATCCTCGACTGGGGCTGCGGCCGCGGCCGCGCCGTCGCCCTCCTCCGCCAGGAGGGGTTCGAGGCCTTCGGCGTCGACACCGACCGCGCCGTGCTGCGCAACGGCCACGCCCTGTTGCGTGGCCGCGGGCTCGATCCGGAGCGGCTGCTGCGGCATCTCGACGACATCCGCACGTTCGGCGAGGACGGCTTCGACATCCTCTTTTCCGAGGAGACCCTCGAACACATCGCCGATATCGCGGCGCTGGCGCACGAGTCGTATCGCCTGTTGCGTCCCGGCGGCCTCGCCGTGCACAGCTTCCCCGGCATGCGCCGGCTGGTCGAACCGCACCTGCGCATGCCTCTGGTGCACTGGCTGGCGCCGGGCGTCCCGCGCCGCCTGCTCATCCAGGCCTGCCTGCTGCTCGGCCACGGCCCTCGCCCGCCCTGGCCGGAAGCCCATGACAACCGCGGCCGGCCGATGCCGCTTGCAGGGCAGGCGGCGCTGTACGCACGCTACCTGGAGGAAAAGGTGCACTACCGGCGAATCGCCGAAATCGCCTCGATCCACGACCGCGTCGGCTTTCGGGTCGGACACCGGATACTCGGCCCGGCGCCGGCCTGGGCCGGCCTCCTGCCGGAATCCTGGCGCGGCAACGGCTTTCCTGCCGGCAACGTGTTGCTTCTGCTGCACAAGCCGGACATCATTGCGCCACGCGCCTCGACCGGGAGTACCCCATCTTGAACCGCACCGAAAAGCTCCTGCATCGCTTCGACAGGAATGGCCTCTGCATGGAGATCGGGCCGGGCTACAACCCGCTGCTGCCCAAACGGGAGGGCTGGCGGACGCTCTCGGTGGACCATGCCGACCGGGCCGGACTGGTGGAGAAATACAAGCGCTTCGATGTCGATACCGCCGCCATTGAGGAAGTCGACGTGGTTTGGGCAGGAGGCGACCTGAGCGAAGCGATCCCCCCGTCGTTGCTCGGCGCCGTCGATGCCTGCGTGGCCAGCCATGTGATCGAGCACATACCCAACCCGGTGATGTTCTTCCAGGCGATGGCCAGGATCCTCAAGCCCGGCGGGCTGCTGTCGCTGGCCGTGCCGGACAAGCGCTACTGCTTCGATTTCTTTCAACCCCTCACCTGTACCGGCGACTGGCTGCACGCCTGGAAACGCCAGGCGAAAACGCACTCCCAGCGGGCGCTTTTCCAGCACATCGCGTACACCGTGAGCGCCGACGGTGCGACCACCTGGGGGCAGCTCAGCCATCTCAAGGACATCCGCTTCCTCAACCAATCCCTGCCCCAGGCGCTGAAGCATTTCAACGCGTATGACGAGAATGGGCATGGCGCCTACCAGGATTGCCATGCCTGGCACTTCACCCCCGGCAGCTTCGACCTGCTGATGCTGGAATTGTCGCAGCTCGGCCTGATCCCGTTCACCGTCGCCGAAACCCACCCTGCCTGCGGCTGCGAATTCTTCATCCTGCTGCGCAATGCCGCCCCGCCGCCGATCCGGGAGGAGGAACTGCAGCGCCGGCGACTCGATCTGCTGCGCAAGATCGCCGGGGAGCAGGCGGCTCCCGCGCTGCTGCTGCGGCCCAATCCGGCACGATCGTTCCTCGATCGCCTCAGGCGCGGCTTGGCCGGGCTCCTCCGCCGCCTGCGGCGGGGCGGGCGGTCCTGATGCGCGCCATGCCGACCGGAGCCACCACCCGACCTTCCCGCCGTCCCGAATGATCCGTCCGCATGCATACGGCTGAGCACGACGACGTCACCCTCATCGTCCGGGAATGCGGCGAGCGGACCGTCGAGGCCTGCCTCGCCCGGCTGGCCGCGCTCTTCCCCGGGCAACCCATTCACCGCATATCCAACCGCCCTTTCGTCGCAACCCTGCGGGCGAGCCTGCAACGGGGTCTCGCCGACGGCCGGAGGTGGACGCTGTGCATCGATGCCGACGTGCTGGTCCTGCCGGCGCTGCGGGACTTCATCGCCGAGGCGAAGCGCCTGCCGGCGCATTTCGCCGAAGCGCAGGCGCTGGTGGCCGACAAGCTGCTGCCCGCGCGGCGACCCGCCGGCAACCACCTGTACCGCAGCGCGCTGATTCCCAAGGCGCTCGCCAGCCTGCCGGATTCGCCAGGCCTGCGCCCCGAATCGGCCATGGTCGACGCCCTTGCCAAGGCAGGGCACCCCTATCATCAGTCCGCCTGGCTGATAGGCCTGCACGACTTCGGCCAGGCCCCAGCCGACGTTTACGACAAGGCGGCCCTGCACGGCCACAAGCATGCCTACCTGGGCGAGTTGCTGCTGCCGCTATGGCAAGGCTGGTCCGAGGAGGACGAAGACTATCGCATCGCCCTGCAGGCCTTTCTCGATGCCCGTGATCTTCCGCCTCCCGTGGAAGTGACGCGCGGCCATGGATCGGCGCAAGCCGGCATCGCGCCCGTGGCGTCGACCGAGGCGCTGATGCGGCTGCTCGATCAGGCGCCCCACCGACGGCCGGAGGCGGCCGCCCTGCGCCAACGGATCGAGCGCGATGTCTTCAACGTAATGGCCGGCCAGCGGCGGCAATACGAGCTGACGCTTCCGCTCTGGCGCCGATGGCTGGAACGGCTGCGCGGAGGCTATCCCTATTTTCCCCGCCAGCCAGGGAGCCTGGATGACTGATTTGCCGCAGCCTTCCTTGACAGCCCAGTATGGGCACTCCCTGGCGAGCGGCAGCGCCGAGCGCCGGACTGCGGCGGCAGCGGCGTCTGCCGTGGCGGCAACCGTCTGGATCAGCCTCGATCCCCTGGCCGGCGAGAGCGAACCACCCGAAGGCGTTGTCTGGCTGCGCCTGGGGGAGCCCGAACTGGGCGGATACCGCTGGCGGAACGTCCTGTCCCAGGTGTCGAAACTGATGCCCGCCTTCGAAGCTCTGGGCGTCACCGAAGTGCAAGCACTGAGCGAGGCGGCCAGGCCGGCCGCGCGGATCGCCGCCGGCCTGCTGCGCCTGTCCTGCCCTTTGGGAAGGCCGGCAGCCGGCCTGAACTGGCTCCGGCGCCTGCCCGAATGGGCGCTGAAGGTCGTCAGCCCCGGGCGAGCCCGGCGCTTTGCGAGCCAGCGCGAGGACCGCGACGGGCAACTGGCGGCGTTCGTCGATCGCGACCACTACTTCTCGCAAGGGTGCCCTGCGGCCGGGCGCATCGATCCGGCCTCTCACTATTTGGCTGCCGGGCAATACGCCGGGCTCGACCCGCACCCGCTGTTCTGGACGCGCTGGTACGCACGGCACATGCTGCCGGGCGCCGCCGATGTCACCCCTTGGCGGCACTTCGTCGGGATCGGGCGCCATGACTGGGCCAACCCGAACCCCTTTCTCGTCGTCCGCTGGTACGACCGCCAGCCCGGCGCGGGCCGCCATCATCCCAATCCGCTGCTCGACCTGGAAGAGCATGCGCGGCGCGGCACCCCCGCCCCCGACCCCAATCCGCTGTTCGACCAAGCCTGGTATCGGCAGACCTACGACTGCGACGGGCGCCCGCCGCTGAGGCATTTCGTCCTCCACGGCGCCCGGCATCCGACCTGCGCATTCCTGGCCCGCCACCCGGAACTCGGCCAGACCATGGAACGGCGCGACGGCTACGCCTTGTCCTTCACCCAGGCCTTTGCCGGAAATCCTTCGCGCCATCCCGAGCCGCGACCAGCCCGGCGCGCCGAAGAAAGCCCGCTTGTCCGCGGCAGAGTCGCGGTGTGCTGCGTCATGACCGGGGACTACGACGCACTGCGGCCCATCGGAGAGCCGGATCCGAACATCGATTACTTCTTCATCACCGACAAGCCGCCCAGCCAACCTGTCGCCGGCTGGCGCCTGGTCGTCGCTCCGGCGGACGGTCTGGCGGAACGGCAGTTGTCGCGCGCCATCAAGATGAACCTGCCCCGCTACCTGCCTGCGGGCGAGGCCCACGAAGTGATCGCCTACCTCGACGGCAACATCGAGTTGGCCGGCAACCTGACGCCGCTGATCGACGAATACAGGCGCAGCGGCGCCGATCTCGGCGTGGTGCCCCATCCCTACCGTCAATGCGCTTACGAAGAGGCCGCCGCGGTCATGCTGCAATTGCGCGACAGTCGCGAACATGTCCTGAGCACCATCGACTTCCTCGAGGAACAGGGCTACCCGCCGCGATCGGGCCTGTTCGAGATGAACTTCTTTTGTTACCGTCCGAGCCCGGCAGCCCATGGCTTTTTCAACCGCTGGTGGGATATGTATCGGCGCCATGGCGACAGGGATCAGTTGCTGGCGCCCCTGGCGGCCCGGCAACAGGGACTGGCCCTTCATCCGCTGCTGCCTTCCGGACAATCCGTCCGCAACCATCCGGCCTTTCGCTACCACCCCCATCGCTCATGAGCGTCCCGATCGGAAAAGCCCTGGCCATGATTCGACAACTGCCCGGCGCAGCCTGGCGGCTCGGCCGCCGCGGCCGACTGCTCCACGCTGCCCGATTCCTGGCTCGCGTCGTCTGGCGGCACGGCCCGACCAACGCCGCGCTGGAACTGGCCCTGCACCTGGCTCAGGATGCGCCTTACGCCGACTGGATCGCGCAACACGACACGCTGGGCGAAACCGAAAGGCAGCGCCTTCAGTCCGTGCTCGCGGCCCTGCCTGAACAACCGCTCATCAGCCTGCTGATGCCGACCTACAACAGCCCGGAGCGCTGGCTGCGCGAAGCCGTCGATTCGATCCGCGCCCAGCTCTATCCCCGCTGGCAGCTGTGCCTGGTCGACGACGCGTCGACCGCCCCCCACGTCCGGCCGATCCTCGAAGCGCTGGCGCGTCAGGACAACCGGATACGGCTGCGCTTCAGGGACGCCAACGGGCACATCTCCGCCGCCTCCAACGACGCGCTGGAAATGGCGGAAGGCGAATTCGTCGGCCTGGTGGACCATGACGACCTGCTGGCACCGCACGCTCTGGCGCTGGTGGCCATCGAACTCGCCAGCCACCCCGATGCCGACCTGATTTACAGCGACGAGGACAAGATCGACCTGGACGGCCGCCGCTTCGGGCCCTACTTCAAGCCGGACTGGAATCCCGACCTGATGCGCTGTCAGAACATGATCAGCCATTTCGGCGTGTATCGGACCCGACTGGCGAAGCAGGTGGGCGGCTTCAGGCCGGGCTACGAGGGCAGCCAGGACTGGGACCTGGCCCTGCGCGTCATCGACGCCAGCGAAGCCGGCCGCATCCGCCACCTGCCCTACGTGCTGTACCACTGGCGCACGGTCCCCGGCTCCACTTCGACCAGCGTGGACGCCAAATCCTATGCCATCGATGCCGGGCGGAAAGCCGTCGCCGATCATCTGGCGCGTCTCGGCCTGCGCGCCGACGCGGTCCATCTGCGGCACGGGCACTTGCGGATACGCTATGTGCTGCCCGAGGCCCTGCCGAGGGTCAGCGTCGTCGTTGCGCTCGGGTGCGTCGAAGACGGGCAGGCGCTGCGGCGACACCTCGTCGACTGGATCGGCCGGGCGGGCATGCCGATAGCAGAACTCATCCTGAGCGGCGCTGCGGAAGCCTTGGCGAGCGCGACCACCCCGCGCACCGCTGCCGTGCCGATGCTGGCGGTCGAATCCGGACCTGGCGCCGCCAACCGCCTCCGGGAGGGCGCCGCCCGCGCCGGCGGCGAGGTGCTGGTGTTCCTGTCGCCCCGCCTCGCGCCGCAAACCGACGACTGGCTCTCCGATCTGGTCGCCCACGCCCTGCGGCCAGGGACCGGCGCGGTCGGCGCCTGCCTCACGGCCGCCGGCAGCACGCGTTCGGCTGGCGGCTATATTCTCGGTGCCGCCACCGGTGCTGCCCTCTTGCGCAATCCCGACCGGTTGCCGGCGCGCACCGGCTTCCAGCAGAACCTGTCGGCCATCAGCGCCGACTGCCTGGCCGTTCTCCGCGCGCGCTATGTCGAGGCTGGCGGCCTGGACGCGGCCGCCTTCCCCGACCGCTGGGCCGATGTCGACTTCTGTCTCCGCCTGCGGCAGCTGGGGTATTGGAACGTCTGGGCGCCGCATGTCGTCCTGTCGTCGCGCCAACCCATCGCCGAGCCCACACCGGATCCACGCGACGGCAAGGCGCTGCTCGATCGATGGCCGGCCTGGTTCGCATCGGACCCGGCCTACAACCCGAACCTGAGCCTGACGTGGCCGATTCCGACCGCCGGGCGGCCGCGACATCTCCCGCCCTGGCGCGCAGAAAGCAACACCGCCGTGCCGCAGTGATGCCTTCCACGGACATGGGCTCCCCGACGATCTCCATCGCTCTCGCCACCTGCGACGGGGCCCGCTACCTGCCGGCCCTGCTCGACAGCCTGCTCGCCCAACGCCTGCCGCCCATCGAACTGGTCGCCTGCGACGACGCCTCGGACGACGCCACGGAAGCCGTGCTGCAGTCCTTCGCCGCACGCGCGCCCTTCCCGGTGCGCATCGAGCGCAACGCGGCGCGGCTGGGCGTCGTGGCGAACTTCAGCCGGGCCATGGCGCTCTGCGGCGGAGAATGCATCGCGCTCGCCGACCAGGACGACGTCTGGCATCCCGACAAGCTGGCGCGGCTCTCGGCGGCGCTGTCCGGGCCGACGGTCCTGGCCGCTTTTTCGGATGCCAGCGTGGTGGATGAAAACCTGCGCGGCCTGGGCTACGGCATGTGGCAGCGGGGGCATTTCACGAAGGATGAACAAGAGCGGATGCGGCGGGGCCGCGCCTTCGAGGTGCTGCTCAAGCACCAGGTCGTCACCGGCGCCACGCTGGCCATGAAAGTCGGTCTGCGCGACACGGCGCTGCCGGTGCCGCCGGGCTGGCCCCACGACGCCTGGCTGGCCATCCATGCCGCCGCGCGGGATGGCCTGTTGCCCATCGACGCGCCGCTGATCGACTACCGTCAGCATGCCGGCAACGCGGTCGGCGGCAAGAAGAAAAGCCTGCTCGGCGAGGCCCGGGCGGCGCTGGCCCTCGACCGCGCCGCCTGGTATCGGCAAGAGCGCGCCCGCTGGCAGGCATTGGCCGAGCGCCTGGCGACCTCCGGCGTCGTCGAGTCATCGCGCCCGGCGCTCGATGAGAAGCTGTTTCACCTGGCGGCCCGTGCCAGCCTGCCGGCCGCGCGCTGGCGGCGTCTGCCCGGCATCTGGCGCGAACTCTCGGCCGGCCGCTACGCCCGCCATGCCCGCAACTGGGGCAGCATCGCCATCGACCTCCTGGTCAGGTGAGCCGCGGCAGGCCGTGCCGCAACAGCATTCGCAGTTTGTAGGGCAGCGGATCGAATGCCGAGAAAAAGTCGGTCCCGCCAGGACGGCGTTGGCGCATCGCCTCGCGCCGCAGGTCAGCCAGCGCCCGGCGCTGGCGCAGCAGTGCCGGAAAGACCGGAAGATAGATCCTGGCCAGATAGTCGAGGCGCGCATTCAGGATCGACAGCAGACCGCCCTCGACGAGCAGCAGTCCGAGGTGCACGGGCAGCAGCAGCTGCAGGGCCGGAGCCGGGCAGCACGCCACCATCGCGAAGGTCTTGTTGCGCTCCGACAGGGCGCGCCGGCGGAAGGTCGTCACCAGCCGGCCGTCGAGCGGTTTGCCGCCACCCAGGCTGCGACCGACGTAGTGGCGATAGCCGGCATTCCCCAGCGCCCGCACCGGATGGCCCGCCAGGCGCGCCCGGCAGCAGAGATACAGATCCTCGGCGATGGAACCGAACCATTCCGGAAAGCCGCCCAGCTCGTCCCACAACGTCTTCGGCAGCCACAGGCAGGCGCCGGCCACCATCGCCACCTCGCCGCGTTGCGGGTCGCGGTTGGGCACGGCATTGAAAAAGGGATCCAGCAGGCTGCCGACGTCGAGCAGCTCGCCGCTCTCGGCGTCGAACTGCGGCAGGCCGAGGATCGCCGGCCGCCCCAGCCGGCGCGCCTCGGCCATCAGCGTCGCCAGCGCGCCGGGCAGCAGCGTCGCGTCGTTGTTGAGCAGCAGCAGGTACTCGCCCCGCGCCGCCGCCGCCATGCGGTTGTTGGCGACGCAGAAGCCGGCATTTTCCCGGTTCTCGATGAGGCGCACGTCCGGGTGGCGCGCGGCGATGTGGGCGGCGGAACCGTCCGTCGAGGCATCGTCGTGCACGATGATCTCGACGGCGAAGCCGCAGTCCTGCGACCTCACCGACTCGATGCAGGCATCGATCAGGCCGATGCCGTTGTAGTTGGCGATGCACACCGAACAGGCGACGGCTGGGGAGGGCAGGCTCATGCCTTCCTCAGCAGCAGGGCGCGGCCGCGGCGCTCCGCGACGCGGAACCCGGGCAGGCCGCGCATCACCTCCGCTTCCGTCCAGAAGCGCACGTAGAACAGCGAGCGCCGACCGCTGGGCGCCACCGGCGCCAGAACCAGCACCGCGCCGCGCGCCATCATGGCGGCGACATGGGTCAGCGCCGAGGCGAGCTTGCCTTCCGTGACGATGTGCTCGATGACGTCGATCATCAGCACCGCGTCGAATTCGCCCTCCAGCCTGTCCGCGCTGATGTCGCCCTTGGCGTAGGCATAGCCGGGGAAGCGCTCGCGCAGCAGCGGGAAGAAGGCGTCCGTGATGTCGAGCCCCTGGTAATGCCGCAGCCCGCGCTCGCGCAGGCGCTCGGCGTAATAGCCGTTGCCGCAGCCGACTTCGAGCAATCGCGCCTGCGCCAGCGCCACCCCGGCGCGTTCCAGCATGCCGAAGACGTCCTCCGCCTGCGCCGCGTAGGCGGCGCCGATCTCCGCCTCGCTCAGCCCCTCGTGGCCGACGCTGGCCAGCGAGGGGCCGTGCCGGCGGAAGCGGTCATCCCAGTAGCGCGCCGCGTCGTAGTCCCCGCCCCGGGCATAGCGCCGCGGCGCCACCACCAGCTTGTGCCAGGCGCGGGCCGCCGTGCCGAAAGGATCGCGCAGCAGGCGTTTCAGCGCCTCACGCATGGCCGGCCCCGCTTCCCTCTCGGGCCAGCAGAAGGGTGTAGCGCTGCGCCAGCGCGCGCCAGCCGAAGCGGGCCACGGCATGCGCGCGACCGCGTTCGCCCAGCGCATGGCGGGCGGCCTCGTCGGCGAGCAATTCAACCAAGGCGCGCGCCAGGTCTGCGGCGTCGCCGGCGCGGAAGAGGCGGCCGGCCTGCCCGCCGAGCAGCAGCTCGCGCAGCGAGGGAATGTCGCTCGCCGCGACCGGGCAACCGCAACCCATGGCCTCGACCAGCACCAGGCCGAAGCCCTCCTCCAGCGAAGGCAGCGCCAGCAGGGCGGCGCGGCGATAGCGCTCGGCCAGGGCAGCATGGGGCAGCGGTCCGAGGAACGATACGCGCTCGGCAATGTCCAGACGGCGCGCCAGCGCGGCGAGGCTCTCCCGCTCCGGCCCGCCGCCGACCAGCGTCAGCGTGGCCCCGGGACAGGCGGCCAGCACGGCGGGCAGGGCGCGGACGAGGAGCGCCGCGCCCTTGCCCGGCACCAGGCGGCCGACGAAGAGGATTTCCGCAGCGCGGCGCGGACCGCCGTCGGACACGAACAGCCCGTCGAGGTCGGCGCCCATCGGCACCACCTCGATGCGCCCGGCCGGGCAGCCTTCCGCCACCAGCCGCGCCTTCAGGTCCTCGCTCACCGCCACGATCCGCTCGCAGCGCCGCGCCACCCATCGCCGCGCCGAACGCCAGAAGCCGCCGCGCAGGGCGGAGACGTCGCTGCCGTGGGCGGTGCAGATGGCCCGCGGCACCGCGCCGCCCAGCGAGCGCGCCGCCGCCAGCACGATGCCCTGCGGCACCATCCAGTGGGCGTGCGCCGCCGCCGGACGAAGGCCGCGCAAGAGGCCGAGCACGGCCAGCAACTGGGCCAGGAAAAAGGCCGGCAGCATGAACGCCAGCAGGGGATTCCGGCGCAGGTTGGCGACGATCCCGCCTTCATAGGCCAGCCGCTCCCAGGCCTCCGGCCCGTAGCGGAAACGGACCACGCTCACCCCGTCGAGGGATTCCGCAGCGGCCGCGCCGGCGGCATGCGGCGCCAGCACGGTGACTTCCCATTCCCCGGCCAGGCGGCGGCACAGGTCGAAGACGAAGCCGGGCTCGCTATCGCCCTTCCGGCGCGGAAAGGTCGAGGTCAGCACCAGCAGCCGGGGCCGGCCTTCGGCGGGTTTATCGGTCACTGTCCTTGTAGGTGAGCAGGGTGATCTGCTCGGACACCAGCCCGATCAGGAACACCAGCACCGAGGTGATGAACAGCAGCGCGCTCATGTTGGTGAAGCGATGCGCGGTCAGGTAGGTGTAGCTGTAGTAGCCGAGGCCGGTCAGGAAGAAGGCGCCCGACACCGGCAGGAACAGCTTCAGCGGCGAATACAGCGTGCCGATCTTGATGATGATCAGGAGAAAGCGGATGCCGTCGCGGAAGGGGCGGATGTGGCTCTCGCCGATGCGCGGCGGCATGCTCACCGGCACGTAGGCGACGCCAAAGCCGGCGCGGAAGAAGCTCATCGTGCAGGTGGTCGGATAGGAGAAGCTGTTCGGCAAGAGATACAGGAAGCGGCGGAAGCGCTCGGCGCGCACGGCGCGGAAGCCGGAAGTCAGATCCTCGATGCGGTGGTTCACCATCCAGCTGGCGAAGCGATTGAAGACGGCGTTGGCGAAGCCTCGGTGGGCGCCGGCGTGGTCCTGCATGCCGCGCGCCCCGACCGCCATGTCGTAGCCTTCCGCCAGCTTCGCCAACAGGCGCGGGATGTCCTCGGGCCGGTGCTGGCCGTCGGCGTCCATGAACACCAGCAGCTCGCCGGTCGCGGCGCGGGCGCCGGTCTTCACCGTTGCGCCATTGCCCTTCGGATAGGGATGGGAGATGACCGACGCGCCATGGCGCGCGGCGATCGCCGCCGTGTCGTCGGTCGAGCCGTCGTCGACCACGATCAGTTCGGCCTCGGGCAGGCGCAGCGAAATCTCCGCCAGCAGCGGGCCGATCGCGGCGGCCTCGTTGCGGGCGGGCAGGATCACGCTGAGTTTCATGGTTTCCCTCCGGCTAGGCATCCCGCGGGCATGGCCGCCGGGAAGGCTCTTCAGAATTGCAGGTGGAACGTGACGACCGCCCGATTATGTCATGCCAAGCGGCAGTGGCGTCAATCCGCGGCGCGGCTCCCGCCGTGCCGCGGCGACCGACTTTTCCACGGGCGCGGGCGGCTCAGATTCCGCCGCAGCCCTTGGCCGGGTTGTCCGAGGCGAGGCAGGCCCGCAGCTGCGCCAGGGTCTTTCTTTCGGCGCCGGCGAGAGCCGCATCGCCCAGCCCGTCCAGCCGTCCGGCCGCTTCCTTGTAGCGCCCCTGCAGGAAATCCAGCTGCGCGCGCTTGAGACGGTTGCTGGGATGGTGCGGGGAAATCGCGAGCGCCCGATCGAGCTCGGCGGTCGCCGCCGGCAGGTCGCGCGCCTTCAATGCCAAGTAGTCCGCCAGCCATGAATGCATCAGCATGCGCGGATGGGGGCCGAGGCGCGGATTGGCCTGCGCCGCGGCGAACAGCCGCTCCATCTCCGGCCGCGCCAGGCAGAGCGATCCCTCGATCGCCATCTCCTTCATGGCGTACAGGGTCGTGACATCGCCCGGCCCGAACGGCGTCTCCTGCAGGCGCCGCGCCAACTCCTCGACCAGCGCCGGGTCGGCGCCCAGGCCGGCGCGGCAGTCGAGATGGATCAGCAGCAGCCAGCTGGTCTTGAAGTTGGCATCGAGTTCCCCGGCGCGCTGCAGGTGCGCCTGGGCGAAGGAGCGCGCCGGCGAATCGCGCAGGGAGGCATCCGGCAGCAGCGCCAGGGCCCGCCCGGCGTCGAACTGCGCCCGCGCCGAGCCGCGATGGTGCTGGGCCTCGATCTGGGTGCGCCGCACCGCATCGCCGAACTGGTGCGCGCGCAAGGCGGTGACGAAGGGCAGATACAGCAGCGCCAGGCCCGCCAGCGCCAGGCCGAGGGTTTTCCGGCTGCCCGCCGCCTCGAGCGCGCGCCCCAGCAGCGCCGCCGCCGCGATCAGCACGCCGAACAGTGGCACGTAGTTGCGATGCTCATGGGCGATTTCCAGCGGCAGCAGGCTCGATTCCAGGGCGTGGCCGATGAGAAACCAGGCAATGCCGAAGGCCACCAGCGGCGCGCGCGCGCGCAGGCGCCAGGCCAGCCAGGCGAGGCCGGCCAGCCCCAGCAGGGCCGGCATCGTCGTCCACGGCTCGATCAGGCCGGTGGACAGCCCGATGTCGTCGTGCTGCAGGCCGAGCGCCTCGAGTCGCGGCAGGGCGATCAGTCCCAGATAAAACCACAGCACCCGGCCCTCGGTGAGCAGGCGCTCGGCCAGGGTGAACGGGCGCGACTCGTAGCCGGCCAACAGCCAGCGGCCGCTCGGCAGCGCCAGATAGGCCAGACCGGCCAGAAAAGTCAGTCCCGCCAAGACGGCGAGCGCGCGGGCGTAGCGGTCCAGCCCGCCTTGCGCGGCGCGCCGGACGATCAGTTCCCAGGCCAGGATAAAGAACGGGAACAGCGCCCCGCTCTCCTTGCTGAAGAAGGACAGCGGCCAGCAGACGCCCCAGGCCAGCAGCAGGCCGGCCAGGCCGCCCCGCTCCCGGGCGCGGATGTGTAGCAGCTGGCCAGCCAGGAGGAACAGGGCCGACAGGCTGCTCATGCGCTGCACGGCATGCAGCACCGCCAGCAGCTGGATCGGGTGCAGCAGCCAGGCGGCGGCCAGCCACAGCGCCAGCCCGTCGCGGCGGCGCGGCGGGAAAGCCCCCAGCAGCTGACGCGCCAGCCAGAAGACCAGCAGGCCGTTGAACAGGTGGATGGCGAGGTTGACCGCCTTGAAGGCGTAGGCGTCGAGGCCGAAGAAATAATGGGTCAGGGCGAAACTGGCCACGCTCACCGGCCGGCCGAAGGGGCTGGCCGCCGGGCCGGCCAGGGCCTGCCTGAGCGAGGCGCCGTCCAGCGACTCGATCTGGATGGACGGGTTTTCGACGATGTTGGGATAATCGTCGAAGAAGAAGCCGCCGCCCAGCCCCGGCGCCATCGCCAGCGCAGCCAGCCCGGCAAGAAGAAGGTACAGCGCGAAACGGCGGATCAATGGAATCGGTTCGGAAGTTGCGCCAATAAAAAACCCCCGGCGGACTTCACCGGGGGTCGCTGTCGAATCAGCTCAGCTTAGAACTGGGTCTTGCAGGAGCCGGGCAGGTACTTGGCCGGCATGGGGTTGGCACGGCCGGGGCCGCAATCCCAGGCCACCTGGCCGGTGGTCGCCGTACCCGTGCCACGCAGCTCGATGGTCTTGCTTTGGGCATCGGTCGGCAGGTTGGTGGTGCCGGTGGTCACGGTGATGTAGCCGACCGTGTCGCTGACGTAGTTCCAGACGATGCCGGTAACATAGGCAGAGCCCTGGTCCTGGACGCCCATCGAGGCCTGGTTGGTCTTCATCACGCCGCCGAAATTCGAGAAAGCCTCGGCGACCGCGGTGCGGCCCGAAGAAGCCGCCAGGATCGCCTCGGACACCTTGGCGCGGACCATGTAGTCCTGATAGGCCGGCAGTGCCACGGCGGCCAGGATGCCGATGATCGCGACCACGATCATCAGTTCGATCAGGGTGAAACCTTTT
The DNA here is from genome assembly GCA_016791205.1 of Rhodocyclaceae bacterium. Classification (GTDB taxonomy): domain Bacteria; phylum Pseudomonadota; class Gammaproteobacteria; order Burkholderiales; family Rhodocyclaceae; genus Desulfobacillus. The sequence goes on along the minus strand of JAEUNH010000011.1, from coordinate 16,635 downwards.
TGAATCGCTTTCATGAAGTTCTCCTTCTGCAGTTGGAAAGTATGGCTGGGTAGTTTGGAGGCTCCCGACACACGCCGTCAATTATGCAATAGGCGTGCCAGCCTGGCCAGAAGCCTAAGCTCTTGTTTTAGGTGGAATCGGGCGGCAGCGCTAGGGTACGGCTCGTTTCGATGGTCATGATGTGACGATTCGCGTCACCTCTGCTGCGTTGCAGCAATGCGATAGCCCGGAATCGACTTTTCATCCACCTCGTCGATCTGCTCCGGGTCGAGGAATTTCTCGGCGTACTTGAGATACACCTTCTGGCCGACGAAAACGTCGAAGAGGTCCGGGTCGATGTGGCCGTTGAGCTTGAACTTGCCGAGGATCTCCAGCGACTCCGACAGCGTCTTGCCGCGCTTGTAGGGTCGGTCGCGGGCGGTGAGGGCCTCGAAGATGTCGGCGATGCCCATCACCCGCGCCTGGACGCTCATCTCTTCGCGGACGAGGCCCTTCGGGTAGCCCTTGCCGTCCATCCGCTCGTGGTGGCCGCCGGCGTACTCCGGCACGTTCTTCAGGTGCTTGGGCCAGGGCAGCTGCTCCAGCATCTTGATGGTGGCGACGATGTGGTAGTTGATGGTCTCGCGCTCCTTCTGGGTCAGGGTGCCGGCGCGGATGTTGAGGTTTTCCAGCTCCTCGTCGCTCAGGAAGTTGGCGGGCCGGCCGTCGACGTCGATCCAGCGGTAGCCTGTGCCGATCCGCCGGACCCGCTCCTGGTCCTCGGCGGTCATGGCCTCCGAGCCGATGTTGGCGCGGCGCAGGAACTCGCGGTCGGAATCGAGTTGGGCCAGATGGCGGGCGAGATCCTCTTCGAGCGCCTTCCCGGCAAGCTCGTCCTGGCCGTTGCGAAGTGCCGACCTGGCCTTCAGCATGGCGATCTGGGCGTCGCGCTTGAGCACCTCGAAGCGGGTGTCGACGAGGTGAATGCGGTCGAACAGGGTCTGCAGCTTGGTGGCCTTGTCGACCACGTGCACCGGGGTGGTGACCTTGCCGCAGTCGTGCAGCAGGCCGGCGATCTTCAGCTCGTAGCGGTCCTTGTCGCTCATGCTGAAGTCGGCCAGCGCGCCGGCGCGGGTGGCGTTCACCGCCTCGGCCAGCATCATGGTCAGCACCGGCACCCGCTCGCAGTGGCCGCCGGTGTAGGGCGACTTCTCGTCGATCGCCACGTTGATCAGCTGGATGAAGGATTCGAACAGCCGCTCCAGCTGGTCGATGAGCTGACGGTTGGTGAGCGCGATGGCGGCCTGCGAGGCCAGCGATTCGGCCAGGCGCTGGTCGGCGGCCGAGAAGGGCACCACCTTTTGGGTGTCCGGGTCGATGGCGTTGATCAGCTGCAGCACGCCGATCACCGCGTTCTCGTGGTTCTTCATCGGCACGGTAAGGAAGGATTGCGAGCGGTAGCCGGTGCGCTCGTCGAACTTGCGGGTGCCGGTGAAATCGAAGCCCTCGGCCACGTAGGCGTCGGCGATATTCACCGTCTTCTGGTGGATCGCGGCGTAGGCGGCCACCATCGAGTTGTTCGCCTCGCCCCCCTCGGTCTTGAGGGGCAGCGGCGGGAAGGGGATCGGCTTGCCCGAGGCGCCGCCCATGGCGATCTTCAGGCTGTCGTTCCTGACGATCTCGAAGCGCAGGCTGGCTTCGTCTTCGGTCATCCGGTACAGCGTGCCGCCGTCGGCATGGGTGATGGTCTTGGCGGCGAGCAGGATGTTCTCGAGCAGCCGGTCGATGTCGCGCTCGTGCGAGAGCGCCGCGCCGATGGCGTTGAGCTGCTCGAAGCGGCGGAAGAGATCCTCGACGGTATCCACGGGGCCGTTATTCCTACTTGATGCAGACGGAGCGGATCTGCTTGATGTCGGTGATGCCCTGCAGGACTTTCTGGATGCCGTCCATCTTCAGGGTCAGCATGCCTTCGTTCAGCCCCGTGGCCAGCAGCTCCGCCACCCGGGCGTGCTCCTGGATCTGCTTCTTGATCATGTCGGAGCCGACCAGCAGCTCGTGCAGGCCGACCCGGCCCTTGTAGCCGGTGTTGTTGCACTTGTCGCAGCCCTTGGCGCGGTAGAGGGTGAACTGGCCCTTGTCGTTGGCGTAGGCCTGGGTCCATTCCTTGTACACCGCCTCGTAGGCGGCCTTGGCGTCCTTCTTGAAGGTGTCGGTGTTGAGCAGCTCCTCGCAGTACTCGGTGAGCAGGCTCTTCATTTCTTCCGGCGTCGGCGCGTAGGCCTGCTTGCATTCGCCGCACAGCCGTTTGCCCAGGCGCTGCGCCAGGATGCCGAGCAGGGCGTCGGCGAAGTTGAAGGGGTCCATGCCCATGTCGAGCAGGCGGGTGATCGACTCGGGGGCGCTGTTGGTGTGCAGGGTGGCGAACACCAGGTGGCCGGTGAGCGAGGCCTCGATGCCGATCGAGACGGTCTCCTTGTCGCGCATCTCGCCGACCATGATGATGTCCGGGTCGGCGCGCAGGAAGGCCCGCATGATGGTGGCGAAATCCAGGCCGGCCTTGCGGTTGATCTGCACCTGGCGCAGGCCCCTCTGGGTGATCTCGACCGGATCCTCGGCGGTCCATATCTTGGTGTCGGGGGTGTTGAGGTGCTTCAGCACCGAGTGCAGGGTGGTGGTCTTGCCGGAGCCGGTCGGGCCGCAGACGAAGAACAGGCCGTAGGGCTTCTCCACCACCGACTTCAGGCGCTCCAGGTTGCCCGGCAGGATGCCCAGCTTCTCCAGCGGGATCGGCTCGCCGGCGGCAAGGATCCGCATCACCACGTCCTCGACGCCGCCGGCGGAGGGGATGGTCGCCACCCGCAGCTCGATGTCGAGGGGACCGAACTTCTTGAACTTGATCTTGCCGTCCTGCGGCTTCCTGCGCTCCGAGATGTCCAGGTCGCACATGATCTTCAGGCGCGCCACCAGGGCGTTGCGGTAGCTGGCCGGCACCTCGATGTAGGGCGCCAGCGAGCCGTCCCGGCGGAAGCGGATCATGGTCTTGTCCTTGCCCGGCCGCGGCTCGATGTGGATGTCCGAGGCGCCCTGGTTGTAGGCGTCGATGATGATCTTGTTGACCAGCTTGACCAGCTCGTTGTCGGCCGCCGCCGAGAGATCGTCGCTGGTCAGGTCGGTGGCGCCCTCCTCGCCCTCGTCGAGCCCGGAGAGCAGATCGCCGACCGTTCCGTAATCGGCGGCCGCGCCGTAGAACTGGTCGATCGACTGCTTGAACTCGCCGATCGTGGTGACGCGAAAGACCAGCTTGCTCTTGGGAAAGACGTTATTGACGATCCGCGAGCTCTTCACCTGCTCGGGGTCCATCGTCAGGATCACCACGCCCTCCTTGGTCTCCTCGATCGGCAGCCACTGGTTAGCCTCGACATAGTCGCGCTTGAGGTTCTTCAGCAGGTCCATCGGCTTGATGCGGTCGCCCTTGTAGGGTTCGTAGGGCACGCCGAAGAACTTGGAGAGGGCCGCGCCGATGGCCGCCAGCTTGACCTGGAACTCGCTCTGCAGAACGTCCTCGATGTCGAGCCCCTTGCGCCGCGCCGAGCGGGTGGCGAGGTCGAACTCGGCGGCGGAGAGCACGGCGTCGGCGACCAGGTGGTCGTACTTGGATTTGACGACGTGGGCCGGCTGCTTCTGGCGCTGGGCGAAGGCGATGGCCAGCGTCTCGCAGAGGCCCTTGACGCCCTCCTCGGCCACCTGGCTGAAGGGCGCGCCGACCTTGTTGTTGATCAGCTGGACGACGCCGAGCAGCTCGCCGCTGTGGGCGTCGGTGATCGGCGCCACCAGCATCTGCTTGGTGCGGTAGCCGGTGCGCTTGTCCACCTCTTGCAGGAAACGCAGGCTGGGGGTGTGCGATTTCAGCTCGGCTTCATCGTAGACGTCGCGGATGTTGGCCAGCTTCTTGGACAGGGCGACGAAGCCGGCGATGCTCTGGTCGGCGATGGGCAGGCGCAGGTCCTTGAAGGAATTCAGGCCGGTCTTGACCTTGGAGACGATCGAGGACTTGTCCTCGCTCACCGAATAGATGGTCAGGCGATCGGCGCTGAACAGGGTGCAGATGTCCTGCGACAGCTCGAGCATGATCTCGTCGATGTTGGCCGTCGCATGGATCTTGTTGGTGACCGTCTGCAGGCTCTTGAAGAACGTCAGGCGGCTGGCGACGTCGCCCGCCGCCCCTGAATCCTGTGTCGTGCCGAGTACCGCACTCATAACCGATCATCCCCCGAGCCAGTGGGAACCGCGTCTAAGCCGCGTCGCCGCGCAAACCGCCTTCCAGCAGGTAGGCCTTGTAGCCGCGTTGGGACAGCAGGAAGGCCGCCGCCGAGCTGCGGCGGCCGGTTTGGCAATAAGCAATATACTCTTTCCGCTTGTCGAGGGTCCCGAACATATTGCGGATTTCGTTGAGCGGAATGCTGATCGCCCCCGGCAGCTTGTCGGCAAGGTATTCGGCCGGGAAGCGCACATCCAGCCACAGCGCGCCGGCGGCGACCAGCCGCTCGGCCTCGCTGCGCGACAGGCGGTGCATCAGCGGCTCCTTGAGCAGCTCGATGAAGTCGGCCTTGGCCAGCCGCAACAGCACCCCGTCGGTCTTCATGCCGACGCTGGCGTTGCGGCGGGCATTGGCCACCAGGGCCTCCTCGCCGAAGGCGTCGCCGGCCTTCAGCTCGGCCAGCTCGACGCTGGCCCCGCCCACCTGGCGCCTGACCTGGCAGCGGCCGCTTTCGATGACGTAGTAGAAGTCCCCTTCTTCGCCCTCGCGGATGATCTCCTGTCCGCTGGCAGTCTTGACGCGCTGGAAGCGCCGCAGCAGTTCTTCGATATGGGCCGGCGGCAGGGAGGAAAAAATTCCGCTGGTCAGGTTCTCCGCGGCAAACATGCCGGATAGCGTGCGCCAGTCCGTCATGTCGGTGGTGTCCATCGACTTGCTCGCCACCTGGGCGGTCGGCGCGGCCAGCTGGTCCCAGGTCAGCATGATGTCGAGCACTTCCTCGTCGATCCGGATCAGCTCGACGTCGGTGATCGCCTTGGTGGCGATGAATTGCGGCTTGCGCTTGTCGAGCGAGCGGCAGGAGGCTTCGGTCCCGCCGACCAGGATTTCTGAACTCGAGTCGGGCAGATCCAGCTTCAGCTCTCCCTTGACGAGATAGACGGCCTGGCCCGCCAGACCCTTGAGGCGGAAGGGGTCGAGATTGCGGCTGACCTTCTCGACATAGCACATGCGGGAGATCTCCCGCAGGCTGTCGGCGGACAGCGCCCCCAGCGGCTCCAGCCGCTTCAGCAGATCGACCGATACGCCATTCCCGCTCACAGCTCGAACACCTGGTTGTTCTGCAGCATGCGCGGCTTGTACTCGCCGATGAACTCCTCGATCTCCTGCATGGTCAGTTCGATCTGCCCGGGCTTGAGATGGGTGATGTAGATCTCCGCCTCCCGCTGCAGCTTGTGCAGTTCCTCCTTGAGCATGTCCGGACAGAGGTGCTTGGAGGCGACGGCCAGCTGCCGTTCGCGGTTGGAGAAGGCGGTCTCGATGATCAGATAGCGCAGGTTGCGGATCTTGTTGACCGCCTTCCACAGGTCGTCGCACACCGTCGTGTCGCCGCTGAACACCAGGCTGCCTTCGCCGCTGTCGAGCCGATAGCCGACGGCGGGAACGGTGTGGCTGGCCGGCAGGGGGGTGATTTCGCGGCCATCGACCTTGACGGTCTTGCCAAGCCGGGTCTCGGCATAGCGCATGAAGGGCCGGTCGCGGCTCGGGATCTCGGAGAAGTCCGGCCAGATGGCCCAGTTGAACAGGTGCGCCTGGATGATCTCCAGGGTGGCCTGGGTGGCATGCACGGTGAGCGGCTTGCTGCGCATGTCGCCGACGGTGTCGACCATGAACGGCAGGCAGGCCAGGTGGTCGAGGTGGGAATGGGTGATGAAGACGTGGTCGATGAGCGCCAGTTCGGCCAGCGACAGGTCGCCGACCCCGGTTCCGGCGTCGATCAGGATGTCGTGGTCGACCAGCAGCGAGGTGGTCCGCAGGTGCCGCCCGCCGATGCCGCCACTGCAACCGAGAACGCGTACCTTCATGCCGCCTCCAAAAGTCGGTCTGCGCAGGACGGCGACGCCGGGCGATGGGCGATGGCCGTCATTTGGTGTCGAATTTCCACACGCCCTTCCAGCCCGCTTCGGGCGGGTTCTTGCGCAACTGGGCGACGCGTTCCATGTATTTGCCGTACAGCCCCCGAGCGGGCGCCATGCGAGTCAGGTTGAGCAGCGCCACCTCGGCCTGGTCCCATTCCTGGGCGCGGTAATGCCGCAGCGTCTGGTTCCACAGCTTGAGCTCCTCCTGCACGGCCTTGCCGACCTCGCCTTCCAGGCCGAGCGGCTCGTAGATGGCGACCGGTTCCTCCTTGCCCTTGACCTGGACCCGATCGACCTCGCGGAAGACGATGTCCTTGATGGCCTTGCGGGTCGACTCGCCCACCAGGATGTCGACCCCGTATTGCTTGGTGATCCCTTCCAGCCGCGACCCCAGGTTCACCGCGTCGCCCATCACAGTATACGCCTGGCGGACGGACGACCCCATGTCGCCGACCGTCATCTCGCCGGTATTGACCCCGACGCCAATGTGCAATTCCGGCCAGCCGTGCTGGGCCAGGCTGCGGTTCACCGCCGGCAGCGCCGCCTGCATCTCCATGGCCGTGATCACCGCATGGCGGGCATGCTCGGCATCGGCCACCGGCGCACCCCAGAAGGCCATCACCGCGTCGCCGATGTATTTGTCGACGGTGCCGCGGTTCTTGCGCAGCAGCTCGGTCATCGCCGTCAGGTAGATGTTCATCAGCCGCACCAGATTTTCCGGGCTGAGGCCCTCGGAGATGGTCGTGAAGCCGCGCACGTCCGAGAACAGCACCGTCAGCTCGGCCTTGCGGCCTGCCATGCTGTAGGACTCGGGATTGCGGCTCATCTCCTCCACCAGCTCGGGCGGGACATACTGGCCGAACAGCTCGGTGAACTGCCGCTTGGCGCGCGACTCGACGAAGTAGCCGTAGGACATGTTGAGGGCGAACAGCGCCAGCACCATCAGCAGGCTCGATCCGAGCGGGATCACCAGGTTGCCGTAATGCCAGAAAACCAGGTTGGCGGTGACGACCAGCAGCAGCACCAGCAGCGCCGCCAGGGTGGCGCGCAGGGGGGAGAGCAGGGGCAGCAGCAGCACCATGACCGAGCCCGCCAGCAGCAGCAGGACCACCTCGGCGCCGAGCACGTAGGGCGGCTTCAACTTGATCGCGCCGTCGAGCATCCCGGTGATCAGGTTGGCGTGGATCTCGACCCCGGGGTAGGCCTCGCCCACCGGTGTGGCGCGCAGGTCGAGCAGGCCGGGCGCGGTGGTGCCGACCAGGACGATCCTGCCCTTCAGTTCGCCGGGCTTGATGCGGTCGGCGAGGATGTCGGCGGCCGAATAGTAGCGAAAGCTGTTCTGGTAGCCGCGATAGGGGATCAGCGCGGATACCTCGTCGTCCACCGGGATGCGCATCGTCCCCTGGGCGGTGGGCAGGTCGATGGCCTCCATGCCCTGGTAGCCCTTGCTGGAAAACCAGCGGTCGTCGGGAAACCAGGGGACCACCTTGGGCTGGCCAAGCAGCGCCCGGACCATGGCCAGCGACAGGGCCTCGTAGTACTGGCCCTTGTACTCCGCCAGCAAGGGCACCCGGCGCGAGATGCCGTCGAAATCGACGATCGGATTGAAATGCCCGCCGGAACCGGCCGCCTGCTGGAACTCGGGCAGGTTGCCGCCATAGTGCTGCCAGACGGTGAATGGGATGCTGCGCCCGGTGAAGCTGCCCTCCGGCAGCACCGGCGCCGGCACGGCGCCGCTGGAGACGCCGTCGCTGCGGGTGGAGAAGTAATAGCCGAGCACCACCGGGCGCCCCTTGAGGGTCTCGGCGAACAGCCGGTCATGGTCGAGCTGCGGGCGCAACTCCTTGAGGGCCGCCTGGAAGGATGGGCTGTCCTTCAGCTCGCCCCGGGCCAGCCCCTCCAGGACCTTCAGTCCGGAGCTGTCGTCTGGCTCGGCGAAGACCACGTCGAACCCCAGCAGGGCGATGCCGTGCTGGTCGAAGAGCTTCTTGATCAGTTGGGAAACCCGATCCCGGCCCCACGGCCAGCGGCCGAACTCCCCCAGCGACTTCTCGTCGATGTCGACAATGACCACCCGGCTGTCCACGCTTTGCGGCATGGTCAGGCGGACCTTGGTGTCATAAATGATCGCGTCGAGCCGGTTGATGAAACCGACCTGGTAGAAGCGCGCCGCATGCCCGAGGAGGAGGAGCAGCACGACCAGCCCGAGCGCGTATCTGACGATGTGCTGCTTCAAAACCGCTCCCTTTCTGGCCATCCCTGGAAGGGGAATTCTAGGGAGTTTCGCCTGGCGGCGGCAGGAATTAAATCACGCTGCAGCGCCGCCGCGTTTGTCGACGACCCGCTCAGCCCTTGACGAAGAACTCCATCTTCACGCCGGCCAGTTCGATCACGTCATGGTCCTTCAGCTCCCGCGGATGGGCATCCAGGGTGGCGCCGTTGACCACCGGGAAGTTGGCGCCCTCGACGTGGGTGATGAAATAGCCGTGCGGCCGGCGGGTGATGACGGCGACCTGGACACCCGGTTTGCCGAGCGTGGTGAGGTTCTTGGTCAATTCCAGCTCCTTGCCGGCATTGGCGCCGGTGAGGATCTGGATCGCCCCGCTGACCTGCGCCGCGGCAGGGGCCGCCGCCGGTGCGGCGGCCTGCGGCGGCGGGGCCACGTTGGTATGGGTGTCGATGGCCTTCATGCCGACCTGGGTGTCGGTCGGCGAGACGGCCTTGGCCGCGGTCTGCTCCGCCGTCTTCTTCATCAGGTCGGGCCGCAGCACCATGGTCTTCTCGAAATCGGCGGCGGTGGTCTGCGAAGGCGTCTCGTTGAGGTACTTGAGCTTGTACTTGCCCAGCTCGATGACATCGCTGTTCTGCAGGAAATGCTTCTTGATCGGCTGGCCGTTGACGTAGGTGCCGTTGGTGCTGTTCAGGTCCTCGAGGAAGGAATCGTTGAGGATCGTCACGATCACCGAATGCTCGCCGCTGATGGCCAGGTTGTCGATCTGAATGTCGTTGTGCGGCTTGCGCCCGATGGTCGTCCGCTCCTTGGTCAGCGGAATTTCCTTGAGCACCAGCCCGTCCATGCTTAGGATCAGCTTAGCAGCCATGTTGCGTCCTTCCCGTCAAGTCATCTGAACCATTGCAGCAGGCGCGCCCACCAGCTGCGCGCCGCCGGATATTCGCGCGAAATGCGCACCAGCACCACCGACACGTTGTCCCGGCCGCCGCTGTCGTTGGCGGTCTGCACCAGCTGCGTCGCCGCCAGTTCAAGGTTGGCCGAGAGCGCCTGCAGGGTCAGGGCGATCTCCTCGTCCTCGACCATGTCGTTGAGGCCGTCGGAGCACAGCAGGTAGACGTCCCCCGGCATCGTATCGTAATCGCGGATCTCGGGCTCGACCACCGGATCCACCCCCAGGGCCCGCGTCACCAGGTTCTTGTTCTGCGAGTGGCGCGCCTCCTCGGCCGTAATCATGCCGCTGTCGATCTGCTCCTGCAACAGGGAATGATCGCGGGTGATGGCCTGGAACTCGCCGCCGCGCAGGCGGTAGAGCCGCGAATCGCCGATGTGGGCAACGGTCATCATGTTGTCGTAGAACACCGCCGTGACCAGGGTCGTGCCCATGCCGGCGTACTGGGGCTGGCTTTGCGCGGCCTGGTAGATGGCGGTGTTGGCGCGGGCGATCTCGGCCTCGAGCACGACATGGGAGTGCAGCTTGCCGGAGGCCTCCTGCTGGTGCGGCGCGGTCTTCTGGAAGGCTTTTTCCAGTTCGGTGCCGAGCAGGGTGGTCGCCATTCCGCTCGCCACCTCGCCGGCGTTGTAGCCGCCCATGCCGTCGGCCAGGATGGCCAGGCCCATCGGCGCGTTGATGAACACCGCGTCCTCGTTATGCGAGCGCACCATGCCCGCGTCCGAGCGACTGACCATCTGCAGAGCCTGGCTGAGGTCCATCTTCCTCTCGTCCCTCTCAGAGATTGAAATCGACCTGGGGCGAGGCGCCGGTCGCGCCGCTGCTCAGCCCCATGCAAGCGCGCAGGTCGGCCGCCATCTCTGCGCCGGTCTGGTAGCGCTGCGCGTTGTCCTTGGCCAGCGCCCGGTCGACGATCGCCGCCAGGCACTCGGGAACCTGCGGATTCACCTCGCGGATGTGCGGATGCGGCTCGTTGGCGATCTTGAACATCAGCTGGGCCATCGATTCGCCCTCGAAGGGCAGCTTGCCGCACGTCATCTGGAACAGCATGACGCCGAGCGAGAACAGGTCCGAGCGGCCGTCGATCTTCTTGCCGGCCAGCTGCTCGGGCGACATGTAGCTGGGGGTGCCCAGCACCATGCCGGTCTTGGTCTTCGAGGAATCGGTGATCCGGGCGATGCCGAAGTCGGTCACCTTCACCGCATCCGACTCCGGCTCGTACATGATGTTGGCCGGCTTGATGTCGCGATGCACCACGCTGTTCTGGTGGGCGTAGGCCAGCGCGTCGGCGACGCGGGCGACAACGTCCATCGCCTTGGCCAGCGGCATCAGGTTGCCGGCCTTGGTGTAAGGCACCAGGTCCTTGCCCTTGAGGAACTCCATGGCGATGTAGGCCAGGTCGTGCTCTTCGCCGGCGTCGAAAATCGTCACGATGTTCGGATGGTTGAGGCGGCCGGCCGTCTCGGCCTCGCGGAAGAAGCGTTCCTTGACGTCCTTCAGCTCGTCCTCCTCGAACTCCTGCGACAGCGCCATGGTCTTGATCGCCACCACCCGGTTGATCTTCGGGTCGCGGCCGAGGTACACCACCCCCATGGCGCCCTTGCCCAGCTCCTTCTCCACCTGGTAGCGGCCCAGCATCGGCTTTTCGACCTGGCCGCCCTCGAGGATCATGGTGCCCTGGGCGCTGGTGCGACCGCCGCCACCGCCCAGGATCACCGTCTCGGACATGGCCTTGGCGCGGCTCAGCTTCTGCTCCAGGTCGCGGAACTTGGGATTGAAGTCGGCCATGTAGCGGAACACCGACTCGGCCTTGTTGAACTGGCGCTTGCGCTCGAAATCGAGCGCCAGGTTGTAGAGGTTCTCCATGACCGCATTGTCCATCGGGCACTTGCGGAACTTGTCGAAGGCCATGTCGAGCTGGCCCTGTCCCTGGAAGGCCAGGCCGAGCATGCGGTTCGACTCGGCCGACTCGGCCTCCGACTTCTCCTTGCCGCGCTCGGTGACCAGGAAGCGCTTGGTGGTCAGCAGCGCATGGCCGACCAGCAGCAGGGTTGCCGGCACCATCAGCTGCAGCCACATCAGCTGGGTCGTCATCAGCACGAAATGCGCCGCCACCAGCAGCACCAGCAGGCCGGCCGTCACCCCGGCGCCCATGCCGGCCTTGAGGCGCGGCAGCAGCCCGATCAGGTAGGCAGCGACCAGCAGGAAAGCCAGGCGCTCGACCATCCAGCCCCAGGTCGGCACGACGAAGAAATGCTCCTGCAGGATGCTCGAGACGGTGTGGGCCTGCATCAGCACCGCCGGCATGGCCGGCGACACCGGGGTGACGAAGATGCTGCCGATGCCGGCCGCCGTCGGGCCGATCAGCACGATCTTGTCCTTGTACTTGTCGAGTGGGATCTTGCCGCTGGCCACGTCGAAGAAGGAATCCACCTGGAAGGCCGGCTTGCCGTCGACATCCTTGTAGAAGAAGGTGTTCATCTGCATGACCGGATCGGTGCCGATCTTCAGATTCCCCAGCCGCACCGAGTCGCTCAGCTTGACCTTGATGTCGGCGACGCCGAGGTTGAGGTACTTGGCCGCGATCATCAGCGAAAGCGAGGGGTAGATCTCGTTGAAGTGGGCCAGCACCAGCGGCTCGGTGCGGATGCCGCCGTCCACGTCCGGATTGACGTTGAGGTGGCCGATGGCGGCCGCCCCGGCACCGAGCGACGGCACTACCGGCGCCTCGACGTCCGAGGTCAGCAGCGGCGCGTCCTCGCCCTTCTCGACCTGGCTGATGGCGTTCTTCTTGATGTAATCGGGCAGCGGCTTGTCCGGCCGGCCGCGCGGCTCGCCCAGGCGGAACAGCATCGGCAGCACGACGTTGCCGGCCTTGGCCACCGCCTCGCCCATGCGCCGGTCGGTGTTCAGCTTCTGTTCGGCCTCGGCCAGCAAGGGACCGAATTGGCCCAGGGGCGGCAGTTGCGCCGCCAGGGCTTCAGGGGCGCCGGTCAGCGGCGCGCCGCCGGCCTGGCCGTAGAGTTCGATCAGCTTGTTGATGTAGGCCAGCCCCGGATCGAGCTGGGGCTCGGAGAAGAAAACCGACGAGGCGATGACCTTGGCCTTGGCGGCCGTCAAGCCCTCGATCATCTTGGCATGCACTTCGCGCGACCAGGGCCAGCGACCGAGGTTGTCGATGCTGGGCTTGTCGATGGCGATGACGGCGACCCTGTCGCTGGGCGTCCGCGACACGGCGCCGACGCCCAGATCGTAGGCCTTGCGCTCCAGGCTCTGCAGCAATTCGCCGCCGCCCGCGAAGAGCATGACCAGGCTCACGACCACGCCGATGAACCAGTCGGTTTTCCAGAAAGTCTTTGACACGCTGCGCTGTCCTCTCCTGCAGAATGTTGTCTTTATTGGAGAAGCGGCCCTGCTGCAAGGCATTGCCCTAAACGGCAAAACGCCCCGGCAGGGCTTGATGCACGAACTACGGGCGGCAAGGAATTACCCTACGAATACCCTACATAAACCCGGCCAACTCACGTAGAAACAGCAATTTAATTGTAATTCTTACAAAGAAACATGAAGACAGTCAAATATTTCTGACGGGTGGGACGGGAGGTGTAAACGACAGCGCCGCCTGAACGGCGGCGCTGGGTGGTGCCAGGGGCGGAAACGGTCAGAGCACGGACTTGAGCAATTTGCCCATCTCGGCCGGGTTCTTGGTGGTCTTGATGCCGCAGGCCTCCATCACCGCCAGCTTCTCCTGGGCCGTGCCCTTGCCGCCGGAGATGATGGCACCGGCATGACCCATGCGCTTGCCCGGGGGCGCGGTGACGCCGGCGATGAAGCCGACCACCGGCTTCTTGTTCTTGCATTCCTTGGCGTACCACTCGGCGGCAGCTTCTTCGTCGGAACCGCCGATCTCGCCAATCATGATGACGGCGTCGGTGTCGGGATCGTTCATGAACAGCTCCAGCACCTCCTTGTGCTTGAGGCCGTTCACCGGGTCGCCGCCGATGCCCACCGCCGTCGACTGGCCGAGCTTGAGGTCGGAGAGCTGGCCCACCGCCTCGTAGGTCAGGGTGCCGGAGCGCGACACCACGCCGATGCGGCCCTTCATGTGGATGTGGCCGGGCATGATGCCGATCTTGATTTCTTCCGGCGTAATGATGCCGGGGCAGTTCGGGCCGCACAGCACGGTCTTCGAGCCGGCCTTGCGCATCTTGTCCTTCACCTCGACCATGTCGCGCACCGGGATGCCCTCGGTGATGCAGATGACGAGGTCGAGTTCGGCCTCGACCGCTTCCCAGATCGCCGCGGCGGCGAAGGGAGGCGGCACGTAGATGACCGAAGTGTTGACCCCGGTCTGCTGCTTGGCTTCCTTCACCGAGGCGAAGATGGGAATGCCCTCGTAGGACTCGCCGGCTTTCTTCGGATTCACGCCGGCGACGTAGCAGTTGGCGCCGTTGGCGTACTCCCTGCTCATCTTGGTGTGGAATTGGCCGGTCTTGCCGGTGATGCCCTGCGTGACGACGCGGGTGTTCTTGTTGATCAGAATGCTCATAGACTACCTTCCCTCCTCTCCCTTCCCGAGGAAGGGAGTGACGATTGTTCGCCGCTGCGCGGCTCCATGTTGCTGACTGCGTCGTCCTTGGGGCGGCCCGGCGGACGACGCTCCTTCCTTACTTGCCGGAAACCGCGGCGACGATCTTCTGCGCCGCATCGGCCATGTCGCTGGCGGAAATGATGGGCAGGCCGGAATCCTTGAGGATCTGCTTGCCGATGTCCTCGTTGGTGCCGCGCATGCGCACCACCAGCGGCACGGAGAGATGCACCTCCTTGGCTGCCGCCACCACGCCGGTGGCGATGGTGTCGCACTTCATGATGCCGCCGAAGATGTTCACCAGGATGCCCTTGACCTTCGGGTTGGCCAGCATCAGCTTGAAGGCCTCGGTGACCTTCTCGGTGGTGGCCCCGCCGCCGACGTCGAGGAAGTTGGCCGGCTCGGCGCCGAACAGCTTGATGGTGTCCATGGTGGCCATGGCCAGGCCGGCGCCGTTCACCAGGCAACCGATGTTGCCGTCCAGCGAAATGTAGGACAGGTCGAACTTGGAAGCCTCGATCTCGGCCGGATCCTCCTCGTCGAGGTCGCGCATGGCGACGATGTCCTCGTGACGGAACAAGGCGTTCGAATCGAAGTTCATCTTGGCGTCGAGCGCCACGACCCGGCCGTCGCCGGTGAGGATCAGCGGGTTGATCTCGGCCAGGCTGGCGTCGGTTTCCCAGAAGGCCTTGTAAAGGCCCTGCAGCACGCTGCGCGCCTGCGCCACGGAGGCGTCGGGCACGCCGATCTTGCGGGCGACATCGTCGGCCTCGGCATCGGTCAGGCCCTTGGCCGGATCGACGAACACCTTGTGGATTTTTTCCGGGGTATGCGCGGCGACTTCCTCGATGTCCATGCCGCCTTCGCTGGAGGCCATCAGGCAGACCTTCTGGGTGACGCGGTCCACCACCATGCCGAGGTAGAGCTCCTTCTTGATGTCGGCGCCTTCCTCGACCAGCAGGCGGCGCACCTTCTGGCCCTCCGGCCCGGTCTGGTGCGTCTTCAGCTGCATGCCGAGGATCTGGCCGGCGTGCTGGCGAACCTCGTCCATCGACTTCGCCACCTTGACGCCGCCACCCTTGCCGCGGCCGCCGGCGTGGATCTGCGCCTTGACCACCCACACCTTGCCGCCGAGTTCCTCGGCCGCCTTGGCCGCCTCGTCGACGGAAAAGCAGGCCTTGCCGCGCGGCGTGGCGACCCCGAATTTCCTCAGGATCTCCTTGCCCTGGTATTCATGGATTTTCATGCTGTTTCCTTGCTGGTTGATGCTGAAGAAGGGGCCGAACCGCGCACCGTCGGACGGGGCGTTTGCAGTGAAATGCCATAGGTTTCATCGAGCTCGTCATAATATCACATTATGACCCTTCTTCAGAGGGAAAACAGGCGTCAGAGCGACGATTCGGCGGCTATTCTTCGGGGAGGTCGCCGACCGCGTCGGCCCACTCCGCCTTGGCCTCGATCAGCGGCTTGATGTCCGGCAGGACGATGCGCTTGCGGCCAACCTCGACCTCGGTCAGGGCCTCGGTCTCGGCCATGGTGGCCATGGAGCGACGGGCCAGGTCCTGGTAGAGCAGCGTGCCTTCCGTCTTCCAGGCCATTTCCTGTTCCGTCAGGACGCGCATCACCCGGGCGGGGATGCCGGCCACCAGGCTTCGCGGCGGCACCTGCGTGCCGGCCTTGACGAAGGCCATCGCCGCCACGATCGATGCCTCGCCCACTTCGGCCTTGTCCATCACCACGGCGTTCATGCCGACCAGGGCGTTGCGGCCAATGCGGCAGCAATGCAGCACCGCGCCATGGCCGATGTGGCCGTTCTCCTCGACCACCGTGTCGCGCTCCGGGAAGCCATGGACGACGCAACAGTCCTGCACGTTCACGCCGCGCTCGATGAGGATGCGGCCGAAATCGCCGCGCAGGCAGGCATTCGGCCCGATGTAGCAGTCTGGCCCGATGACCACGTCGCCGATGATCACCGCCGAGGGATGGACATAGCTGTCCGGGTGCACCACCGGGGTTACGCCCTCGATCGAATAGACCTTCACCATAAGGAATAATGTTGCATGTTGTGCGTCACAGCTGAATTATGTAGCATGGCGCCAGGCTTGTAAAACGATACATACATTTTTACTGTTCCAGTATTTTGTATCACATCAACCGCTTATGAATCCCGTACTGGAGGAATGGCGCAACGGCATTGCCCGTCTGACGCTGAATCGGCCCGAGCGGCTGAACAGCATCGATGCCGCCATGCGTGCCGAGCTTCTGGCCGCCGTGGCCACGGTGGCCGAGCGCGGGGCCCATGCCCTGATCCTCACCGGCAGCGGCCGGGCATTCTGCACCGGGCAGGATCTGGCCGAGCGGGTGACGGGGCCGGGCGCGCCACCCCCCGATCTGGGCGAATCCATCGACAGTTTCTACAAGCCGCTGGTGCTCGGACTGCGCAGCCTGCCCCTGCCAGTGATCGCCGCGGTCAACGGCCCGGCCGCCGGCGCCGGCGCCAACCTCGCGCTGGCCTGCGACATCGTCCTGGCCGCCCGCTCCGCGGTCTTCATCCAGGCCTTCTGCAAGCTCGGCCTCGCCCAGGACTGCGGCGGGTCCTATTTCCTGCCCCGCCTGGCCGGCACGGCCCGGGCCCTGGGGCTGGCGCTGACCGGCGAGCGGCTCGGCGCCGAGCAGGCCGAAGCCTGGGGCCTGATCTGGAAATGCGTCGAC
>JAEUNH010000008.1 GCA_016791205.1 Rhodocyclaceae bacterium | reverse complement strand
GGGCGGGCCTCCAGGCGCTTCAAGCCGATCTCCACGCCGCAGGAATCGCAGTAGCCGTACTCCCCCTTCTCGATGCGGACCAGGGCCTCGTCGATCTTCTTGATCAGCTTGCGCTCGCGGTCGCGGTTGCGCAGCTCGAGGGCGATGTCGGATTCCTGGCTGGCGCGGTCGTTGGGGTCGGCGAAGACCGTGGCCTCGTCCTGCATGGTGTGCACCGTCCGCTCGATGTCTTGCAGCAGCTCGTCCTTCAGCGTTTCCAGGATGACCCGGAAGTGCTTGAGCTGCTTGTTGTTCATGTACTCTTCGCCCTTCTTTGCGACGTAGGGCGGGAACTGCTTGTGGAGGATGTCTTCAGCCATTTTCCGAACCCGGACTATCGGGAAAAGCCGCTTTAATATCAGAAATATCCGGGGGTCGCAAGCAGTAATTCGGAGCACCTTGATTCGATTGACCTATGGGGGGTGCCCGAGTAGAATGCCGCGTCTTCGGGGTGTAGCGCAGCCCGGTAGCGCGCCTGGTTTGGGACCAGGATGTCGGAGGTTCGAATCCTCTCACCCCGACCAGTAGCGGCGAGCATCGAAGGGCGCCCGTAGCTCAACCGGATAGAGCACCGGCCTTCTAAGCCGGGGGTTGTGAGTTCGAGTCTCGCCGGGCGCGCCAAACCGGTCAAGGCGCCCTGGCATTTCCCAGTGGTGGACGTAGCTCAGTTGGTAGAGTCCCGGATTGTGATTCCGGTTGTCGTGGGTTCGAGTCCCATCGTCCACCCCATTCCCCTCCCTATACAATGCAGGTGCTTGGCTCACCGCCTGAGCCAGGCCGTGCGGCATGATGCCGTGCCCGTTTATTGAACCGCTGAGATGAGCAAGAAGAACGCCGCCTACGACGAATCCTCCTTCCGCGTGCTGAAAGGCCTCGAGCCGGTGCGCGAGCGGCCCGGGATGTACACCCGCACCGACTCGCCGATGCACATCGTCCAGGAAGTCATCGACAACGCCGCCGACGAGGCGCTCGCCGGCTTCGCGAAAAGCATTCATGTCACCCTCCACGCCGACGGATCCGTCACGGTGGCCGACGACGGCCGCGGCATCCCGGTCGGCCCGCATCCCGAGGAACAGGTGCCGGTGGTGGTGCTGGCCTTCACGCGCCTGCACGCCGGCGGCAAGTTCGACAAGAAGTCGGGGCAATCGGCCTATGCCTTCTCCGGCGGCCTGCACGGCGTCGGCGTCGCCGTCACCAACGCCCTGTCGACGCGCGTCGAGGTCGAGGTGCGGCGCGACGGCCGCGCCCACCATGTCGTCTTTTCCGAGAACGGCGAGAAGACCTCCGACCTGCGCGAGGGCGAATCCTGCGGCCGCCAGACCGGCACGCGGGTGCGCGCCTGGCCGGATCCGAAATATTTCGAGTCGGCGAAAATGCCGGTGGCCGAGCTGGAGCGCCTGCTGCGCTCGAAGGCGGTGCTGCTGCCCGGCCTCTCGGTGACGCTGGAGAATGAGCAGGGCGGCGGCTCTAAGACCTGGCGCTACCCGCTCGGCCTGCAGGGCTATCTCGAGGAAGCTGGCGCCGGCGTCGAAATCGTCTCGCCCGTCTACACCGGCGAGAAATTCGCTGCCGCGGACGACGAATCCTTCGCCGAGGGCGAGGGCGCGGCCTGGGCGGTCGGCTGGTTCGCCGAGCCGGTCTGCGCCGAGTCCTACGTCAACCTCATCCCCACCGCACTGGGCGGCACGCACGAATCGGGCCTGCGCGCCGGCGTCTTCGAGGCGGTGAAGTCCTTCATCGAGCACCACGCGCTCCTGCCGCGCGGCATCAAGCTGCAGCAGGAGGACGTCTGCGGCCGCATGAGCTTCATCCTCTCCGCGCGCATCCTCGACCCGCAGTTCCAGGGCCAGGTGAAAGAAAAGCTCAACTCGCGCGAGGCGGTGAAGCTGGTCTCCGCGATGATCCGCGACCCGCTCGAGATCTGGCTCAACAACCACGTCGAAGCGGGAAAGGCCATCGCCCAGCTGGCCATCAGACAGGCCGAGGCGCGCCTGCGCACGGCGCAGAAGGTGGAGAAGAAGAAATCCTCCGGCGTCGCCGTCCTGCCGGGCAAGCTCTCCGACTGCGAAAGCGAGACCCTCGGCGAGAACGAGCTGTTCCTGGTCGAGGGCGACTCCGCCGGCGGCTCGGCGAAGATGGCGCGCAACAAGGAGACGCAGGCCATCCTGCCGCTGCGCGGCAAGGTGCTCAACGCCTTCGAGGTCGACGCCGACCGCCTCTTCGCCAACGCCGAGATTCACGACATCGCCGTCGCCCTCGGCGTCGACCCGCACCCGGCCGACGCGCCGGATGCCGTGCTCGACCGCCTGCGCTACGGCAAGGCCATCATCATGTCGGATGCCGACGTCGACGGCGCCCACATCCAGACACTGCTGCTGACGCTCTTCTACCGGCATTTCCCCCGGCTGATCGCCCGCGGCCACGTCTACATCGCCCTGCCGCCGCTCTACCGTGTCGACGTGCCGGCCTCGGGCAAGAAGCGCCCGGCCAAGCGCCTCTACGCGCTCGACGAGGGCGAACTCGAGGCGATCCGCGACCGCCTGCGGAAGGAGGGCGTCAATCCCGACGCCATCGAGATCGGCCGCTTCAAGGGCCTCGGCGAGATGAACCCGGAACAGCTGCGCGAGACGACGATGGACCCGGCGACACGGCGCGTGCTGCCGGTAGTGCTGCGCGAAGGCGCAGAAGAAGAGACGAGGAAGATGTTCACCCTGCTGATGGCCAAGGGCGAGTCCGCCGGCCGCCGCGGCTGGATGGAAGAGAAAGGCAATGAAGTGGAGGCCGACGTCTGATGGGTAACGAAACCTTGGACCTGTTCGAGTCCGGAAAAGTCGGTCCCGCCGGGACGGCGAATCCGCCGCCTGCCGCGCCGCCCTCCGGGCCCGACGCGCTGCCCGACGACGCTCTCCCGCTCGACCTCTACGCCGAGCGCGCCTACCTCACCTACGCAATGAGCGTGGTCACCGGACGCGCCCTGCCGCACGTCGAGGACGGCCAGAAGCCGGTGCAACGGCGCATCCTCTACGCCATGCACGAGATGGGCCTCAGGGCCGGCGCCAAGCCGGTGAAGAGCGCCCGCGTCGTCGGCGACGTCATCGGCAAGTTCCATCCCCACGGCGACCAGAGCGTGTACGACGCCATGGTGCGCGTGGCGCAGGACTTCTCGCTGCGCTACCCGCTCATCGACGGCCAGGGCAACTTCGGTTCGCGCGACGGCGACGCCGCGGCGGCGATGCGCTACACCGAGGCGCGGCTGACGCCAATCGCCGAGTTGCTGCTGGGCGAGCTCGATCGCGGCACCGTCGACTTCGCCCCCAACTACGACGGCGCCTTCCGCGAGCCGGTGCTGCTGCCGGCGCGCCTGCCGATGGTGCTGTTGAACGGCGCCTCCGGCATCGCCGTCGGCATGGCCACCGAGATCCCGCCGCACAACCTGCGCGAGGTGGCGGCAGCAGCCGTGCACCTCATCCGCAACCCGAAGGCCACGCTGGCCGACCTGCTCGGCCACGTGCAGGGACCGGATTTCCCCGGCGGCGGCCAGATCATCTCCCAGCCGAAGGACATCGAGGACGCCTACACCTCCGGGCGCGGCAGCCTGCGCATGCGTGCGCGCTGGCGCATCGAAGACCTCGCCCGCGGCCAGTGGCGCATCGTCGTGCAGGAACTGCCGCACGGCGTCTCCGCCGCGCAGGTCGCCGCCGAGATCGAGTCGCTCACCAACCCGCAGCCGAAGCAGGGCCGCAAGGACGTCTCGCAGGAGCAGAAGAACCTCAAGCAGCTGCTGCTCTCCGTGCTCGACACGATGCGCGACGAGTCCACCGACAAGGAGCCGGTGCGGCTGATCCTCGAACCGAAGTCGAAGAACCAGGACGTGCAGGAGATGATGAACATCCTCCTCGCCAACACCAGCCTGGAGACCAACGTCTCGCTCAACTTCACCATGCTCGGCCGCGACGGCCGGCCGCAGCAGAAGAACCTGGTGCAGATCGTCTCGGAGTGGGTGGCCTACCGCTACGACACCGTCGAGCGGCGCAGCCGCCACCGGCTGGCCGAGGTCGAGCGCCGCATCCACATCCTCGACGGCCGCATGATCGCCTACCTGAGCATCGACAAGGTGATCAAGGTCATCCGCAACTCGGACGAGCCGAAGCAGGACCTGATGGCGAAGTTCAGCCTCTCCGAGATCCAGGCGGAGGACATCCTCGAAATCCGCCTGCGCCAGCTGGCGCGACTCGAAGGCATCCGCATCGAGAAGGAGCTCGCCGAGCTGAAGGAGGAACGCAGCGCCCTGCAGAAACTGCTCGCCGAGCGCAAGGAGATGACCAGGCTCCTCCTCAAGGAGATCGAGCAGGATGCCAAACAGTACGGCGACGGACGCCGCACGCTGATAGAGGCGGTGGCGCCGGTGGCGCCGGCCGAGATCCAGGTCCCCGACGAACCGGTGACGGTGATCCTCTCGAAGAACGGCTGGGTGCGCCGCAGGGACGGACATGGGCATGACCGCACGGCGATCGCCTACAAGGCCGGCGACTATCCCTTCCTCGTCGCCGAGACGCGCACCACCTCGCCGCTCGTCGTCGTCGACTCCAACGGCCGCGCCTATTCGCTGCGCGTCTCCGACCTGCCCGGCGGGCGCGGCGACGGCGCGCCGATCGGCACCATGATCGACCTGCAGGCCGGCGCCCGCGTCGCCGCGGCGGTGTCCGACGGGATCGAGGCGCACTACCTGTTCGCCAATTCCGGCGGCTACGGCTTCATCGCCAAAGTCGGCGACCTCGTCTCGCGGCAGAAAGCCGGCAAGGCCTTCATGAGCCTGGAGGAGGGCGAGCGCGTGCTGCATCCGGCGAAAGTGGCCGGCGACACCATCGCCGCCGTCTCCGAGAACGGCCGCCTGCTGCTCTTCGCGACGAGCGAAATGAAAACTCAGTCTGCCGGACGCGGCGTCATCGTCATGGATCTCGAGGACAAGGAGTCGCTGGTCGGGGTGCTGGTGAACGACGGCCAGCGCGTCGTCGTCGAGGGCATCGGCCGCGGCGGCAAGACGGTGCCCTGCAAGGTGGACGGCAAGGAGATCGCCAAGTACCGCCTGCACCGCGCCCGCAAGGGTTGCCTGCTGCCGGTAAAGATGAAGCCGGCCTTCATTCTCTGACGGTGCTCTCCTGCGCGCCGAGACGCGCGCTCCAGTCGCCGACCAGCCGGTAGGGGCCGCCGCGCGCGGCCTCGCGGCGATTCGCCTCGTAGAGCGACAGCACCCTGGGCACGTACTCGCGCGTCTCCCGGTAGGGCGGAATCCTCTGGCCGTGGCGCAGCACGGCGTTCTCGCCGGCGTTGTAGGCCGCCAGCGCCAGCGGCAGATCGTGATCGAAGCGGATCAGCAGGTCCCGCAGGTAGGCCGTGCCGGCGGCCGCGTTCTGCGCCGGATCGCGGCTGTCCCGCACCCCGTAGCGGCGCGCCGTCTCCGGCATCAGCTGCATCAGCCCCACCGCGCCTTTCGGCGAAACCGCCCGCGGGTTGTATCCCGATTCGACCTTGACGATCGCATGGAGCAGCGCCGGGTCGACCTCGCCGGCCCGGGCCGCCCGCTGCAGCAGCTTGCCGTGCGGGCGCGTCGCCAGCCCCTCGTCGCTGCCGGCCAGCTTGTATTGCGCCGGATTCGCCAGCTTCGCACGGTACGCGTCGTCGGCGCCAAAGGCGGCGCCGGCCAGTGCCCACAGCAGCAGTAGGCTAGCCGGCCGGCGCATGATCAAGCAGGGCCCGTGCGGAAAAAGCGCCGGCCAGCGCCCCGAGCATGTCCGCCAGCAGGTCGCTCCAGTCGGCATGGCGGCC
Source organism: Rhodocyclaceae bacterium (assembly GCA_016791205.1). GTDB lineage: Bacteria > Pseudomonadota > Gammaproteobacteria > Burkholderiales > Rhodocyclaceae > Desulfobacillus. The sequence goes on along the minus strand of JAEUNH010000008.1, from coordinate 6,030 downwards.
GGGCTCGAAGAGCTGCAGCGCCTCGTCGGCGGTGCCGATCAGGCAGGCGAGGGCGAAGACGGTCATCGGCCGCCCGCCGCCCAGCCCGAGGTTGGCCAGAAAGGCGATCGTGGCGTAGAGCAGGGCATGCAGCAGCAGATCCCACGGCGCCGGCACGAAATTCACCGCCTTGGGCGTCGCGCCGAAGGCGAAATGCGAGGCCACGATCAGCGCCGCCAGCGCCAGGCAGGCGGCGCGCAGGGCGGCGATCAGCCGCGAGCGGACCGGCTTGGCGGCGCGCCCGTCTTCAATAGGCATTGCGGTCCCTGATGACCACCAGGACGGTGCGCAGCACGATCGACAGGTCCAGGCCCAGCGACCAGTTGCGCAGGTAATCGAGATCGCACTCGATCCGCGCCTTCATCTTCTCCAGCGTCTCGGTCTCGCCGCGCAGGCCGTTCACCTGCGCCAGGCCGGTGATGCCCGGCTTGACCTTGTGGCGGATCATGTAGCCCTTGATCAGCTTGCGGTACAACTCGTTGTGGGCCACCGCGTGCGGGCGCGGCCCGACCACGCTCATGCGTCCCTGCAGCACGTTGATGAACTGCGGCAGCTCGTCGAGCGAGGTGCGGCGCAGGAAAGCCCCGAAGCGGGTGATGCGCCGGTCGCCGCGCTGCGCCTGCGGCACGCTGTCGCCGTCCTCGCAGACCGTCATCGAACGGAACTTGTAGACCGAGATCTCCTTGCCGTCCAGGCCGTAGCGGCGCTGCATGAAGATCACCGGGCCGGGCGAGGACAGCTTCACCCCGGCGGCGATCGCCAGCATGGCCGGCGAGACCAGCAGCAGGATCAGGCTCGCCAGCAGGATGTCGCTGGCGCGCTTGATGAAGCCGTTGATGCCGATGAACGGCGTCTCGCACACCGACACCACCGGCAGTCCCGAAACGTCGTCCATGCGGCCCTGGATCAGGTCGGTGACGAAGATGTCCGGCACGAAATAGATCGAGGCCGTGGTATCGCGCAGCGACTCCAGCAGGTTGAGGATGCGCGGCTGGGTGGCCATCGGCAGCGCCAGGTAGATCAAATCCACGCGGTTCTGCTTGGCGAAATCCGCCAGCTGGTTCACCTTGCCGAGGAGGCCGAAGCCGCCGGTCTCGGTCAGCCGTTCCTTGTTGCGGTCGTCGAAGAAGCCGACCACCCGCACGCCGAGATAGCTCTTCTCCTTGAACTGGCGGGCCAGCCGCAATCCCACCTCGTTCATGCCGGCCACCACCGCCGTGCGCTGGCGCCCCTCCTGGGCCAGGAACAGGGGGATCAGGTGCTTGGCCGCAATGTCCGCCGCCGCCAGGGCCACCGGCGTGGCCACGAACCAGGCAAAGATCACCTCCTGCGGAAACACCTTCAGGTAGCCGCTGGCATAGCCGAACAGCAGCAGCAGGCCGGCCAGCACCAGCCAGCCCAGCAGGATGTCCCGGACGATCGTCAGATAGCCATCGCTGACCCGCGAGGTGCCGGGGAAGGTCAGTGAAAAAAGGATCAGGGAAAGAATGACATACGGCGCCTCGAAGGGCTCCTCGTGGAAGGCCGCGACGGCCCCCAGGGCGCACAGCACCACCGCCGGCTCCAGCAGGATGCCGACGATCGAAGCCAGGCTCAGCTTGGAGCGCAGCAGGTTATGTTGCTTGCCTATGACGGCGAACATCAGTAATCGTTATGCTGAAAAAATACGGGGAACCGCGAAAAGTGCGCATTATTTCACAGTAATTCTAACGGCATTGGACTACATTGCCTCCCGACGGCGTGTATCCATACGGGGCGCCACCAGGCTCTGGCGATCCCCGACCCCATGATAATCCTGAACTGATTTCGGCATTGCCGGGCTCGGAAGTTTTTCTGGAATCCGCCCGCCGACGGCGGGCAAAAGGGACTGTGTGGAACGCGTAAGCTTCAGTGCGCTTGACCTGGAGAGCCTCTACCGGGTCATCGACGCCTCTATCAACATTCGCAAGCGCTACCAGTATTTTCTCTGGACGCAGGGCGACCTGCAGCGCCTGCTGCCGCACGAGATCCTGGTCTGCGCCACCGGCGACCTCGCCAAGCACGACATCCGCATCGACTGCTTCTCCGGCGCGCCCTACGGCGAGCGCATGATCGAGCTGCTCGGCGATCCCGAGCGCGGCCTGATCCCGCGCCTGGTGTCGCACTGGCGCGAACGCGACTGCGCGCCCCTGATCCTGCCCGACGCCCGCTGCGACGAGCGCGAGCACGCCTTCCTGACGCGCGAGATCCGTCACCTGGAGCTGGTCAATTGCGCCGCCCACGGGGTCGTCGACTACCACTCCGGGATGGGCGCCTTCTTCGCCTTCTTCCGCATCGAAAACGGCGTCTGCCGCAAGTACCGCTACTGCCTCGACCTGCTGGTGCCGCATCTTTACATGGCCCTGCAGCGCATCGCCATCGGCGAAAGCCCGGCCGCCGCCGCCCCCGGCGAAGGCCTGGTGCTGAGCGAGCGCGAAGCCGAGATCCTGCGCTGGATGCGGGCCGGCAAGACCAACCAGGAGATCGGCCTGATCCTCAACATCAGCCCGTTCACCGTCAAGAACCACGTCCAGAAAATCCTCCGCAAGCTCAACGTCACCAACCGCACCCAGGCGGTTGCCAAATCCGGGCCGAGAAAAAAGCCGCTCGAAAGCGTATCCCGGTAGAATTCGCCGAACTTCAGGCGAACAACAACAATGTCATTGAACCGCCGGGCCCTGTCCCGGATCTTTCCGTTTGCCCTGTTCATCGGTTTCCTGGCCCTCGATCCGCTGTTCGCGGCCATGCTGCCGGCGGCCCTCGGGCCCTGGCTGTACGCCCTGCGCAGCGCCGCCGTGGCCCTGGCGCTGGCGCTGCTCTGGCGCCGCTACGGCGAGCTGGCCAGCCTGCAAGGCTGCACCCCGGCGCGGCTGCTCGCCGCCGTCGCCCTCGGCCTGGTCGTCTGCGTACTCTGGCTCGCCCTCGACGCTCCCTGGATGCGGCTGCCCTTCGGCGTCGAAGGCGGCTTCGACCCGCGCCGCCCCGACGGCGGCCTCGACCCGCTGCTCGTCGCCTTCCGGCTCGGCGGCGCCGCCCTCGTCGTGCCGGTGATGGAAGAACTCTTCTGGCGCTCCTTCCTGGCCCGCTGGATCGACCGGCCCGACTTTCTCGAACACGACCCGGCACGCATCGGTAACAAAGCCCTGCTACTCTCCTCGCTGCTTTTCGCCCTGGAGCACCATCAATGGCTGGCCGGCCTCGTCGCCGGCCTCGCCTACGGCGGCCTCTACCGGGCCAGCCGCAACCTCTGGCTGCCGATCCTGGCCCACGGCGTCACCAACCTCGCCCTCGGCCTCTGGGTGATCCGCACAGAAAGTTGGCAAAATTGGTGAAGAAACAATTGCAACTATCTGATACAATGCAAAATTAGTATGGGTAAAAAATACGCCGGCATGACTCGCAGCCTGGCGCGCCTCCTCATCGGATGCGCGCTGGCCTGCGTTGCGCCGGCGCACGCCACCGAAGGCGACGTCGTCAACTTCAGCGTCGCCGCCAGCGTCACCCGCGACGACAACATCTTCCGCCTGCCGGACAACTTCAACATGCTGGCCTTCGCCGGCAGCCGCCAGCGCGGCGACACCATCCGCAGCACCACCTTCGGCCTGCGCATCGACCAGCCCTGGAGCCGCCAGCGCTTCATCCTCGACGCCAGGCTCAACGACTACCGCTACGGCCATTACGACTTCCTCGACCACCAGGCCCGCGACTACGACCTGCGCTGGAAATGGCAGCTCGGCAACCGCCTGCAAGGCGATCTGTACCGCGCCCAGGCCCAGCAGCTCACCAGCTTCGGCGACTTCCGCGCGCCCAACCGCAACATCCGCACCCAGCTCACCACCGGCTTCTCCGCCCGCTGGTGGATCCACGCCAACTGGTACGCCCTCGGCGCCCTCAGCCGCGCCGAATCCGAGAACGACACCGCCCTGCGCCGCACCTGGGACAACACCGTCGACACCGCCGAAGCCGGCATCCTCTACCGCACCGGCGCCGGCAACGAGATCCAGTTCACCCTGCGCGAGCAGGAGGGCGAATACCCCTTGAGCCCCGCCTCGCAATTCAGGCAGAAGGCGGCGGAGCTGCGCGGCCTCTGGCAGATCACCGGCAAGTCCGTCCTGCGCGCCCAGCTCAGCCAGGTCGAGCGCAGCCACCCGCTCGCCCCGCAGCGCGACTTCAGCGGCGCCAACGGCAAGCTCACCTGGGACTGGCAGATCACCGGCAAGACCTCGCTCAACGTCACCGCCCGGCGCGAGATCTCCGCCTACCAGGACTTCTATTCCAACTACGTCCTCACCGAAGGGCTCTCCGTCGCCCCGCTCTGGCGTCCGACCTACAAGACCAGCGTCCAGCTCCGCCTCGAGCGCAGCAAGCGCGACTACCTCGGCGACGTCAACCCGCTGCTCAACTACCACCGCAAGGACACCGTCCGCACGGCCGCGCTCAGCTTCGGCTGGGCCCCGCTGCAAAGCCTCAACCTCTCCGCCACCCTCCAGCGCGAGGCCCGCGACTCGACCGACGCCAGCTTCCAGTACAAGGACCGGCTGGCCTACCTCAGCGCCCAGTTCACCTTCTGAGCCGCGGAAAAGGCAACGGGAGCCGCAGCTCCCGTTGTCCGGAAAAAACTCGGTCTGCCTACGACGGCGAACGGCTCCTGCGCCGGGCGATCAGCCCCAGCATCCCGATCCCCGCCAGCAGCATGGCCCAGCCGCCGGGCTCCGGCACCGCCGCCAGGCTCTCGCCATAGACATAGCTCTCCGCATGCAACATGCCGTCGAGCGCGCCGGTAGTGGTGTTGGTGAAGGTCACCGCCAGGGCGCCGGCCAGGGAGGCGCTGTCGCCGGCGTACTGCGTGCCGCTCCAGTAGGAATAGACGCTGATCTGCTGGCTGGCGATATCGCTCTGCGATCCCGTGCCGTTGGCGCCCGGCCCCGAGACGGCGAGATAGGCCTTGGCGGTGGCATTTTCCTGAGCCGGGCTGCTGGTTGTCGCCGTCGACAGCGCATACAGCGCGCCGATCGTCACCGCCGTATTGGCGCCGAGCGAGAAGCTGAGGTAGATCGGATCCGGCGCCAGGGCCGAGGCGATGAAACTTGAATACCAGCCGCCGGGCACGAAACCGGCAGTCGAGCCGCTAGCGACGAGCGACAGCGTGGTCGGATCGCCGCCGGCGATGCCCACCGTCGCCGAAGCCGAGGCCCCGAATACTGAGGCGCTGCTCGCGGCCGGCAGCCACTGCCCGCCGCCATAGCCGGTATTGGCGCTTACGCCGACACCGTTGAATGCGTAGCTGTAAGCCTGCGAGGTGCCGGCGGCGGAAAGGAAGCTGATGCTCGGCAGAATGCTATCGCTGGTGTCGAGGTCGACGAGCGTGAACGTGAAGCCGCTGAGCGTCGCGGACGAGGTGCTGGTGGCAGCCGCCGGCGCCGGGCCGAAAGCCGCAAGCGCAGCGACCGCCAGGGCGGCAAGCTGCTTGTTCATAGGTGAGCCTCCTATGTTCTTATGGGGGCAAGATAGCAACTGCCCTGCTGCAGCGCAATAGTCCGAACGGGCTATTCGCCAGGAGGAAAAACCCCACTCCCCGCCCGGCGGGGAATGGGGCAGGGGAGAGGGACCGCAGTTAAACCTTCAACCGCCTTCTCGACATGAAGCCCAGCATCCCCAGGCCGGCCAGCAGCATGGCCCAGGTTTCCGGCTCGGGGACGGGTGCCGAGACCATGAACGAGGCCCGGGTGAAGGGCTCGTCGGAGAACAGCGTCGCCGTGGGCGCGAATGCGCCCGTGCCCTGCAGCAATCCGCCGAGCAGATAGGCCCAGCTTGCCGATACCTGGTTCGAGTCGGCCGCGTGACTGAGCGTCAGGGTGATCTGATCGAAGGGCGATGCCGTGACGGCCGTCCCGTCCAGCACGGTCTGGAAGCCGAGGAGATAGTTCTGCTGATAGAAGACGACCTGCGGGCCGCCGCTGCCGCCGTACACCA